>RDZP01000148.1 GCA_004294005.1 Cytophagia bacterium
AAAATAAAAATTGTAGTACACACTTTTAGTGTGTCGACACACTAAAAGTGTGTACTACAATTGCTCAATAGAAAAAATCGTATAAAATTTAGTAGAACCAAAATTATCAGTTAAAAAATATTATTACGATATTATTTGGAATTATAAAAAACAATATTTATTTTTGTGAAAATAATTTTTATAGAAAGTATGGCACATTGTAATTTGTGTGATAGGGAGGTAAATCACACTTCAAAACACCATTTATTACCAAAATCTCAAGGAGGAAAACATACGGAAACCGTTGATTTGTGCCAACCTTGTCATAAAACCATTCATAAAACATTTAAAAATAAAGTATTAGCAAAAAAATATACAAACATAGATAGTTTGAAAAAATCTTCTGAATTATCTACTTATTTAGAGTGGATAAAAAAAAGAAATATAGAAAAATTAAAATTTTAATATAAAATATTTATCCTTCTAAAAAAAAAGCACTAATTTTGTATATAATTTATTGCACATAAAAAACCAATTATTTTTTTGAAAAATACATAACTTTTTAATCATTTTACCTACTATTTCAATATGCTTCAGAATTTTAGTTCATTGTCAAAATATATGCAATTGATGTTACCTGAGAATATAGTTTTGTCTTATAAAGGTCCTATTACAACAAGTTTAATTTCAGGACTAAGCCAAGAAATTCAAACTAAATTTAAAGATAATCCTCGCATCAATCGCAAATTGACTTCTATTTATATGGAGTTGGCACAGAATATCTTTTACTATTCTGTTGAAATTGATCATTTTGGGGAAGATGATAAAGTAGGAATGATTATCGTCTCGCAAAACACTGAAAGTTTTTATTTAATTACTGGTAATTTAATAGAAACGAATCAAGGTAATTTTTTGAAAGAACAAGCAGAAAAAATCAATAGTTTAGATATGGAAGGATTAAGGAAATATCGATTAGAAATTGTTGAATCTCCCATCAATCCACAAAGTAAAGGTGCAGGCGTAGGATTGATTAAATCTTGTTTGGTATCTGAAAATCCTGTAGGGGTAGATATACAAATAATAGACGAACATTTAAGTTTTTATACTATCATCATTAAAATAAAAAAATAAAAAAAAATTATACAATTATTCTCTTTTTTTGAATAATACAAAATAATACTATAAAAAATATGGAAAATCTTTATATAGAAGGTGCAAAAGGTGAGTTCTACACCCCGTTAGTTAGCTTAACTGTCTCAACGGGCATCTGTGAAGTATCAGGTGAATCTTATTTGGAATATACAGGTGAGTTTTATGCACAAATTACACAATGGATTCGTAATTATGCACAAGAGGTTAAAAAAGGAATTATCTTTAATTTTAGATTGAGTTATTTTAATACGAGCTCGTTCAAAGCATTATTAGGTGTTTTAAAAGTATTAAAGGAATACAGAAATCAAGGAGGAGAAGTAGATATTAATTGGTTTTATCCACCTGATGATGAAGATATTTTGAGAGAAGCGCAAGATTTAGCAGAAGGAGCAGCCGTTGAAATGAATTATATTGAACAAAATTTTTAATTAATTAACTTTCCAACTATTTATTTTTTTTAAGTACTTGGAAAGTTTTTTTTATAATTGAATCATTTTTTATCACCTTAAAATAGTAAAAAAATGTTTTGGAACGAAGAAATATACAGACAAACTATCTCATTTGCTGCAAAAGCACATGCCTCACAAAAAATTCTAGGTATGGATATTCCTTATCTTAAACATTTGGCAGCTGTAACAATGGAAGTTGCCTCTGCTATTTTACACACGCCCGAAGCCAATTTTGACATTGATTTTGCTATTCAATGTGGGTTATTGCATGATACAATCGAAGATACTTATATCAAATATGATGAAATAGAAATTTCTTTTGGAAAAAAAGTAGCAGATGGCGTATTAGCACTCACAAAAAACGAATCACTCCCCAAAGAAAATC
Organism: Cytophagia bacterium; assembly: GCA_004294005.1. Taxonomy (GTDB): domain Bacteria; phylum Bacteroidota; class Bacteroidia; order Cytophagales; family Microscillaceae; genus RDXZ01. Next base: position 1,966 of record RDZP01000148.1, read on the forward strand.
AAATGATGGATAGTTTGGAACGGATTTTATTACAACCCAAAGAAGTTAGAGTTGTTAAAATTTGTGATAGAATTGATAATTTATACAGCCCACCTATTTATTGGACACCCGAAAAACGAAAATATTACCAAAAAGAAGGACAACTTATTTTAGATACTTTACAGGGCGTTTGTCCTTATGCAGAAGCACGTTTACAGGCAAAAATCAATGCTTATTCTAATTATTTTTAGTTATTATTTTAAAAAATGCTTTCAAAATCTACCTTATTACATCTGCGATTTCCTTTTTCTTTTTTCCTAATGCCCGTTTTTGGTTTTGCTTTGGTATTACCTTCTTGTTTGGTGTTATCAAAAGCATTGCTTATTTTTTTCATTTGGCATCTTTTGGTTTATCCTGCCAGCAATGGTTTTAATTCTTATTTTGATAAAGATGAGGAAAGTATTGGTGGGCTCGAAAAACCGCCTCCTGTAAGCAAAGACCTTTATTTTTCGTCTTTATTTTTAGATATTATCGCTTTATTATTAAGTCTTTTAGTGAATATTACATTTTTTGTAGGTATTTTGATGTATGGATTGGCTTCTAAAGCATACAGTCATCCTTTGGTTCGATTGAAAAAATATGCTTTTTTAGGTTTATTTACAGTGGGATTTTTTCAAGGTTTTTTTACAATTTTTGTGAGTGTTATCGGATTAACAAATGATATCAATTTTGCTTTCAGTGATAAGGTTTTATTTGCAGGTTGTCTAAGTTCTGCTTTGTTATTGGGTTCTTATCCGATGACTCAAATTTATCAACACAGCGAAGATTCAAAACGGGGTGACAGAACTATTAGTATTTTATTGGGTATTCGAGGTACATTTTTATTTACTTTATTGGTTTTTGGCATGGTGGGTGGTGGTTATTTTTTATTTTTTTGGAAATATTTTGATTTTTTGATGGCTAATTTATTTATGATAAGTTTGCTTCCTTCTGTTATTTTCTTTTTGAATTGGTTTTATATCAGCCTCAAAAATGAAAAAAATGTCAATTTCAAAAATACAATGCGACTTAATTTATATTCTGCATTAGGAATGAATATTTTTTTTTATGGAAAAGTATTGATTGAGTATGTTGCTGCATTTTTTTAAGCCCCTCCCCTTTTTACGCCAAGATTTATATAATTTTAGAGATTTTTAGGATTGGTTATCTTGATTTTTAATGACTTGTTAGAATAAAAATACAAAACCAATGTTGATTGAGTATAACAAATAATCATAAACTTTTATTAAAAGTCTTATGAATAAAATTTCATTTTTATTCAGAAAAATACTATCTTTGCACTTCTAAAAATACTTAAAAATTTAAAAAAATGTTAAAAAATAGTTTTATTTCAGTAACAGCCATTGCATTGTTATTAAGTCTTAGTTTTTGTGGTAATCAAGCACAAGAACAAACAAAAGACGACAAATCTACAAAATCAAATCAAAATAAAGAAGAAAAAACTTCAAAAAAACCTTCTGATATTAAAATTGAGCGTAAATTTAATGATTTGGCAAGATTTATCGCAGGTATGCAACCCGAAGAAGGAAGTGTTTATGAAGAACTCTCAAAACGAAAAGAATGGGTAAATTATGCTAAAAATGCTGATAAACAATGGAATGATGTCATCAATATTAAAAGACCAAAACTTATTAAATGGAGAGAAACCGAACTCGAAAAAATCACAAAACAAGGTGGAACTTTATTTTATCCTTTCAGTGGGCCTGATTTTTTACATGCAGGTACATTTTTTCCTGAAGTAGATAATATTGTAATGATAGGTTTGGAGCCAATTGGTACTTTGCCTGATATTGATAAAATTGCGAAAACAAATTTAGGTGGTTATTTTAATGGTTTACAAAGAAGTTTAGTTACAATTTTGCAATATAGTTTTTTCAAAACCATTGATATGAATGTAGATTTGACAGGACGAGTAGTGAGTTCAATTGATGGCACTTTGCCTGTGATAATGCTTTTTATGGCGCGTACTAATCATAAAATATTAAATTATGAAAAAATGGCACTCAATAAAGAGGGTGAATTAGTAGCAATCACTGATTTTAAAGCAGAGAAAAATACTTATTATGCTACAAAAATTGAATTTCAAAGAGGTGATAAACCTGAGGAACGTAAAACTTTGTATTATTTAAGTGTTAATCTTTCGAATGATATTTATGAAGGAAAAGGTGGTTTGAATCAAAGAAAAGACCTCAAAACATTCATAGAAAAATTAGATTTTAAAACTGTTTATCTTAAATCTGCTTCATATTTGATGTACAAACCTTATTTTAGTGTTATCAAAAACATTATTTTAGACAAAACAAAATACCTCGTACAAGACGACTCAGGAATGGCTTTTAATAATTTTACGAATGGAAAATGGGACGTTACTTTATTTGGTACTTATGCAGGTCCGATAAGTTTATTTGCAAATTATTGGCAAAATGATATGAATACTGCTTACAAACAAAAAAAATATACCATTAGACCTTTGCCTTTTGGTATTGGGTATCAATTTAGAGAAGGAAGTTCTAATTTGATAATGGTAGAGAAAAAATAATTTTTATAATCAATTTAATCATTTACTTTTTTTAATGTCTGATATAACAACCACCCATTTCGAATTTAAAAATCAAGTTGATTTTTATAGAGGTAAAGTAAGAGAAGTATATATTTTCTCTGACAAATTAGTCATGATTGCCTCAGACCGTATTTCTGCCTTTGATGTTATTTTACCAAAGCCAATTCCAAATAAAGGACAAGTTTTGAACCAATTATCAAGTTTTTGGTTGCAAAATACCAAAGATATTATCAAAAATTGGTGGCTTGCTGCACCTGACCCAAGCGTAAGTGTTGGTCTAAAATGTGAAGCATTGCCAATAGAAATGGTCATCAGAGGATACTTGGTTGGTAGTGCTTGGCGTGCTTATAAAAATGGTCAAAGAGTTTTTAATGGTGTAATTTTGCCTGATAATCTCAAAGAAAACGGCAAACTTCCTTTTCCTATTATTACCCCAACCACCAAGGCATTACAAGGAAGTCACGACGAAGACATTACTACTGAGGAAATTTTAGCGAAAGGATTAGTACAAAAAAATATTTATACTATCATTGAAAAAGCAACTTTTCAACTCTTTGAAAGAGGACAAGAAATTGCTGAAAGAGCCAATTTAATTTTGGCAGATACAAAATACGAATTTGGAACGCTCAACAATGAAGTATATTTGATAGATGAAATACATACGCCTGATTCTGCTCGTTATTTTGATAAACAAAACTATGAACGATTGCAAGCCAATAATGAACCGCAACCACAACGCTCTAAAGAAATGGTGCGACAATGGTTGATAAAAAATGGATTTCAAGGCTTAGATGGGCAGACAATTCCTGATATGAATGATGAGTTTAGACATCAAATCGCTAAAGAATACATTGCTTTATTTGAAGAAATTACACAACAAAAATTTATTCCTGCTGTGAGTGAGCATAGAATTGAAACACTCAAAAATAATATTGAAAAATATTTGGAGTTAGACTAAAAAATAGGGTTGTGCTACAAAGATAACGTTTTGTCCTGCTGAACGAAGTGAAGCATATCTACCATTGAATAGCATTTTGCGGGGAAAAAGGTAGATTTTTCGCTCCGCTCAAAAGGACAAAAACATTAGAATACAGCACTACCAAAATAATCATGGAAAAAACGCCATTATTTTCATTACAAATCATAAGGGCTTTAGCGGCAAGTATGGTTTTTTTATTGCATGCAGGCATAATGCCTTATGGATATATAGGCGTAGATATTTTTTTTGTTTTGAGTGGATTTATTATTTTTCATACACATTTTGAATACATTGGTAAAACAAAACATTTAAAAACTTATTTATACAAAAGATTTATTAGAATATATCCATTATATTGGAGTGTTTGTGGGATTTTTATATTGGCTTTATTGCTCAAAGGTGGAAAAATATCTGATTTTTATCAATTTAGTTGGTTTTCATTTTGGCAAACTTTTTTTCTTACGTTTTATCATCCTTCTTTTTTGGTAGTGAGTTGGACTTTGAGTTATGAATTATATTTTTATCTTTTATTTTCTATTTTATTTATAAATCGTCTTTTTTTGGGGATATTGATGATTGTTTTTTTGGGTAGTTTTTTATCTTTGATAAGCAAAATATATTCTTTTTCCTTTTTTACACTTTCGTTTCCTTTTTCTTTCTTGTTCAATTCTCTTATTATAGAATTTTATATAGGTATTTTTATATTTTATCTTTATCATTATTCAACAATAAACTTAAAAAAATATTTTTTATTTTTATTTTTATCTTGTATTTTAATTTCTTTTTTACCTGCTTATTATTTTAAATCAAGAGAAATATTGGGCGGAATAATTGGTTTTTGGGTAGTTTTAGGTGCATTATTAATAGAAAAAAGATACGGATTTCCCTCAAAAAATTATTTAATGAACTTATTAGTCCGTTTTGGAAATGCATCTTATTTTTTGTATATTGCACATTCTTTGATGATGGGTATTTTTGGAAGTATTTTGTTGCAACTAGAAAATAGATTTCATTTTTGGTTCTTTTCGGGTAACTTTGGATTATATTTTAAAATTATATTCATTCATTTTTTTATTTTATTTTTATCAGAAAAAATAGAACAACCTATTTTACGTTTTTTGAGAGTAATATTCAAAAGTAATAACTAAAATATTTTGCTATGATTTATATTCGAAAATAATAATAGGTAGTGCTATACTTGTAATGGTTTTGTCTTTTTGAGCGAAGCGAAAAATCTACTTTTTTGTTGACAAAACGCTACTCAATGATAAAGATGCTTCACTTCGTTCAGCAGGATAAAACATTACATTTGTAACACCACCAATAAAAAAAGACTACCTAAATTTTCAGGTAGTCTTTTTTTTGAATAGATTTTAATTGTATCTATTATTGAGGAATCATTCTTAATTCTTGATTAATTGGTAAATTAATCGCACCATTCAAAATATTAATTGTATTAGCAGCACTTAATCTAAAAGATGTTGCAGTCAAAGGGGTAGTAATATTAAAAGCAACAGTAGCACCTGGTGTTATGCCTAATTTTGGATAAGAAAGAATTAAACGCGTTTTAGCTGCGTTCAAAGCCCAAGTAGCAGGCGTTGGAACTCCCGCAATACTCACATAGTTGATACCATAGAAAGTACCAAATTTCATAGTAAGATTGTTTGCATCACCTTGCTTTATATTATTAGCAAAATAACCTGCAGTCGCATCTCCAAAACCTTTCCAAGTTACACCTGTTAAATTAGGGTCTGTAACATTAGGTGCTACAGAATTAGGATTAAGCGTAAAACGAAATTCTGCTCCTTGACTTAAATTTATCAAACCAAACAAAGAAATACCATCAACACCATCTAAAGGAGTAACCCAAAGTTCCGTCTCTGATGATTTTGTAATTTTTACACTTTGGCTTGCAAAACTCACAGCACCAGTAGTGCTAAAATTAGGATAAGTCAAACTTAGTGTAGTGCCTGCAACAGACCAAGTAGCCAAAGGACCAAGATTTTGTCCATTAATAATAGTAGAATTAATAGTAGATTTTGAAAAACGAATTTTTACATAAGGTGCTGCTTCAGTAGCGACTCCATTGACAAAAAGCCCTTGTGTCTGCCAATCTTTATTGGCAACCAATGCCTCTGCAGGTGTAGGTTCAGTTTCTTTACAAGACCAAAAAAATGGTATGATCAATAAAAAAAGCAAAATTCTTTTCATATTTTTTAGAAATAAGGTTTTTAATTAATATATAATAGTTAATACGTTAAAAAGTATTTGAAAGTTTCTTTTTTGATAAAATTAAGGTAATTTTATTTAATTTTGTATTGAATGATACCAAATGAAATTTATTTTCTGATAG
>RDZP01000149.1 GCA_004294005.1 Cytophagia bacterium
GGTTCTACTAAGATTTATACGGAAAATAAAAATTGTAGTACACACTTTTAGTGTGTCGACACACTAAAAGTGTGTACTACAATTGCTCAATAGAAAAAAACGTATAAAATTTAGTAGAACTCGTGGTTTTTAACTCTCCAGAAGTTTTTAAACTTTTGGAGAGTTTGATAAATTGTATAGTAGTTTGATTGATTTTATTTAGTTTATTTTTTTATTTCAAAAATATCAGGAAAAAAAATTATTCATAATTAATTCGCCCTAAAATACTTCTTCCTAATGTAATTTCGTCAGCATATTCTAATTCGCTACCAATCGCAATGCCACGTGCAATTGTACTCAATTTTATTCCCAATGGTTTTATTTTTCGAGTCAAATAAAAGGCGGTTGTATCTCCTTCCATCGTAGGACTCAAAGCAAAAATAATTTCTTTGATAGGAGAGTTAGGCAAGCGATTGATAAGCGTTTCTATATTCAAATCAGAGGGCGAAATGCCATTCATAGGCGAAATTACGCCGCCGAGTACGTGATAAAGACCTCTGTATTGATGCGTATTTTCGATGGCAATAATATCTTGCATATTTTCTACCACACAAACCAAACTTTGTTCTCTCTGTGGATTACTACAAATATTACAAATCGAACTATCTGAAATATTATGACAATTTTGACAATATTGAATTTCTGTTCTTAATTTTTTGAGGGCATCAGTCAAAGTATTAGTATAAAATTCATCTTGTTTTAATAAATGTAAAACCAAACGCAAGGCTGTTTTTTGACCTATGCTTGGTAATTTTGCAATTTCTTTGACTGCATTTTCTATTAGTTTTGAAGAAAATTCCATATTGTTTTAATTTAAAAAAATTTAGTTATCCAAATCATATTGTTTTAATTTACGATAAAGTGTTCTTTCAGAAATGCCTAAATCGAGTGCTGCGTTTTTTCTTCGGTTTTTATTTTTAATTAAAGCCTTGATAATCAATTCTTTTTCTTTTTCTTCTATGGATAAAACATCATTTGTTTCTTCGTGAAGAATATCTTGAATGTATTGGTCTTTTTCATTATCTTGTGGCAAAATCTCAATTATATTTTTTTTTTCGCTATTTTGATTTAAAACAATTGCTTCATTTTGATGAAAATTATTCAAATTATTATTTTCTTTGTTTTCAAATTGATGTAACATTTCTTGATAAATAGGATAATTTTCAGGGTTGTGTACTGTATTTCCACCTTTTAGCATTTGAAATACTAATTTTTTGAGTTCTGAAACATCACTTTTTAAATCAAACATAATTTTAAATAAAATTTCTCTTTCTGAAAAATTATCATTGTTTTGATGTGATGACAAAGTGAGGGCTTGACTTTGCACAGAAATAGTTGGCAAATATTCTTTTAGTTTTTGTGCATTAATGACACGATTTTCGCCTTCTAACAAAGAAATTTGGTCAACTAAATTTTTGAGTTGTCTTACATTGCCCGCAAACTTAAAATTTTGTAATACTTCTTTGGCATCTTCAGTCAAAGAAAGCATCGGTACGCGGTATTTTTCTGAGAAATCGGAAGCAAATTTTCTAAAAAGCAAACTAATATCAGCCCCGCGCTCTCGTAAAGCAGGCACAAAAATAGGCACTGTACTTAATCTATAAAATAAATCTTCTCTAAATTTACCATTTTGAATTGCTTTTTCTAAATTAACATTAGTAGCGGCGACTACTCTTACATTGGTTTTTAAAGGTTTGGAACTTCCCATTCTGATAAATTCACCATTTTCCAAAACTCTTAAAAGCATTGCTTGTGTATCTCCATTCATTTCTCCAATTTCATCTAAAAAAATTGTTCCACCATCTGCTGTTTCAAAATAGCCTTTGCGTGCATCAGTAGCACTTGCGCCTGTGTATGAGCCTTTTTCGTGTCCAAATAATTCAGAATAAATAGTTCCTTGTGGCACAGCACCACAATTAATAGCAATAAATTGAGCGTGTTTTCGGCTGCTTAATTGGTGTATTATTTTAGAAAAAGACTCTTTTCCCGTACCACTTTCACCTGTAATTAATACGCTCATATCTGTTGGAGCAACTTGCACAGCCCTCAAAATTGCATTGTTCAATAAAGGTGAATTACCAATAATACCAAATCTCTGTTTGATGTTCTGAATTTCTGATTCGTTCATAATCAATTTTCTAAAAAAATTTTGATTTGCAAAAATAATCAATTTTTAAAAAAAATGCAAATAAAATAAATAAGAAAAGAATAAAAAATAAAATAAACAAGAGGTAAGTCAAAAATAATTGTTGAAAATTATACTAAAATCTAAATCTCTGTCTTTAACTAAAATTATATCTATTAATTAAAGTAAAACATTTTATTGCCGACAATAGTTATAAGTGCATATTTAAAAAAAACATGAAAAATAAAAAATTTTTATTTATTTTAATTTTACTTACTATTATTCATTTTTGGCTTCTTACGATAACTATACACGCAAAATATCCTATTTGGGTAAGTGCCTATTCCGCCATTTCATCATCATTATTTGTTTGGCTTTTTATCAATTATTTTAAAAAAGAATAATAATGTAAAAAAACAGGGCATTTTTGAGATAAAAACCTCAAAAATGCTCTGTTTTTTTAATTTTGTTCCTATCAATTATTTTGAAGGAACAGTAATTTTTTGTCCTGGTGCCAACATTGTTCTATCTGTAATATTATTCTCTTTTTTCAAAGATTCAATCGTAACATTGTATTTACGAGAAATATCCCATAAATTATCACCATATTGAATCGTATGTAATTTTTTTGTATTCGGAGAAGTAGGTAATGACGCAACCGTTGGTGCAGTTTTTTGCGTATTTTGTGCTAATTTTGCTTGTTCAGAAGTAGGTGCAACCCATACATCTAAATGTTGATTAGGATGAATAATACCCGTATTCAAATTATTCCAAATGGATAAATTAGTCGTATTGATACCATATTTCATTGCAATCAAGCCCAAAGATTCTCCATAAACAACTTTGTGTGTAATTTTGACCTTGTCTTTTGTAGTCGTTGCAATGGTATTATTATTATTATCAACAGTTTTAACTTTTTTTGGTTCTGTTGTATTGGTTGGCGTATTTTTTTGATAAAATGTATAAGGCAAATCTTTACGGCTTGCTCTTGATGAAGCTTGTAAAATAGCATGACGATTAGAAGCCAAGTGTTCTTTTTTACGAGATGGATAACGAATTGGATAATTTTTAGAATACGCAGGTACCGCTTTTCTTTTTAAATGTGGATTTAATTTTTCTAATTCTTCTTTTGGTACTTCAATTTGTTTGGCAAATTCGTCTAAACTTACAAATTGATTGACATGAATTGTATCAGAAGGAATAAAAGTCATTTCATTTTCAGCAAAAATAAAATGTTCTTTGTGATAAGTCATCGCATAAGTTACACCTATAAATGCAGGTACATAACCGCGTGTTTCAAGAGGTAAGAAATTATAAATTTTCCAAAAGTCTGCTCCTTTTCCACCTGCTTGTTTTACAGCCCATCCCACACGTCCTTCTCCACAATTATAAGCTGCCAAAGCAAGTTGCCAATCTCCAAAATAGTTGTATAAATATTTAAGATAATCACAAGCGGCTTGTGTAGATTTGTATAAGTCCATTCTTTCATCTATAAATCCGTCTTGATGTAATCCAAATCTTTTGCCTGTAGAAGGAATAAACTGCCACAAACCTACCGCCGCCGCCCAAGAAGCCGCATTGGGTGTGAGAGCAGATTCAACGATAGACAAATATTTTAATTCGTCAGGCATATTATTTCTTTTTAGTGCTTCCTCAAAAATAGGAAAATAAAATGTACTTTTTTCTAAAATAGTTTTAGTATAGTTTCTTTGTTTGACGGTATAAAAATTAATCCATTTTTGAACGTCAGGTGCATAAGTAAGTTTGATTTGCCTTTGTCCGCAAGCCAATCTATCTTTTATCATATCCACATCGAGTGTTGGAATAAAATTTTTCAGAAGGAAAGAAATAGAATCTTTTTGAGTGGAATCTTTTGTTACAATATTTTCGTTTTTAAAATCAAATGCTTGTAAATGAAATACAAAGCAAAAAGTAAAACAAGTAGCAAGTGTTAAGAGATTTTTTTTCATACTATATAATAAATAAATAAGAAAAGAGATAAGATTATTTTTTTGATGTCAGTAGATTGTTTGCAATTACCTTGCAAAATTAGTTTTTTTTTCTCAAAGATATAAAAAAAAGTTAAATTTTATTGATTGAATACTAAAATTATATAATTATTTTTATTTTTTTTAGGATATTTTTTATATATCTGATGTTTTCTAATCAACTAACTCATTGATTTAAAAAATATAAAAGCCATATTTTTTTGTGTTTTTAATATTTTTTATTACTTTTGTTCTCAAATTCAGTTCTTTTTAATTTAATAACGAATAGTGTTTTTAAAATGAATGAAGCTTTTGCACGCGGATAACGCGGATTTTACGGATTTAAACGAATTTTTTTTTCCTTTTTTTCGTAAAATTTTAATGTTTTTTATCAATTCTGTCTCTCACTTTAAAAAGTCTAATTCTTATCATTCTAACTTATTAAAAAAATGTATAAATATTTTCTTTTTTTTATTTTGATTAATTTTGCTATAGATAGTAACGCACAAAATATTTCTACCCTAACAGAAAAACAAATAGCTGTTAAAAACAAACAAATATTACAAAAAAATTCATGGTTTAAAAAATATCCAATTCAAAATGTAGGCCCTTCTGTAATGGGTGGGCGCGTAGTGGATATAGAAGTAAATCCTACCAATACAAACGAATTTTATGTGGCGTATGCATCGAATGGTGTTTATAAAACGACTAATAACGGACAAAATTTTGTACCAATTTTTGATAATCAATCTCGAATAACAGTAGGTGATATTGCTTTATCTACTTCGAATCCAAGTATTATTTGGGTAGGAACAGGAGAAAACAACAGCAGTCGTTCAAGTTATGCAGGAATGGGGGTTTATAAATCAGAAAATGCAGGCAAAACTTGGGAATTTTGTGGATTAGAAAATACACAACATATTGGTAGAATTATTACACATCCTAACAATGAAAAAATTGCTTTTGTGGCTTCTATTGGTGCATTGTATTCAAAAAATGAAGAAAGAGGCGTTTATAAAACAATAGATGGCGGTAAAACTTGGAAAAAAACGCTTTTTATCAATGATAGTACAGGAGTAATAGATATGGCAATTCACCCGAAAAACCCAAATTTAATATGGGCATGTGCTTGGGAAAGAAGTAGAAAATCAAATCAATTCAAAGAAGGTGGACAAGGTTCAGGGCTTTATTTTTCTGAAAATGGCGGCGAAAACTGGACAAAAGTTCAAAATGAACTCCCGCAAGGCAGTTATGTTGGAAGAATGGGAATTGCTATCAGCGAATCAAATCCTGAGATTTTGTATATTGTATTGGATAACCAAGAAAAAATAAAAGAGGAGAAAAAAGAAAAAACAACAGACGCAAACAAAGCATTCACAGAAGCAAAAATTAAAGGTTGTGAAGTCTATATTTCTACAAATACAGGTAAAAATTGGAAAAAAATAAATCAAAATGCACTTGAAGGTGTTTTTTATACGTATGGTTATTATTTTGGACAAATTCGCATCAATCCTTCTAATGCTAATCATATTTATCTGTTTGGTGTGCCATTTTTAAAATCTATAGATGGCGGAAAGACCTATAAATCTATCGCAAAATTTAGCAAAGTTCACCCAGACCATCACGCACTTTGGATTAATCCAAAAAATGAAAATCATTTTATTTTAGGCAATGATGGTGGTGCTTATATGAGTTATGACGGCGGAAAATCTTATTCACATCTTAATAATACGCCCGCAGGACAATTTTATACCGTTACGACTGATAATGAAAAACCTTATAATATTTATGGTGGGTTGCAAGACAACGGCACTTTCAAAGGTTCGTCAAAATCTGCTCCTGATGATACAAAAGCGTGGGAAATGATTAGTTGGGGCGATGGAATGTATGTGCAAGTAAACCCCGAAAATGCTAAAATTTATTATTCAGGCTATCAATTTGGGAATTATGCACGCAGTATTAATGGTAAAAGCAAAAATATTACGCCTAAAAATATTCCCACACTCAAAACCTTGAGATTTAATTGGAGAACGCCACTTTTGATGAGCAAGCACAATGCTGATGTTTTGTATATGTGTTGTCAGGCTGTATTAAAAAGTAAAAATCAAGGCAAAGATTGGGAAAAAATAAGTGATGATTTGACACTTGATTTACCACAAGGAAATGTTCCTTTTTCAACAATTTCTGCTTTTTCTGAATCACCTTTGGATAAAAATATTTTATATGTTGGTACTGATGATGGATTGGTTTGGGTAACAAAAAATGGTGGAAAAAATTGGGAGAAAATTATTAAAAGTCTTCCAAAAGGACGCTGGGTGAGTAGTTTGTTTGCTTCGAATACAGATAAAAATACAGTTTTTTTGTCTTTGAATGGTTATAGAAATGATGAAATTACAACTTATATCTATAAAAGTACAGACAGAGGCGAAAATTGGATAAATATCAAAGGAAATTTACCTGATGAATCAGTCAATATTTTGATAGAAGACAATGAAAAAAGTGGTTTTTTATATTGTGGAACAGATGAAGGTGCTTATTTAAGTATTGATGATGGTAAAAATTGGCAGGTTTTAACGGGTGATTTTCCTAATGTTGCCACGTATGATATGTGTATTCAGGCACGCGAAAAAGAGTTGGTTTTGGCTACACATGGAAGAAGTATTTTTGTGATGGATTTGAAACCTTTGTATGAATTAACTCCAAAAAATTTAGAAAAGGATATTATTTTATATCCTATTCAAAATTTGAAATGGAACAAAGATTGGGGAAAACAATATGATTATGAAGAAATAGATGAACCATCTATTAAAATTAAGTTCTTTTTGCCAAAAAACAAAGAAAAAGTTAATCTTATTATTAAAAACAAAGATAATAAAATTATTTATCAAACAGCAATAAAAACGGCTATTGGTTTTGATACTTTTTTTTGGAATGGTAAAAATATTGATAATCAATACATTACAAAAGATAAATATACAATAGAAATTGAAAATGAAAAAATAATTTTGGAAGTGATAGAGTAAAAATATTTTTTTGTTGTTTTTGTTTAAATTAGATTATCGAATTGATAGTTAGTAATAGTACAAAATAAAAGTATAAAAAAGAATGAAAAAAATCCGTTTAAATCTGTAAAATCAGTGTTATCTGTGTGCTTTTTTGCAAATATAAAACTACATTTTAAAATTCTCTCATTACTTAAGTATTGTAAAAATTAAAAAATATGGAAAATCAAGAAATAAAATCATATAACTTCTCTACGATTAAGTATGCAGATTTAGAAAACCTTGTAACGCTTACTCCCATGTTGAATTATGCAAAATTTGATGAATGGTTTGGTTATGATTATGTGTTGAGTGAGGAAGAAATTAGATTTTTTGAAAGACTAATTGCCAAAAATATTTTATATTTATCTTCTTATATGGAGGAGGACTTAAAAATGAAGTTTTTGAGTGCTATTTTTCTCCAAGTTGATTTTTTTACAGACAAATTTCACGATTGGTATGATGCCACACTTTCAGGCACTATAAATGGCGTGGAGGTAAAAGGTTTTGTGGATATTATGGTAGCATCAGGAACTAAAAGCCCTCGTAAGCCTTACTTTTTTATTCAAGAATTTAAACCCTCTATCCCAGACAAAGATCCAGAAGTACAATTATTGGCTGAAATGCTTGTAACCATAGAGAAAAATAAA
>RDZP01000150.1 GCA_004294005.1 Cytophagia bacterium
TTTGTTGGCTTTGAGAACTTGCAAAAAAGCCTTTCATGCGGGAGGTGTGAGCTTACGTGTGGGAATGGTAGTTGAGTCCGCAGAAATCAAAAATACGCATCATTTAGCAACCTGTATTGGCTATGGAGCGAGTGCAGTTTGTCCTTATTTTGCGTTAGAAATGGTTTATTTTGAGCAAGACAAAGAACTAAAAAGTCTATCACCTGAGCAAATGGAAAGAAATATTATCAAAACTTTTGAAGCGGGTTTATTGAAAATTATGTCTAAAATGGGAATTTCTGTGGTAAGAAGTTATGAAAACTCTCAACTTTTTACCACGATTGGTCTGGATTTTGATTTAGCAAATACCTATTTTGTTCGTTCCACACATTACCTAAGCGGGATAGGTTTGCCTCAAATTGTAGATAATATCATTGAAAAATCAAATTTTGCTCAAAAACAAGCAGAAAAAAAAGAACTTTGGAACACCTATATCTTCAAAGAACATGCAAGAGGTCTGCAAGGAGAAAAACACTCGATGACCGCTTCTATTTCAAAAATTATTCATCAATTAGCCAGAGATAAAAACTATGATTTGACCAATCCTGATTTGTATCAAAGTTATTTAGAAAGCAATAGTAGCCAAAACCCCATTCACATAAGGCATTTATTTTCACTCAAAACATCTAAAAATAAGCATAAAAATACAGAAATTCAAAGTTTAGAGGCTATTTTGGCTACTTTTGGTGCAGGTGCAATGTCTTTTGGGGCTATTTCAGCAGAAGCACAAAGAGATATTTTGAAAGCAATGCAAATCATTGGAGGCAGAAGCAACAGTGGTGAAGGTGGCGAAAATCCTTATTATTATTCTGAAGGCATCAGTGCAACTATCAAACAAGTGGCATCGGGGCGTTTTGGTGTAGATGCTCTTTATCTCATCTCAAGTAATGAATACCAAATAAAAGTAGCACAAGGAGCAAAACCGGGAGAAGGCGGGCAACTTATGGCAGTGAAAGTAGATGCACAAATTGCCAAAGCAAGACATTCGCTTACTCATGTAGATTTGATTTCACCGCCACCTTTGCACGATATTTATAGTATTGAAGACCTAAAAGAACTCATTTATCAACTCAAACAAATCAATCCTTATGCAAAAATAAATGTAAAACTTGTCGCAGGGGCAGGAATTGGGACAATTGCTGTAGGTGTAGCAAAAGCAGGAGCGGATATTATTCATATTTCAGGTTCAGATGGAGGCACAGGTGCTGCCACTTTATCTTCTATGAAACACGCAGGTATTCCTTGGGAATTTGGATTGTGGGAAGCACACAAAGCATTGATAGACAATAAAATAAGACAAAATGTAATGCTCCGAACAGATGGCGGATTGCATACAGGCAAAGATATTATTATTGCGGCAATATTGGGTGCTGATAATTTTGAATTTGGTAAACTTTTGCTAATTGCACAGGGCTGTATTATGGCAAGAATTTGTGAAAAAAATACTTGTCCAACAGGAATTGCTACACATAACGAAAAATTTAAAGCAAAATATCAAGGCAATGAATGGCATATCGTCAAAATTTTAAAATATTTGGCAAAAGATATTCAAACTAAGTTAGCATTTTTAGGAATAAATACTTTGGAAGAATTGAAAGGCAGAACGGATTTGTTGGAAATAGATACAGCACATCAAAACTTGATTCAAAACAAAAATATTCGACTCGATTTTATTCTCAAAGAATTTGGTTATTATTTGCCAAAAAATAACGATTTGACAATCAAAAATAGAGAAAATAAAAATATTTTTGATGAAAAATTAGCACAACTCAACAAAAAAATCTTACAAGATACCCAAAAAGCTTTAGAGGAAAACAAAAATATCGTCTTGGATTATCCTATCAAAAATACAGATAGAGCAATATTGGCTACTTTAGCGGGGAAAATTGCTTGGAAAGAACATCAAAAAATTATTCAAAAAAATACAACATTGCCTACTTTTACCCAAAAAATAGAAATCACTTTCAAAGGAAGTGCAGGACAAGGTTTTGGAGCTTTTATGACAAAAGGAATGCACATCAAATTGGAGGGAGAGGCAAATGACTCTGTCGCAAAATCTATGTCAGGAGGCAAAATGCTCATCATTCCACCCAAAAATACTTATTTTAAAGCACACGAAAACGTAATCATAGGAAATTGTGCTTTGTATGGTGCTATCAATGGTACTTTATACGTGAATGGAAAAGCAGGAGACAGATTTGCTGTCCGAAATAGTGGTGCTTTGGCAGTTGTGGAAGGCGTAGGTTTGCACGCTTGTGAGTATATGACACGTGGTAAGGTAATTATTTTGGGCAAAACTTCTTATAATGTAGGAAGTGGTATGACAGGTGGCGAACTTTTTTTGTACCAACCCAACCCTGCAACCATCAACCAAGAATATATCACTGAAATAGAAATTGATGAATCTATTTTGGAAGATTTAAAAAATATTTTGTTGGATTATTACCACGAAACAAGAAGTATTTTGTGTGATGAAATTTTAAAAAATTGGGAAGTAGAAAAAGAACTATTCAAAAAATATGTACCTCTCAAATACCTTGAAAACATTGCCAATCAAAGTAGTATTTTGGTGGAAACCAGTAAAAAAATATAAATAATTGAATTAAAATTTGATAAACTATATAATTGATTTTCAATGTTTTATATAATTTAAGTATGAAAGTAAATGATTTTAAAATAATAAAAATAAACTGCATAAAAAATGATGAAAAACGCTAACTTATCGACTAAAAATTTAGACCTACTACCTCAAAATGTTTCAAAAAAGAAAGCATTTTGGATAATTCCCTTTGCGTTGCTGTTATTGGTAAGTATTTGGGGGGCATTTTTACCGATTGATACTAAAATATTTGTCGCAGATGACAAAATAATTCCTGCTGATATGGCTTGGATGCTTACTGCAACGGGTTTAGTACTATTGATGACTCCGGGATTGGCTTTTTTTTATGGGGGAATGGTTGCTTCAAAAAGTTTGATTTCCACTATGTTGCAAAGTTTTATTGCTATGGGGGTGATAAGTATTATTTGGGTAGTTTTTGGATTTAGTTTGGCATTTGGAGAAAGTATAGGTGGATTGATTGGAAACCCAATGACTTATTTTATGTTTCAAAATGTAGGTGCAAAAACAGACGCTAATCTTTCGCCTACTATTCCCTTGCTACTTTTTGCGATGTTTCAATTGAAATTTGCCATCATAACGCCTGCTTTGATTACAGGCTCTTTTGCGGAGCGAGTTCGTTTTTCGGCTTATTTGTTGTTTATGGTTTTATTTTGCATATTTATTTATGCACCATTGGCACATTGGACTTGGCATCCTGAGGGTTTTTTGCGTAAAATGGGCGTTTTAGATTTTGCGGGTGGTACTGTGGTGCATTTATCTGCGGGCTGTGCGGCTTTGGCGGGTGCAATTTTTTTAAGAAGACGACAAAGTCATTTAGAAAATCAAGTGCATACACCTGCTAATATTCCTTTTGTGCTTTTGGGTACGGGAATGTTGTGGTTTGGTTGGTTTGGTTTCAATGCAGGTTCAGCTTTGAGTGCTTCACCTTTGGCTATTTTGGCTTTTGCAACCACGAATACCGCCTCTGCTTCCGCAGCAATTTCTTGGGTATTTTTTGATGCTTTGCAAGGTCGTAAGCCTTCGGCTATGGGTGCGTGTATAGGTGCAGTGGTTGGTTTGGTGGCGATTACGCCTGCAGCGGGTTTTGTGAGTATCGGAGCAAGTATTTTTATAGGCACTTTTGCGAGTATTATCAGCAATTTAGTTGTTCATTTCAAAAACAAATCCAACTTAGATGATACTTTAGACGTATTTCCTTGTCATGGTGTAGGTGGAATGTTTGGTATGTTGGCAACTGCTGTTTTTTCATCTAAGGCAATCAATCCTGCGGGAGCAAATGGACTTTTGTATGGCGGTACAACCTTGTTTTTTTATCATCTTTTAGCACTTTTGATAGTAGTAATTTTTTCGTTTGCAGGTTCTTTTGCTTTGTATTTTTTGGTCAATAGCGTCTTAAAAATACGTGTAACACCTGAGCAAGAGCAATTAGGATTAGATTTGAGCCAACATGGAGAGAGTTTTTAAACCAATAAAATATTTATCTTTTAATAGATAAATGGCAAAGAAATAAAATGAAAAGCTTACAAAGATAGAATAATTTTAAGCTATCAAAATAAATTAAAGAACAAAAAAAGAGAGAAAAACAAAGCAATTTTTGCATTTTCTCTCTTTTCTTTGCTATAAATTTTTCTTAATCATCTCCACCTAATTCACATATAGCACTATCACCATAAATTGTTTCATAAGTAACCTGACATTTAAAATCTGACTTTACTAATATCGCCGCAAATTTCATTTCTTTTACTGAAAAAATACGTATTTTTTCGGTTTGAGAAAGTACTTTTTTATTGATTGGATTAGTTGTAAAAATAGTATAATTAAAATTTTTATCTACAATAATGTCCTTTGCTAATTTTACAAAATCATCATATTGTTTTTTTTTATAAATATAACTTACTTTTTTAATAATCGCAGGTCCAACGCCTTTATTTTGTATTTCTAATGAAAAACCTTCTGATGAAATACTCCTATGAATTTCTAAATATGCCCAAACAGACGCTTTTTGTTGTGATTGCATAATATTGGTTTGAATTGCAATAAAAACAAAGGAAGAAACACTAATAAACAAAGAGAAAAAAGAAACTACCCATTCTAACTTTAATTTATTTTTAGGTGCTGTATTTTGAACATTATTTTCTAAATTATTTTCCATTTTTTTAAACTGTACTTTCGATAGAATGTCTAATTTGCACTTCATCAATGGCTAATTTTTGCCAATTTTCTAATTTTTTATTCATAATCTTAAACCATAACGGCGGAACAAGTGCAATCATTATCATCACAGGATAACCAAAAGGCAGTTGAGGACTTTCGTCAAAATGTCTTAAAACTTGATAAGGACGCGACGCATAAGCATGATGGTCTGAATGTCTTTGTAATTGAAGTAACATCAAATTACTAATCAAATGACTCGAATTCCAAGAATGTAACGGATTTACTCTTTCATATTTATTGGAAGCAATTTCTCGTCTTGTCATGCCATAATGTTCAATATAATTAACGGCTTCTAACGAAGAAAATGCCATCACACTTTGTAAAAAAAAGAACAAAGGCACAATATAAACAAAATAATTCATTTGAAAACTCAATACCAAAGTAATAATCGATATAAATAACAAAGGAAAAAGAATTGCTCTCAACATTTCGTTTTCAACAATAGAATAAAAAGGAATATTTTTTTTTGCTAATCTTTCCTTTTCTATTTTCCAAGCACTCTTAAAACTACCAAAAACAGTTTGTACCCAAAAAGCATAAAAAGTTTGATTTTTTTTGCTTGTCGCTGGGTCTAAAGGCGTGGCTACGTGTACGTGATGCCCGCGATTATGCTCTACATAAAAGTGCATATAACAAGTAGTCATCAAATTTAATTTAGCATTAAATCTTGCAATGTATGATTTTTTGTGTCCTAATTCGTGGGCGATATTAATGCCATTACTCGTAAAACTCATGATACTCAACAAAAAACCAATATACGCCACCCAAGACAAAGGATACCAAGCCAACATACACAATGCCCAAATAACAATGCCTAACTGCACATAGACCAAACTATGCACCAATATTTCAAAATACTTATTTTCTAAGGTAGCTTCATAATTCGCTGCACTTACATTGCTTTTATCTCTACCAATGATTTCATCACAAATAGGAACAAAGATATATGCAAAAAAGAATGCTGAAAAATTCCAAAAGCCTCCGCCATAATAACCTATGACTACTAAAAATGGGACAATAAATGCCCCTAAAAATCCAATTTTTTTAATTAGTTTCATTTTTTTATTGATTTTTATTGATTACTTTTTCGACCCAATTTTTTCCCCAATTTTCCTTCTCTTGATTTGTCCATAACTCAGGATAAAAGATTATTTTTTGAAATCTTGGAGGGAGATATTTTTGCCAATTTGTGCCACCTGTTGCTTCTGTTGCTTCTCCTTTTGTATTTTTAAGGTATTTTACTGCTGATTTAAAATGTGCCAAACGCCATTCGATATTCATCAAAGTATCAATAGTTTTCAGTGATTCTATTGCTTCTTTTGGTCTATCCAATTCTAAGAATAATTGCCAAAGATTTTTTTGTCTATAATTTTCTGCCAATTCTACAAAATCTTGTCTGTATTTTTGTTGAAAATGAATAGAAGTGATTGTTTCTTTACTGGTTTTTTGGTCGCTTGCTCCCTGTTTCCAATACAGAAAATCAAAAATATCATCAATAGGTGCAGCAAAAGCTGCCTTTTCATAATTTTCAGGGGTAAGTAAATGGGCAAAGTCAGTCATACAAATTTCTATTTTTCGAAATTGTGCGGATTGAAAACCACTTGAAGGCAATAAAGACATTCTAAATTGTCTAAATTGTTCATATTCCATTCCCTCTACCATAATATCAAAAGAAAAAATTAAATTTTGTAAATATCTTTCAATTCTTTTAATTCTATCGATATAAAATTTTGTAGTAATCGCGGAATGATTCGCTATTTGTTCTAATTCCCATAAAATTAGTTTAAAATAAAGTTCTGTAATTTGATGATAAGTAATAAAAATCTTCTCATCAGCAAAATCAGTTCTTGGATTTTGTAAACTTAATAAAGTATCTAAGTGAATATAATCCCAATATTTAAGATAATTAGCATACAAAAGTCCTTCGAGATTAGAAATCAAATCTTGTCCTGTAAGACTATATTTATCTCTCAACTCTTGTAATTTTGCCAACAATTCGGGGGTAAGCGCCAAAGGCTCAAGTTCATTTTTCATACATAAAATAATTGGTGAAAGCGTGGACACTTGCACAAGATAATAATTGGTGCAAGCGTGGACGCTTGCACAAGATAGTAATTAGTGCAAGCGTCCACGCTTGCATCAATTATTTTCATCTAATCAAAGATAAATTTCCAGAGGTTTTATTTTTATAACTTACGTTTCTACCGCTAATTTGCCACATATAGACACCTGCGGGTTGTGGTTGTCCTTTAAAATTCCCGTCCCAACCCACTGTACTTGCTTCATCAAAACTATTTGATTCATACACTATATTTCCAAATCGTGTAAATATTTTGATTTGAAAATCAGCAATAGGCTCACCTTCTACCAAAAATTTATCGTTTTTTCCATCTTGATTAGGCGAAAATAAATCTGGAATAAATAGTTGTTTTACAATACAATTATTGACTTGAATATTATTGATAGTTCTTGTATTCGTACAATTATTTTGCGTCAAACTATACACAATAGTATAACTTCCAACACCTAAAACAGGAGGATTAAACGTAGTAGCACTTACTCCATTGATAGTAAATGAACCTCCTGCGGGTGTACCTACCAACAAAAAAGAGGCATCAGAAGTACAATAAGTAGGATTAAAAACAGTTGTAATGCTTGGCGTAGGAATTGGATTGACTGTTAATACCATTTGAGAAGAGGCAGTACAAGTGCCTTGTGTTACATCAACCTTGTACGTACCTGATGTATTCACACTAATAGTTTGAGTATTGCCACCAATTGCTACGCCATTCCTTGTCCAAACATATAAACTCATATTGGGA
>RDZP01000017.1 GCA_004294005.1 Cytophagia bacterium
TCTGACAATTTTAGTGAAAATAGGGTATAAAACCCTATTTTACTGAAAAATATAGCATTAAAATCCATAAAACAGGGTTTTATACCCTGTGAATTGGAAATTCCACTAAAATTGTCCGAGTACCATACTTTTTTATATTTTTTAATAAATTATTTTACTTTATCACCATCATAAGCCCATTTCCAATAAGTTGCACCCCAAGTAAAACCACCTCCAAACGCTGCAAAAATAATATTATCGCCTTTTTTCAAACGACTTTCATAATCTTTGAGGCACAAACCCAAAGTAGCATTAGTTGTATTGCCATATTTTTGAATATTGAGCATTACTTTTTCATGCCCTACACCCATACGATTAGCCGTTGCATCTATAATGCGTTTGTTGGCTTGATGTGGCACTAAAAAAGCAACATCATCTCCCTTCAAATGATTACGTTCCATCACTAATGCCGCCGCATCAGCCATTTTTGTAACTGCATTTTTAAAAACAGGTTGTCCTTCTTGATAAACAAAATGCTCACGATTTTGGACACTCTCGACAGAAGGTGGTCTTCGGCTTCCTCCTGCTTTTTGGTGCAAATGTTTCCAACCCGACCCATCAACTTTTAAAAAAGCATCTTGAAACCCTAAACCTTCATCACTCATATCAGGTTCTAACAAAACTGCTGCTGCACCATCACCAAAAATAATACAAGTAGTTCGGTCTGTATAATCTACAATCGAAGACATTTTATCTGCTCCCACCACTACTACTTTTTTATATCTTCCTGTTTCAATGAACTGACTTCCAACTGTCATTGCATACAAAAAACCAGAACAAGCAGCTTGCATATCAAAGCTAAAAGCATTTTTAGCACCAATATCATCAGAAATTAAATTGGCAGTAGCAGGAAAAATAAAATCTGGAGTAGTTGTCGAACAAATCAATAAATCAATATCCAAAGGATTTGTATTGGTTTTTGCTAATAACTCTTGTACTGCTTTTGTTCCCATAAAAGATGAACCCAAACCCTCTCCCTTCAAAATCCGCCTTTCTTCTATGCCTGTACGCTCTAAAATCCAATCACTTGATGTATCAACGATTGTTTCTAATTCTTTATTTGTTAAAATATAATCAGGGACATACCCACCCACTCCTTTAATAATAGCATTTATTTTCTTCATACTTTTGAAAAAATTGATTTTAACTGAACTGAGTGTTTATTTACTAACTATCAGTCATTTTTTACAAAGGTAGTCTATATTTTTGAAAAGTACAAATTTTTTAGATTTATTTTTTTTTCAATTCGAAAATTTCTTTTGGTAGATTTTTTTTACTTGCCTGAATATCAAAATATTCTTCTGTTTGAATGATTTTTCCTTGTGAAAACACCAAAACCTCTGTTTCTATCCAAGAATTTTTATTTACTTTTTTATGTTTTTTAAATTGTAATTCCATTATTCTTGCACCTTGATTCGAAAAAACTCTTACAACATAGAGATTTTCAGCATCAAACCAAACCTGTGGCGTTTTATAATCATTCTCAGACGCACCCAAAACATAGACTTTTCTATTTTCCCAAGTAGTAGTATAAAATTTGGTGAGGTCATAACCTGCATTTTTAAAGTTTTTGCGTGCATATTCTTTATCAATAAAAAAAATACCACCATTCCAAGCCAAAAAATCATGAAAGTATGCATCACCTTTTCTCAATTTTCCGTTTCTGACTTGATAAACACTGTCATTTCTAAATAAAACGATATTTTCTAAAGTACTATCCATATCTATCCTAAATTTATTTGGAAATTCAATATATTCTTTCCAAGTAGAACGCCCAATAATGCTATCTTTTTCGTTAAAATGTGTATTTTTTTGGGTAAATGTTACACTTTTATAATGCCCTTTTTTGTGTTTTTTTTGCAAGGCATTCCATAAAGAATCAAAATCTGTAATTGTATTTTGTAATAAAAAAATACTAAAAATAAACATTTTGAACCACATAATTATATTTAATTTTAAATAGTGAATAGATTATTATTTTTATAAATGTAATACTTCAAAAAATCAAATTCATTAACTTTCTTCTGAAATGTTCTTTGACAAATTTATCATCTTTTCGGACTTGCGGATGGACTCGATTAGATAAAAAAACAAAAACTAATTCTTTTTTCATATCTGCCCACGCCACACAGCCCGTAAAACCTGAATGTCCAAAAGATAGTTCAGAAGCACGATTTGGAATGTATCCAATATTGACTTTATCTATTCTATCCCAACCCAAACCGCGTCTATTCCCTTCAAAATGTGGTTTTATGAATGTTTGAATGGTTGAAGGTTGAAAAAAAACTTTATTACCATATTTTCCATTTTGTAAAAAAACGTCCATTAAAATTGCCACTTCTGTTGCAGTACTAAAAAGCCCTGCATGTCCCGCAACGCCTCCGTGCATCGCCGCACCTGGGTCGTGTACGTAGCCTTGAATGGTTTGCATTCTAAAGTAATTATCGGTTTCTGTCAATGCTATACTATTTTTATTAAATTTTTGTAAAGGATTAAAAGTTGTTTTTTGCAGTCCAAGTGGTTGATACAAATATTCATCAACGAAAATTTCAGAAGGTTTTTCTAATAATTTATCACAAATTTTTTTCAATAAATAAAAATTAATATCACTGTATTCATACTTATTCAATCCATTTTTTTCTCTTGGTGTTCTTTTACAATTCAGTGTCCAAGTCCATAAACTATCTTTTAAGCCATTTTTTGCGAACAAATTTTCAGCAACTGCAATTGAAAAATCATTGCTTTTTTTATTTTGATACCATTTTGGATTTGGTTTTTTGTTCAACAAAGTTTTTATATAATGCGGTTGATAAGGTTCTAAGCCACTTTGATGCGTTAATAATTCTTTGATAGTAATATCTTCTTTGTTTGTATTTTTTAAATCATCTATATAAAAAGAGGCTTTTTGTTCGATGTCAATTTTTCCTTTTTCATAGAGATACATCACAGCGGGCAATGTAGCCAATACTTTTGTAAGTGAGGCAACATCAAAAAGATGATTTTCAGTGGTATTTTGCGGATTAAATTTATTTTTAAAAGCAGTTTTTCCATAGTTTTTTTCAAAAATAATTTTATTTTGATGAATAATTGTAATCTGTCCTCCCGAAAAAAGTTTTTGTTTTAAAGCCTTATTTACCATTATATCTATTTTTGCCAAACTATCAGGACTAATCATAGAAGTAGAGGAGTGTTGTGAAGCAATATAATTTTCTTTTTGAAGAAGTGTCAAACCTGTGCCTTCTAAAAATTGATTGACCGAAATAGGTAATTTACCTTCTATTTTTCCTGCTCCAAAAATACTTTGAATCATTGCTCTTTGTGTATAAATATTATCTTCATAAGCACAAATAATTGACTTATCAGTGCTGTTTTTATTCAATGAAAGGCTGTAAGGAGAACCAAAGAAAGAGATACAAGTATTACTAATTTTACTTAATTTTTCAATAAAATCTTTTTGAATAGATGAAAGATTATAATTTTCTTTTCGTCTTCTATTCATACCATTGATACCAACAATTACCAAGGGGAATTTTTTTATTGCTACAAAAAAACTATCTAATTGTTGTAAATTGGCTTTTTGAGGAATATTAAAATGTGTAATATTACCATATAATTCCATTTCTTTCTGCCAATTTGTTTTTTGATTTGTATTAAAAGACAAAGAAGCAATCGGATAAGGATAAGGCATCTGTAAAGGCAAAAAATTGTCTTGATTTTTAACTAATGTAATTGAAGATTTGAATAATTTTTGTATCAAAGCATAATATTCAGGTTTGTGAAGTTGTTTTGTATCAAATTTTTCTATTATTTTTTTGGTAAATAATTGTGCTTCCAACTTTGCCTTCAATATTTTTTTTACTTTTTTTGCTAATAATTCTTCTGTAAAAACACCTTTTTTATAAGCATTTTCCAAATATACAACTGCTTTTGGAATATCTGCGGCAATCAAAAGAACATCAACTCCTGCTTGTAATGCTTGCAATTCTAATGCTCCGTTTGGTAAATAACCTGCTATTCCTTTCATTTCTAAAGCATCAGTAAAAACCAATCCTTGAAAATTAAGTTTGTCTTGCAAAATATCAGTAATTACCTTTTTGGATAAACTCGTAGGCAATGTATCCCATGCAGGAATTTTGAGATGTGCAATCATTACCGCTTTGATTTTGTTATCAATCAAATTTTGAAAAGGTTTAAGTTCTAAATTTTCTAAAGTTTCATTTGTTTTTTTGATAACAGGCAACAATTCGTGTGAATCTGTATCCGTATCACCATGTCCTGGAAAATGTTTTGCTGTGGCAATCAAACCTTTTTCTTGCATACCTTCCATATATGCCAACGATTTTTGATTGACTAATGCTGTGGTTTCTCCAAAACTTCTATCTGCAATAACTGGATTTTCTGCATTATTATTGACATCAGCAACAGGCGCAAAATTGATATGAATACCCATTATTTTGCATTGTTCTGCAATTTGTCTTCCCATTTCTCTAATCAAAGTATCATTTCGAATTGCTCCCAATGTCATTGCACGCGGATAACTCAATGTGCTATCGAGCCTCATTCCCAGGCCCCATTCGCCATCAATAGCAATAAAAAGAGGGGTTTTTGTATTTTTTTGGAATAAATTATTCACTTTAACTTGCCTTGTTGGACTCCCTTGAAAAAAACAAATTCCACCAATATTATATTTTTTTATCCAAGATAATATTTCTTTATTTTTTTCATTTTTTTGGTCGCTATAGGCTCTGACCATAAATAACTGTCCTATTTTTTGTCGTAAAGTCAAAGATTGATACAAACTATCTACTTTTTTATCGATAGAAAGCGTATTATTTTGTTGGGTGATAATATTTTTTTTAGGAGTGTTATCTTCATTATTTATCAAAGATAAAAAACTAAAAATAATTGTTTTAAGAAAATAGAACATTTTAATTGGAAGAATAAGACAATAGTAAAAGTATTTTTGAATGCAAATATAAATAAGATATTTCATAAAGATAAATAAAAACAAAAAAAACTTAGTGAAAAAATCACTAAGTTTTTGAATATATATTTCTATGAATAACAAATATTCATTATTTAATCACTACTTTTTTGACACTTTGTCCTTTATCAGCATTGATATATAATAAATAAGTACCTTTTGATACGCCTGTTACATTGAAATCAAAACTATCTTCGTTTTCACCTACAGAACGATGTACTTCTTTACCATTCAAATCAGTAATAATAAATGTTACACGATTAGGTTTTACATTACGCATATCTACTTTAAAATTACCATCAGTTGGATTAGGACTTACTACAATTTGTTTTCCAAACGCAGTTTGGTCTAACTCAAGCACAGCAGCAGAAGTAACCACGTTAGAATAAGCAGAATATTGCAAAGGAGTACCTTTTGAAGCACGTACTCTGTAAGCATAAACAGTACCTGTAACCAAACCTGTATTGTTAAATGAAGTATTTGATGGTGTTCCTACTGAAGTATAGGCACCAGGTGTACCTCCTGTAACAGTTGCTCTTTCTATATCATAACCTGTTGCTGTTGGAGAAGCAGTCCAATTTAAAGTTAAAGCATTTGCTGTTGTTTGTGTTGCAATCACTAAATTAGTTGGAGCAGCCAATATTGCTGGAGTTGCACTTCCTGCCGCAAAAAGCGTAGAAGTACCTGCTGAATTTGTTGCATAGACACGATAAAAATAAACTGTTCCCGCTGTCAAATTCAAATGAGAGAAAGTAGTAGCAGGTGCATTTACCACAGGTAATGAAGTAAAACCTGTGTTGGCATCTGTTGTACTAAAATCTACTCTATAACTCGTAGGAGCAGTAACGCCTGTGCTTGTAGAGGCAGTCCAAGATAAATCTACTTGTAGAGGTGCAGCAGTAGCAGTCAATGTAGCAGGGGCAGCAGGTGGTTGTAATGGACCTGTATTTGTAATTACTACATCATCAATTCTTATTGAACCTACACTTGCGGCAGGTTGCAAATCACTGTATCCTTGTAATACAATATAATAAGTACCCGTTGTAGGTACGATAAAATTTTCATTAGGAGCAGTAGTATAACTACCGTTACTGTTTAAGATTGGATAATCTCTAATGACTGTACCTGCTGTAATAGCTGCTGCAGTTGTCCCATTGACTAACAACACTCTTAGTTTTTCATTGCCCGCATTTGTACGGTATTTAAAACCAAATGAATATACTTTACCTACTGCTAAATTTAAACAAGGTGAAAACAAAGAAGCATTATTAGCTACTGTTATGTTAGTAGGAATAAAGAAATAATTTGCACCACTTGCCGCTAATGTGGCA
The DNA here is from genome assembly GCA_004294005.1 of Cytophagia bacterium. GTDB lineage: Bacteria > Bacteroidota > Bacteroidia > Cytophagales > Microscillaceae > RDXZ01. Next base: position 6,355 of record RDZP01000017.1, read on the forward strand.
TTAGCACCAACTCCCCAATTACTTGAGCCTGTTGCTCCTTGGTTAAGTGTAGCCCAAGATAAATTAAGAGGAATGTCAAAATTTTCTGAATAAACAGCATTATCAGCACTTAAATCTCTATATCCATTTATAAACGTTGCAGATAAAACATCATTTGAGGCATCATTATCACCATTTGCTGGGGTAATAGAAGCTATTACTCTGTATCCTCTTGGTAAAGACATATCTACTGTAAAATTTAGCGTAGTTTCTGCGCCTGCTGCAATCGTGCCAGATGTAGGAGTTACAGTAGTAGGTCCAGTAATTATCGCATTTGCGGCATCTCTTACTTCATAACTGATACTTGGAATAGGCATAGTATTTACTCCTGTATTTGATAAAGTTACTACGATTGGAGTAGTTGCTGTAAATCCACCACAAGCATTTGTTGTTGCTGTACTTGTAATGCTTTTTACATTTAAGTCATTACCAATAGCTACTATTTCAAAGTCATCAAATAGTACACCGTTAGCACCATTTCCTTCTGGAGCATTAGATGGGCTTGTTTGTTGTATACCAAAATGATAAATACCTGTAGTTGTTGGAGTAAATTCTACTGTTCTTTTGGTATAACCTGTGTTAAATACTATATCTGCACCTAATTGTGTCATATTCGCTACGTTAGTAGAAGTTCCTTGATATACTTTCAAAGTTTCTTCTTTTCCACCATTAGCAGATGCCCAAAAAGAAACACGATATCTAATACCTGCTGTCAAATTAAAACAATTAGTAATTAACCAATCATTACTTGCTTGTGTATTACTACGGAAACAAACTGCAATTCTTGTACCTGTACGTGCACCACCATCGAAAGTTCGCCAAGTAAGATTATCAGTATTTGCATCATTAGCAGACCAACCAATAGCCGCTAAGGTTCCAGGCGTTTCAAATCCTTGTGTATAACTTTGACCTGCTGCATTTAATGTTACTAACGGATTTAAGATAGTGAAAGTAGCGAGGTTATTTGAAGTAAGCCCATCTCCTACTAACACATTACTTGCATTTACTACATAAGAACCAGGAGTAGATAAGTCAGCTGTTACATTAAAAGTAGTTGTTTCGCCTGGAGCCATAGTTGCTATAGTTTGTGTTCCACTACTTACATTAGTTGTACCTCTTCTTACAACCCAATCAATAGGAACATTTGTAACTGCTGCAGTACCTTCATTTCTTACAGTTATTGTGAATTGAGTAGCAGTTGTAAAAGTAGAACAATTACTTGGAGTAGCTGCAGTAGTAATAGAAGTAACTGCAACATCTGTAGTAGGTACGTGTAGTAAAGTAACATCATCCATCATGATACCGTTTTCGCCATTTGGATCAGGTGCGTTAGAAACACTTGTTTGTTGAAATCCAATATGATAAGTACCCGTCGTTGTTGGTGTAAAATCCCTTGTTTCTAACGCATAAGTAGTTCCTGTAAAGTCAATATCAGCACCTAATTGCGTTGTGGCAGTTGCTGGTGTGGCTGTTCCATTTGCCAAAAATACTTTTAAATTTTCAGTCTTAGTACCATTTGTACGTCTCCAAAAAGTTAATCTATATGTTTTTCCACCAGTTAAGGTAAAGCAGTTAGTAAATAACCAATCATTGCTTGCTTGAGTATTACTACGGAAACAAATCGCGAATCTTGAACCTGTACGAGCAAACGTAGCATTATTAAATGGTCCCCAAGTAAGATTATCAGTATTCACATCGTTAGCAGACCAACCAATAGCCGCTAAGCTTGTAGCTATTTCAAAGCCTTGTGCATAAGACGAGCCCTCAGCCGTCAAATCTGTAGAAGCATTGACTAAGGTTACTGTCCTTGCGTTATTACCTGCTCGTACATCACCTACAAGTGCTGCAGTTCCAGTAATAGCGTAAGTTCCTGCTGTAGTTGTATTAGCTGTTATATTAAATGTAGTTGTAGCACCTGCTGCTAAAGCAGCTATAGTTTCCGCACCACTAGCTACAGGTGTAGCCCCTCTGACGACTGTCCAATTGACAGGAAAGTTAGTTTGAGCATTAACCCCTAAGTTAGCAACAGTAATTGTAAATTGTGTAGCAGCTGAATAAGAAGTACAATTTGTTGGAGTAGCAGCAGCACTAACAATTGCAGTTACAGAAATGTCATTGGTAATAGTTTCCATATTTTCTACTAAAATATCATCAATAGCAAGGAAGAATTGATCGGCATCACTGTAGGCTTGAAAAGCTAAATAAAAAGTCCCGTCTGTTGTTGGAGTAAATGAAATACTATCTTTTAAATACGCCGCAGTCTGAACTTGTGGATAATCTTTTTGTTGATCTACACCTGGTACTCCTGCTACAGATCCTGCTGCAGTATTAGTACTTGTTACCATTACTCTCATTTTCTCAGGATAAAAATCAGCACCTGTACCCCCAGAATTTCTGTAAAAGTAAGAAAATTTGTAGGGTTTGCCTGCTGCTAAAGTAAAAGCCGGCGTAAACATCCAGTCATTTCCTGGAAGAGTTCCACTATAGCCATACATTGCTGCGTTTCCTGTACCCCCTCTTGCGGCATTAGCAGTGCCACCAAAAGGAATAGATCTAACTGCCCACGCACCTGAACCAGCATCTGTGGGTGCAGGAGTTTCGGGGTTTGAGTTTACAGTAGTGAAATTTATGGTAGCGAAGCTCGTACCAGCATTAAAATTTTGTGTATAAGATGCCCCGATTGCTGTAAGATTGACTTGGGCTTGAAGATTTATTGCTAAACCGCACAAGGCAACCACTAATAAAGCAAATTCTTTTCGGACAAGCTTAATAAAGTTATTAGTTTTTGTCATACAATTAAAAAATTAAGGATTATAAAATAAAAAATATTTATAAATTTTAAAAAGTTTGTAAAATTAAAGATTAAAATATTAATAAGCAAAAAAATCACTTCTTTTTATGATAAATTAACACTTATTCCGTAAAAATTGTTCAAAAATAAATGAATTTTATCTTATTTTTTTCTCTCACAAAACCAAAATAATTTTACTACCATAAAAATAAAAGTAAATAAAAAATATTTTTTTATCAATAAACTTTCATCAAAAATAAAAAAATCATACCTTTGTACTTTTTATTTTAATATAGTGTTTTATTTTTTTATTTTCATTATGAAACTATCATTTTTTATCTTCTCTTTTTTATTCTTTTCTTTTTTATTAAAAGCACAAACACAAATTGATGGACAAATATTAGACGAACAAAAAAAACCACTACCTTTTGTTACTATCTATATCAAAAACAGCAATATTTCTGTGGCAAGCAACGAAAAAGGTAATTTTTCAATCATCATTCCCAATGATTTTAAAGGTGAAAAAATACTCGTTTTTCAATATGTAGGGTATAAAACTCACTTCGAAAATATTACAACTTCCAAAAATATAATTATTACACTCAAAGCAGAAGATTATGTCTTGAACGAAGTGGTTATCAGTAGTAAAAAAATCGAAAATCCTGCAGATAGAATTATTAAATTGGCGCAAGAAAAAAGAAAATATTATCTTGACGAAGAACTCAACGCTTGGCAATGCAAAGTCTATCAGAAAAACTTAACCATCGCACACAAATTTCCAAAAAAATTATTAGGACAAAAAATAGGCGTAGATACAGGAATTATAGGGCTGACCGAAAATATCAATGAATTATCATTCCTAAAAAATCAATACAGAGAAAAAATACTCGCTTCTAAAAGTAGCGGAGAACCAAATAAAGTAACAGTAAGCAGTATTGCTGATGTGTGGGTCAATTTATACAAAAAAATAAGTGGTTTTGATTTTACTGAAAGAGGCTTTGTTTCTCCTATTGCACCAAGTTCGATGCTTTATTATCGTTTTGAGTTATTAGGAGAAACTATGGAAAACAATCAAAAAATATATAAAATAAAACTAATTCCAAGAAAAAAATATTCTCCCGCTTATAATGGCGTTATTTATATTGCTGATAGCAGTTGGAGAATTGTGCAGACTGACCTATATATCAAAAAACAAGCCTTAGATGTAGGTAATAGTCTGGTCATTCAACAAATTTACAAACCTTCTTCAGACAATAAAGGCAATACTTATTATTTGCCTCAAACACAAAGACTTTGGGTAAAAGTAAATTTTTTAGGAATAAAAGTTACAGACCAACTTAATGCTTTTTATAAAGAATATACAATAAATCCTATTTTTCCAACTGATTTTTTTAGTGGAGAAAAAAAAGACATTACTATCGATTCTTTAGCAAACAAACAAGATACAACTTTTTGGAATCAATACAGACCTTTTCCTTTGTCTTTGAGAGAAATAAAGGATTATCAGAAAAAAGATAGTATTGCAAATAAAAAAGAAAATCCTGCTTATCTTGATTCTGTAAGAATTAAAAATAATCGTTTTTCTATTGGTAAATTATTAATTGGAGGATATAATTATGAACCTAAAAAAAGAACATCTATTCGTTCTTCGCTTCCTTCTTTGGCAAGTGGAATAGGTTTCAATACAGTAGAAGGGTTCCTACTCGAATTTAATCCAACTTTTAGAAAATATCAAGGTAAAAAATGGAGAAGTTTTTCGCTCACACCTACACTTAGGTATGGTTTTGCTAATAAAACATTGCAAGCAAAAATAGAAACAAGTTATGAACTTAATAACAAAAAGCAAACCATTCTAAAATTAGAAGGGGGACAATACATAGAGCAAATAAGTCGAAAAAAATCAATTACAACACTATTAAACACAGCATATAGTTTGTTAGATGAACAAAATTTTATGAAAATTTATCAAAAAGAATATATAAAAGGAAGCTGGCAACAAAACATCAACAAAACCTTTTCTTTTAACACTTCTTTGGAATGGGCAAATAGATTAGAAATGAAAAACAATACAGATTATACTTGGCGAAATGTAGGAGATAGAGAATACTCATCTAATACACCAATAGCTTTTGGGGAAACTTCTACCTCTTTCTCACCTTATAAAGCAATGATTTGGGAAACAAATTTTGATACAAAAGTAAGTAATTTTTTTCTGTTTAATAATTTTTATATTAACTACAGAAAAGGAATCAAAACAAGTGCTACTAATACTGATTTTGATTTTATACACGCAGGTTTTAAAGGTAATTATTATTGGGGAATGTTAGGTGAAAGCGAGTGGAACATCGAAGCAGGAAAATTTATGAACACTAAAAATATTCAGTTCGTAGATTATCAACATTTTTTAGGCAATCAAACACTTTTGTTAAATGATAATTTACAAAGTTTTCAGTTGTTAGATTATTATAATTACAGTCAAAATACAGAATATTTAAAAGGTCATTTTTCGCATCGATTCAAAGGTTTTTTAACCAATGATTTATTTTTTATGCGTATGATAAGGGCAGGGTTAAGAGTTTCGGGTAATTATTTATATTCTCCTTTGACTTCCCATTATCTCGAATTAGGTGCAGGAATTGATGTTTTTGGAGCGGGGGTTGAATATTACCATTCTTGGTTGGATAAAAATAGTACACAAAATAGAGGCATAAGAATCAGAATACCTTTTTAAAATGATTATGAATAAAAAAATCAAAATTATTACTCTTTTTTTATTGTTATCGATGCCTATTTTGGCACAAAACACACTTTTTTTGTCCCGATTAGAATTACAAACAGGACAACCAATGCTTTTTCCTGATTATTTTAAAGAAAGTCAATTAGGTGATAGTATCAGAAATGAAGTACATCAACTTTGGAAAAAAGTATTGAACATTCAAGAGGTAGCAAGCCGAAAATCGCCTGCGATAGATTATACACCCGTTGTAAGTAGAGAAAAACCCATAATGAGGTCAATTAACCAAACTAATTTTACTTATATTGCTTGGATAATGGCAGAAATAAAAGCAGATAATCAAAAAAAAGGAAAACTAATTATAGAAAGTGAAGTTTTTGATAAATTTGATAGAAAAATTTGGCGAAACAAAATCATTGTACCCATTTATTTTGAAGGAAAAGCATTTGATAATAATGAAGTGATGATGAGCAAAGATGATTTGAAAAAAATATTTTTTTATGGATTGCAAAAATTATTCAAACAAAAAATAGTAACTCAAAAATTTAATTGCCTCCCTCCTATTGATTTTAAAAATAAACTTTTTTTTCAAGAGGCAGATAGCAGTGAAATTATCATTAGAAACAGAGGAATCATAGATTGGATAAGTCGAATTGGTACAAAAACACTTACTTTACAACTCAATCCACCTTTTAAAAAAGATGAAATGTATGTAAGAACTGCTACTTTTGAAAATTCATTGAATCAAAAAAAATATCAATTACAAGCACATAAAGTACCAAAAAGACAATTTGAAAAACAAATAGATTTTTATGAGCAAAATGTAAGTGTTGGAAGTTTTGTTTTTGTGAAAGCAACCAATAATTATGGTTGGATTGGTAATGGAAATCGAATGCAATTGATGCTCGATATTGATACAAAAACACAGAAAATACAATTTTTTATCAATAAAACAAATTTGGCGGCAGTTTTAGTGCCAATTTTAAAAGAAAAAGAACTCAATTCAAAAGAAATTTTTTATAAATTATATTTTTTTAAGACTATTTCAGAAGAACAAAAAGCGTGGTTTTTTAATATCTTATTAGCAAATTCGCTCTCACAATCAGTTGAATCATTTTATAAAACAGAAACAGAAGGTTATAAACCAAAAGACTAAACTAATAAAATGTTATTTTTTAGTGTGAAATATTTGTTATTTTGAATTTTATTTTTAATTTTGCAAAAAAATAAGATTTTTATAAAATATATTCTTGTTTTTTCGTTTAATAATTGCAATAAACTTATTTTTTAAAAATTTTAGATAAAAACTATGTATTGGACGCTTGAGTTAGCCTCTTTTTTAGAAGATGCGCCTTGGCCTGCAACTAAGGACGAATTAATTGACTATGCAGAAAGGACAGGTTCTCCCCTTGAATTGCGCGAAAACTTAATGAAATTAGAAGATGATGGGCAACCTTATGAAAGTATTGAGGAGATATGGCCTGATTATCCAAGCAAAGAAGATTTTTTATTCAATGATGACGAATACTAAAATTACTTCAAAAAATTATAACATTTTAACATAAAACCGCTTTATAGTAAAAATTTAAGCGGTTTTTTAACTTTATTAACAATGACCATTAACCCTGTTTTGATAGTAGGTACTGATACAATTGGTAAAATTGCCTTAGGAATTTTTAAATCGAATGAAATTGTCGTGTATGGTTTTTTGGACGAAGACAAAAGTAAACATGAGCAAGAAATTGACCATATTCCCGTTTTAGGAAGCCCTGATGATGACGGATTTTTGAAACTTATCGGAAAGAAATGTGATGTTTTTGTTGCCTCTGATGATAGCAAATACAAATATAAAATGATTGAAATGCTGAGTGAAAGACGAAAAGTAATACCCGTCAATGCGATTCATTCTAATAATCATTTGAGTTCAAATTTAATTTTAGGGAATGGTAATTTATTGAACAATGGCGTAAGTTTAGGTACTTTTGTAGAAGTAGGTAATCACAATATTTTTCATACTAACGCCATTATAGAAGCAGAAACAACCATCGGAAATTATGTACAAATTGGTGCAGGAAGCATCATTGGTACAAAAGTAACCATAGAGGACAATGTATTTATAGGCACAGGTGTTACAGTAGTTGCAGGTGTAAAAATAGGTGCAGGTGCAAGAATAGGTGTAGGTTCAGTAGTAGTTGAAAACGTAAAAGCAAACACTACAGTTTTTGGAAATCCAGCTAAACCAATCGCTTAAATATCAATAAAAAAAATAATCATAAAATGAAAACAAAATCTTTTTTTGTATTGTTCGTATTTTTATTTTTTTGTAAATATACACTCATCTACGGACAAATTGATAGTACACAAAAAGAAAATTATCGTTCTCCCAATACTTTTATCAGTATTGACTATCATCAAGGTCCGATTTGGGCGCATCACGAAAAATTACAACCATTAATTAAAAATGGTTTTATAAGTGTTGATGCACGTTTAGGATTTCAATCTGTGGGTAATGCCCAACCTGAACGAGCATGGCAACAAAAATTAGCCTTTCCTTTTTATGGTATAGGCATTTCTTATACAGATTTTAGAAGTGAAGCATTAGGAAAACCAATTACATTGTATGGTTTTGTAAATTTACCTTTGAGGAGATTTAGAAAAAGTAGTTGGAATATCGAATTTGCTACAGGATTAGGTTTTAACTTTAATCCTTATAATTTTGAAAGTAATTCTCAAAATATTGCCATTGGTTCGCCTATCAATGCTTTTGTAGGCTTAGGAACAAATTATGAGTTTAAAATTTCTGAAAAATTTGATATACGATTAGGAGCAAGATTAGCACACTATTCGAATGGAACAGTAACACAACCTAATTTAGGTTTAAATTTAGTAGATTTTTCGGTGGGTGGAAAATATTACTTCAAAAGAACACCTTTTCAAACTTATACTTTTGAAAGATTTAAACCTACTTATGAAATAATAAGTTTTGCTACATTTGCTCAAAAACAAGTACCTGTCAATAACCTCAATGGTAGTTTGAGTGGAAGTCCAAACTACACCGCAGCAAGTATTTCAGTCGATTTTTTGAGACAATTCAATAGTTTTCAAAAAATAGGTGTAGGTGTTGCTATTTATTATGACCAATCTTTGGAAGGCAATCCAAAACAAGCAATGACAACTTTGAGCTATTTTACGCAGGGAATCCATATCAGTTCTGAGATAAAAGCAGGTAGATTTGCTTTGATGGGCAATCTTGGTTTTTATACATTTAGAAAAGTAATGCGTGACTTTCCTGTTTATACCCGTTTGGGTTTTAGGTATTATTGTTTGTCTAATTTATTTTTTACAGGTATTTTAAAAGCACACTTGGGTATGGCTGATATGGCTGAATGGGGTGTCGGATATAGATTTAAGTGAAAAATAGAATGATACAAAATAATTAATTTAAAAAATATTTTTATTGAAAAACCCTTCATATTAATGCTTTTTTTATAATAAGTGTTAATATTTACAAAAAAATAAGAATAATATTTGGTTTCTTTCTTTTCTTAATTTAACTTTGCAACAGATTTTAAAACAAAAGTAAAAAAAATTAATATATTTTTGTAACATTTTAAAGATACATAAGTATTGATAATAGAATTTTACTTTGGTAAAATAAATTTAAACATTAAAAAAATTAAAAAAAAAATGAAAAAATTATTTTTCGCGGCTTTGGCTGCTTTCACTATTTCTTTCTCTGCTAATGCGCAAGATGAAGCAAAATTTTCGTTAGATTTACGTGCAGGTGCTAACTTCGCAACTACAACTGCAAAAGCAGAACAAGGTGCAACAAAAACATCACGCTTAGGACTAAACGCAGGTGTATATGCAAATTATAACGTTGCTCCAACATTTGCTTTACAATTAGGTTTAGTTTATAGTGGTAAAGGATATGGAGAAAAAATGGGTAGTGACAAACTAAACCTCACACTTGAATATCTTGAAATTCCTTTGAATGCAGTTTATAAAATTCCAGCGGGTAATAAAGTAAAAGTTGTAATTAATGCAGGTCCTTATTTCGCTCTTGCTTTAGGTGGAAAAATAAAAGCATCAACAATGGGTGTTGATGTGAGTACAGATGTAAAATTTGGTAGTGACCAAGACAAAATAAAAGGTACAGATTTCGGATTCAACTTTGGCGCAGGTGTTGAAATCAGTGATAAATTTTTAGTAAATCTAAACTATGGTTTAGGCTTAACAAATTTGAGCAATGATACTTCTGCAGGTGCTACAAAAGTAAATAACCGTGTATTCTCTGTAGGTGTAGGTTATCGTTTGTTTTCTAAATAATATTTATATTTTTAGTTAGTAAAAAAACAAAAAAAGACAATTTATGAAAAATAAATTGTCTTTTTTGCTTTTTATTATATACACATCAGAAAGTGTTTTTGGGAGATTTGTCATTTTGAGCGAAGCGAAAAATCTTACTTTTAGATGATTATCTCTAAACCAAAATAAGATTCCTCCTTTCAGTCGGAATGACAAGGTTTATCCCAAAACCACTTTCCTACGTGTATATTTCTTTTTATGTTATCTAAAATTCCATCTTATTCCCAAAAAACCTCTTATGCCTTGATTAGGAGCAAAAACATAACTCGGGTCAAAAGTCAATGCTCTTGGATTGTTAGGCGTTGGAATGGCTTGTCCGTTGGCATCAAATTGTACTTGTTTATCAAAAGGGTCAAAAGAGCGAGCGATACTATTAGCAGGTGGCGTATAATTTAATATATTTTTGATGCCACCATAAATTTCAATGCCCTTTCTTAGTTTTTTTGTTAATTGTATATTTTGTAAACTCCAAATCGGCGATTGTGCTGGTCTATCATCTAAACCCCCTAAAAGAGGCAATAACATTGACCCATAAATATTGCCTGTGTAATCAATAGAAAGTTTAATTTTATCAAAACTATACCCAACAATCCATACTCCTGAAAATTTTTCGGTCAACAATTGTCTTTGTTTGATGCCATTATCGGTAAAACTCACGTCCATAAAAGTTGCACCCGCCAATATTTTTAATCCATTGTCAAAATCAATATCCATATTCAAACTCATACCTTGCGAAACAGAAAAACCATTGAGATTATTGTAAATAATTTTATTGGCATCTCTCAAATAATCAGGGATAATTTTGTTGTTGAAATGTGTATAAAAAGCAGTAAAATCAAAACCAATCAATGTATTATTTTTAGTAATTATTTTTTTGACTATATTCATATTCACATTCCAAGAAGTTTCAGGTTTGAGTTCGCTTTGAAACACAACTTGTCGCGCACCTGTGAGGGCAGCGTGGTCTTCTGTGAACACATTAGCAACTCTAAAACCATTGCCTACACTCAACCTAATAATATTTTGATTATTTTTTGTATTGAATTTATAATTAAATCTTGGTGTAAAAATATTACCGTGTATATTGTTATAATCATACCTCAAACCCAATAAAATTCGGTGTTGTGAATTGATTTTTATATCATCTTGTAAAAAAACACCCTTTAATTGTTGTATTGAGGGAGTATTATTACCATCTATATTAGCCGTAGCAGGAGTGTTATCATCATAATAAGTATAACGATACGCCATACCTAACAAGAAATCATGGTATTTTCCAATTGATTTATTCCAAGTAAGTTGTCCAAAAAGAATAGATTGTTGAGCATTATAAGAGGTAGTACCATAAAAAGAATCTTGAAGATGATTATTAGCACTGATTTGAAGGTTGATATTTTCTTGTGTAGGCAATCTATACATACCTATTAATTCCCATCTTTTTGTATAAATACTTTCACCATAAATACTATCAGTACCTCTAAAACTTTTGTTCCAACGCATATCACCTCCAAATCTATCTTCATTCATATACCTTGCTGCAATACTAAATTGTCTGTTGTGTTTTCTTTCAAAATTCCACTTATTAAAAATAGAAATTCTATTTTGTAAGGTTACATCTGTAAAATTATCACCGTTATTATCGATTCTATTTTGGTAATTAAAATAATTAATCCCTAATAAAGTTTGTGTTTTTTTACTTACATCAAATTTAAAACCTACATCTGCATTGACATCTAACCAATTTGAACTAAAAACATCTGCTGAAATAAGAGGAACGTTTTTAGGTTTTTTAGTAATAACATTAATCACCCCTCCTAATGCCTCAGAACCATACAAAGTAGAAGCAGCACCTTTTATTACTTCCACTCTTTGAATCATCGATTGTGGAATACCAGTCAAGCCATACACAGTAGAAAGCCCGCTCACAATCGGCATTCCATCTATCAAAACCATTGTATAAGGTCCTTCCAAACCGTTGATATGAATATCACCTGTATTGCAAACATTACAATTAAGTTGAGGACGAACTCCATTGATATTTTGTAAAGATTCGAACAAAGAAGGCGTAGGATTTGCCTTAAAAAACTTCTCTGAATAGATTTCAATTGGTACAGGGCTATCTAATTTTGAGATTTCTTTCAATGTACCCGAAATTACAACTTCATCTAATGTGGTCTGAAAAGGTGTCAAATCAAAATCAAATACAGATTTTTCATTATTTTTTAGAGTAATTTTTTGTTCAATTTTATTTTTCAATTCATAATATTCTATCAAAACAATGTATTTTCCAATAGGAATATTATTGAAAATAAAATAACCTAATGAGTCAGATACCGTCTTAAAATCTGTATTTTTCAAACTAATATTAACATCTTGTACGGGATTATTGTCAAGATAAATTGTACCAGACAAAGACGTATTTTGTGCAAATATATCAAAACTTAAAAGCAAGATAATTATTAAAACGATTGTTTTTTTAATGTAATTTAATTTCATTTTTTTAATTTCATTTCATTTTTTTATGCAAAGATAATCTATTTTATTTATGATTCAAATTTTTTTTAGTCTAATCTAAAAAAAAATTTAAAATAAACTAAAAAATAAAAAATAACTTTTTTTATTCTTGTTTTTATAACATTTGGCTTGATTTTCTCTAAAAAAAAAGGAAAGACAAAACTCCTTCAAAAAAATGGCTATTTCTCCAAAAAATCGTTTAACAATTACTTATTGGGTAGCATTAGGGCTGATTGCTTTGCTAAGTGTCATTAGTTATGCTTTGATGCATGTTTCTTTACAAACAAAAGAGGCTGATTCCCGTTTGTTAAATTTGGCAGGCAGACAAAGAATGTTAAGTGAAAGATTGATAAAAACATCTTTAATCCTCGAACATCCACAAAGAAACAAACCATTTGACCAAAATGTAGGCGAATTAGGACAAATTTTCGACGAATGGGTACAAATTCAAGAAGGCTTAGAAAAAGGTGATAAAAATATAGGACTACCCGGAAAAAATAGTCCTGCTGCACAAAAAATTTTAGATGAAATGCACCAATCTTATACCATTCTCAAAAAAGCATTTGAATTAATTTTGAATGTAAAATTTGAAGAATTAAATATGCGTCCTAAAATCAAGATTGCCATCGATATGTTGGTCAGTTATGATGAAATGTATGCCAAATATATGAACGATTTGATTTATCAATATGACAGAGAAGCCTATCAAAGATTGCAAAGAAGCCAATTTTTAGCCTTTGGAGTGGGGATTTTAACACTCATTGTCTTAGCATTAGAACTTATTTTTATTTTCAGACCCACAGTCCGAAAAACTGTGGATTATTTATCAGAAATTCAAGAAAACAATATAGAACTAAACAAATTACAACAGTTAAATGAGGAAAATATGAAAAAATTATCTGAATTTAACAACGAATTACAAGAAAAGAATGATATTCTACAAAAAGCAACTACTGTTTTAGATGTTAAAAATAATGAAATCAGAAGACAAAGAGACCATTTAGCAGAGCAAAGTAAAGAACTAACCATTAAAAATGATCACATTGTCAATAGTTTGAGATACGCAAGTCGTATTCAAGAAGCAACACTTCCTGAAATGAAAGAATGGGCAAGGTTTATAGATGAAAGTATGATTTTGTATCAACCAAGAGATATTGTTTCAGGTGATTTTTATTGGTTTACGGAAAAGAAAACAAGCAATTCGTTAAGCCCTGCTGATAGACAATTGATATTAGCAGTAGCCGATTGTACAGGGCATGGCGTACCCGGCGCATTGATGACAATGTTAGGTGGTGCATTATTAAATGAAATTGTAACGGAAAAAAACATTAGCAATCCTGCACTGATTTTAAAATATTTGAATAAAAAAGTTATTGAACAACTCAAACATAATCAATCCTTAGAAAACGACAAGAAACGACTGCACAGCGAAGGAATGGACATCAGTATTGTCAATATTAGTTTTCCTGATGGTACTGTTAGTTTTGCAGGAGCCCATCATTCGTTGTTACAAATAAGAAATGGAGAACCTATTTTACACAGAGGAAGCAAAATATCTATTGGAAGCACACACCATCGAATGGAAAAAGAATTTGAATTGATAGAACTGAAAGCACAAACAGGTGATACTTTTTATATGTATAGTGATGGATTTAGTGACCAATATGGTGAGGAAACAAAACGAAAGTATATGTCAAAGCGTTTTAGAGATTTTTTGATTGATATTTCTCCACTACCTTTAGAAATACAACATCAAAAATTAAAAACAGAATTAGAAACTTGGAAAGGTAGTGCACACCAAACCGATGATATATTAGTATTGGCTTGGCGCTGGTAAAAAATGAACATAATGATTTTATAATATTAGTACATTTTAACGCTCCAAAAGTTTAAAACTTTTGGAGCGTTTGAAATTGTATGGTAGTCTAATTTTAACTACAAAATGCCACACGAAAAAAATCATAAAAATTATCAAAGCACTAATTTTTTTTTCATTTTTTATGTGATTTATAAAAAAAGTAACTAACTTAGCAAAAAATTTATTCACTTTTTTATTTTAAAATATTATTATGGAAGATTTAGCAAAAAAAATAGCTGAAAAAGCAGGAATTACAGAAGAACAAGCAAAGTTAGCAGCAGAAGCAGCACAAGAATATGTAGAATCGAGAATTGCTCAAACTGTAGAAGGAAAAATCGCTGAATATTTAAAAGATATTTCTGCAATGATTAAATCACAGGTACACGAAGCACTTACAGGAAAACCGTTGATTACAATGGCAGAAAGAGTAGGCGATTTTGCTGAAGGAGCAAAAGATAAATTAGAGGATTTTGCTGAAGGAGCAAAAGATAAGTTAGGAAAAATTGCAGGAAGTATTGGTAGTTTCTTTACAGGTGGTAATAAAGATAAAAAAGAAGAAGAAGATAAAAAAGAAGAACCTAAAAAATAATACTCTTTTTTAATTATTTTTTCATGTAAAATGGGTTTTAATGTAAATATTTTCAAATATCAATAAGAAAACAATAAAAAACCATTTTTATACACTAAAAGTGGTTTTTTATTCAATAATCAAACTATCCAACTAAAAAAAACATCATTTTCAAAAACATTTTGCCTTTAAAATTGTTTATAATATAAAAATAGTAACACTAACTTTTTAATCTCTTTTTATTCTCATTTCATACAATGTTAGAAATCGCAAAAGATTATAAAAAATCGCAAAAACAAGACTTCGAAGATTTAGATAAAAAATTATATGCCTTACGAACTATTAGTCCACAACGTAATATTCGCCGATTAGCAATATGGTTGTTGGTTCTTATAGGTGTTATGGTGGCTTGTATGTTCTTACCTTGGCAACAAAGTATAGAAGGCTCAGGGGCTGTCAATGCTTTTTCTCCACAAGATAGACCACAAGAAATTCATACTGCTATTCCGGGAAGGATAAAGGAATGGCGTGTGCAAGAAGGGCAAGCAGTCAAAAAAAATGATACTTTAGTAGTCCTTACTGAGATAAAAGATGATTATTTTGACCCTGAGTTTTTGAAACGATTAGAGGAGCAACTCTCTGCCAAACAAGATGTAATTGGTGCTAAAAAAAATAAAATCAACGCATTGGATAATCAATTAAATGCTTTGCAATCAGGCTTACGGTTCAAATTAAGCCAAGTGCAAAATAAATATGAACAAGCCAAAAATAAATTAAAAGGTGAGCAAGCAGATTACGAAGCAGAAAAAGCAAATTTTATTTATTATCAACGACAAGCAAAAGGTGCAGATTCATTATTTTATGCAAAACCTGTTGCTCTTATCTCTCAAACTGATTGGGAAAAACGCCGTCAAGCATTGCAAGAATCGCAAGCGAAAGTTACAATGAAAGATAATAAAGTAGCTGTCGCACAAAACGAACTTATTAATGCAAGAATAGAACTCAATTCAGTAGAGGCTGAATATCAAGACAAAATTGCAAAGTCTAACTCTGATAAAAGTGCTACACAAGGAGATTTAGCAGATAGCGAAGGCGAACTATCAAAACTAAAAAATAAATATGCTAATATGGTAATTAGAAATAATCAATACTATATTTTAGCACCACAAGATGGATTTGTGGTCAAAGCAATGAAATCAGGTTTGGGTGAAACGGTCAAAGATACAGACCCAATCTGTACGATTATGCCTGCAAGACCTAATTTAGCAGTCGAATTGTATGTCAAAGCAATGGACTTGCCTTTATTAAGCATAGGAAGGCACGTCAGAATGGAGTTTGATGGTTTTCCTGCGTTGCAAGTTACAGGTTGGCCTCGTGTTGCTGTAGGAACTTTTGGTGGAACAGTCGCAGTAATTGACAAAACTGATAGCGAAAATGGTAAATTTAGAATATTGGTCATACCCACCAAAGAGGAGCCTTGGCCCGAACAACTTACGATAGGCTCAGGTGTATATGGGTGGGCAATGCTTGATACTGTACCTGTTTGGTATGAAACGTGGCGACAACTCAATGGATTTCCGCCAAGTTTATATGATGATAAGCCAAGCAATAGCAAAGACAAAGATAAAGATGATAAAAAAGGAAAGAAAAGTGAGCAAA
Organism: Cytophagia bacterium; assembly: GCA_004294005.1. Taxonomy (GTDB): domain Bacteria; phylum Bacteroidota; class Bacteroidia; order Cytophagales; family Microscillaceae; genus RDXZ01. Next base: position 22,886 of record RDZP01000017.1, read on the forward strand.
AAATTAAGTGGAAAGTGAAAAAATAAAAAATGTACTAACAGACTTTGGTCTGTTGTTTTCAAAAAATCCCCTTGATATGTTTTTTCTCAGACTGCTATACAATTTGTTTAACTCTCCAAAAGTTTTAAATTTTTAGAGAGTTGAAAATCACCAAAAATATCCTTTTTAATGGGAGTTCGGGATAATTTTTATTTATAAACAATTTATTTTCAATTACTTATAAATAAAATCTTTCTCAATTAAGATATTTTTGGTGGTAATTTGAAATAATAGTTAGACCTTCGTAAACTACGGTACAGACTATATTATTTCAAATTAAAAAATTATTTTAAACATTTTTCATAAAACGCGGTCTGTACCGAAGTTTACGGAGGTCTGACCGCATTTTATGAAAAATTACACACTTTTTTTAACAATTATTATCCCGAACTCACGTTTTTTAGAAATTGTATAGTAATCTATTTTTTTCTATAAAATAATTTTGGGCGATTACGTGCTATCGTGCAAAGCACAGAGCCAAAAAAGAGAGAAAAAAAACAGCGGAAACCTTGTTTTTTTTCTCTCTTTTTGTCTCTGCAAGTCTGCTTCTATCACTATCGCAAAATACAAAATCAAAAATTATTGTCTTTTATATTCACCCAAAAACAAACGACTGTAAATTTTAATGGTTGCAATGCCATCAACTACAAAAGAAACAGAAGTTAAAAAAGTAAGTAAAAATTGTGTTTCTTGAATATGCGTAAATACCAAATCTTTTCCTAAAAATGCAGTTGTTATCGGAAAACCTGATACACCCAAACACGCAACTAAGAAGAAAAAGTTAGTAACTTTATGATTTTCAGCATAACCATAAAAATGTGCCAAATCTAAATTTTCTTTTTTTCTACTTAAATTAAATAAACAAATAAAACCAATAAAACCTGAAATCAATATACCTGATAAATAAATCAAAGTATGTTCAAAAGTAAAATATTGATTGAAAGAAACTGATAAATCAATCCAAAGATGGCTCATAATTATCAAACCCCAAGCCAAAAAAGCATTATAACGTTCTGAAAATGACCGCAGAACAAAAACAAAACCAAAAATAGAAAAGATAAGTGGTAATTGGGCTTCTATTATCGGAACAAAACTAATTTTGTTATGTAACAATACTCTTGAAATAATATACACTACCAACAAAAGCAACAAAATATATGGATTACCAATAAATTTTAATTTTTTACCTATCCATTTCAAAGGTTTCCATAAAAAACGATACATAAAATAATCTAAATACCATTCTTTGATGCTTAATACATAAAAAGAATAGCCAATTTTTTTCATAAAAGCACTTTTTTCTTTTTCAATTTTTTCCTCATTATAAGTATAAAATTGTTCTTTGATGAGGTAAGCAACCGACGAAGGAGAAATCAATAATTGATAAGTTCTCAAAAAAGCATTGCCCATAAAATGAAATAAAGCAAAATACTCTAAACCCAATGCAATTTCTAAAAATATTAAACCAATTTGAGAAGCAGACGAGTACGCTATTTGTCCTTTGATAGAAGGCTGTACTCTTGCAATATAATTAGTTACAAATGCAGTCATTAAACCAATAGAACCTACCAAAATACGAACTGAAATTTGATTTTCCCAAAAAGGAAAAGTTCTTATCAACAAAAAAGCCCCCATGTGTACAGAAAGTGAACCATAAAAAATAGCACTCGAAGGTGAAGGCCCTTCCATAGCACGTGCTAACCAAGACGAAAAAGGCAATTGAGCAGATTTGACAACCGCCGCCAATACAATAAACAAAGAAATAGAAATACCTAATATTGTATGCGTTTCTAAATGTTCGATGACAATGTCTAAATTTTTAAGTTTAGCAAAAGTTACGTTTTCGTGCCATAGGTGATGGCTCAACCACATTGTCAAAATCAATCCTACATCTCCAATTCTATAAACTGAAAAAACTTTCATAGCATTTTTGATAGGTAAATATCTATCTCTATAAAAAGCAATCAATAAAAAAGAAGAAATACCTAAAATTTCCCAGCCAATAAACATAGTTTCAAAATTACCTGATAAAACTACAATATTATAACCTGTAAAAAATAAAAGCATACTATTAAAAAAACGTTTGTAACCTTTTTCTGAATGTAAATAATATTTACTATAGACCGTAACCATAAAAGTCAATAAACTTCCTGTAAATAAATAAACAGCGGTTACGTGGTCAAAATAAAAATCTATAAAAAATTCATAATCATTAGAATGATACAAAACAATTTCTTTGATATTGATATTACCTATCAATAACCAATAAACAATAAAAATAGGTGTAAGAATAATATGTGTTGTGGTTATAATCAAAGCAACCCAACCAATGTATTTTTCGGAAGAGGAAGATACTAATAAACCAATAATTAAACCCAACAAAGGTATAATTATTAACAAAGGAATAAGATTTATCATTAATATTTTTTTAATAAGTTAGTAGTGTTCGTTTTTATTTGTATTGATAAAATACAAAATATTTATTAATCTAAAATACGTGTATGAATATTATCGTGTTGATGTTCCAAAAAGTCATCAATATCTTTGATATGTTCTATTGTTTGAATAGGTTTATATTCCTCAAATTGACCATCTTTAAAAATATAAATTAATTGATTGTAAGGATTAATACAAGCCAAATTTATCCATTGATTATAAACCCATTCGTGCAAAGATTGAGATTTATTAATCGTATTCAAAATAATTTCAGGTGAATGTTCTACAATCAACATCAACCTCACAGGGTCGTGCAATTCTACCATTTGGCTTGGCAAACCCGGCTTCAAATCTCCATCAATACCATTAGCAACGCCAATCAAACCCATTACATTGAGTGGTAGTTTTGTACCAACACCCAATTTATGATTATCAACTTTTGAAAAATAGTACTCAAGATTAATTCCACCTATTACAGGAATGGCAGCACTCAAAACATTGAATAGATAAGTTCCATCTGGGTCTGTGGTATGGTCATAAGAATTTAAAAAAGAACGTCTGTTCAAAAATAAATCTGCACTAAGTTGTCGGCGTGCTACGATACACAAAGCGTTATCAGCATGGTTGAGTTCGGGGCGAGGCTCAAACAATGAAACAGAACGTCTTTTGATTTGTTGATGAATTTTTTTATCTTTTTGTTTAATATCCATCGTATCAAAATAACAAGCCCTTTCTTTCGAATTTTTATCGCTTGCTTGATGAAAAGTATGTTTATTTTTTCTGTGCAGAATTTTATTTTCTTCTGACATTTCTACTACATCATCATAAAACTCAAACTCATCTCTGGTTGTATCGTGGATAGCAGGCACAAATTGTGTAGTGCTTGGAATAATGATATTTTTTACTGATAATCTTTTCCTAACCTCAGGGTGATTTGCCATATAACACAATACTCTTGCATTGATAGAACCTGGTCTTCCTGAGCAAGCGCCACAATCATAAGCGGCGTAATGTGGATTATTGACACTCGTTGCACCATGCCCGACTACGTACACAAGCGGTGCGTAGTTATCAATAAAACCAATATTCCTCAATACATTTTCGACCAAAACGACCATTTCATCAATCGTAAATCCAATTTGATAACCATTTTCTTTGTCATCTACATTCTTATTTTCGATGGTATAATGAGAAATTTGAGAAGTATGTTTGAGCGAAGAAACGGTTGCTAACTTTAAGGTTGGTCTAAATAAATTCAAAAACAACCTAATAATCGATAAAAAACCAATCGTATTGACTATCAACCAACCTCTGAATAATCTGTGTGTGTGTTGTGATAAATACATATCTTTTTTTCTAACTTCTCGATGGTCATCAATTTCACAAATCAAATTTTTTGGATTGAGTGGAACAGGACAAAGTTTAATGTATGATTTTCCGCCCAATGGTTTGTACCAAAATGGAACGCCAAAAAAACCGGGCAAACCAAACGTTTCACAATTTTCATCTGTTGCCTCCAAATATCTTCGCATCGAACATTCTCTATCATCAATGCAAAACATTGCTTGAAATGATTTTTCTTTTCGTTTTTCCTTTTCTTTATGTGATTGAAGCCCTGCTAATACACCATCATAATAAGTCCATTCAAAAGCATTTTGCCAAATTTTGATAACATCATAATATTCTTTATTTTCTTGAGAAATATCGTGAATATCAGACATTGCAGGAATTTTTATTTTTTCAGCTAATGGAAGCCAATTTTTACCGACCTCATTTTCCAAAGCATCAATTTCAAGTAATAATTCTAAAATGATTAAATCTTTGAGTTTGGTAGGTTTTTTATCTAATAATCCGTGTGGATTTTCTTCTAATGTAGCAACCATTCCCGACCAGCCAGGGTGCATAAATTGTTGGTCATACAAATATTGTTTGTACAAAGAAGTATCATTACCAACCAAAATTTTTAAGAGTTCTATGATTTGAGGTTGTTTTTCTGCTAATAGCATTTTTCTGACTCTATTTGTTTTAAAAAAACTAATAAAACTATTTTTTTCAACCTCTCTGATAGAACCTAATAATCCATATTTTGCAGTAGGAAATTGCCAAATAGAAATGCCTTGGTCAAAATAAGCATTCAAAATACGGAATAAACTTGGTCTAATTCCTGCATTAATATCAATTTCATAAGCATCTTTCCAGAAAGGTCTTAATCGTCCTACTTTTTTATCTTGTGGCTTTTTATAAGGATAGGATAAAACTTTGTCTTTCCAAAAGGTAAAATTTTCTTTACCTTTTTCACTAATAATCATTTTATCTAATATTTTTTCTTCGATATGATTATTTTTTAACATCTCTCTATAATCTTCGACAAAAAGTGTGGTATTATAGCCAAAAATTTCAGAAGCTTCGTGCAAAGCATTATAAAAATTTTTGTTTTGGAATGAATGAAGCGTATTATGATGAACAAAATCTTTCAGTGGCATTTGGGCAGGAAGATGGTGTTTTAATTCATGTAATACTTCTTCTTCATCAAAAGTGAATTTTGAAGAGGACATAATTTTTTAATTAATAAGGTAATTTCATAAAATTTTTAATATATTTACTCTAATAAATAGAAAAAAAATTACATTAAGTTTTTGATAAGACAAAGGTAAATATAAATAATCTAAGAACACAACTATTTTCTAAAATATTTTTTTTAATCAGGTTAAATGCACCTAAAAATGAATATTTTTTAATAAAATTCCATTCAATACTCAGTAATGACAACACTGTATTTTTCTTCAATTTTTATTTTGCTGTTATTTCTTTCATTCAATAAAAAACGAAAAATTAAAAAAAAAATAAAATTTTATTTAATAGATACAAATTAAAATATTATTTTGATTATAGTAAATTAAGACAAATTATTAAATACGTTTAAGCTGAATGAAAAATTAAAACTATTTATTTTTATTTTTTCTACATCTATCACTACAATATTTTACCTCCTCCCATACTTTTTCCCATTTTTTACGCCAAATAAAATCAAGCCCGCAGACGATACATGTTTTGGTAGGAAAATCAGATTTTTTTCTTGTTTTCATATTCTTTCTATACACAAATTTCACATTTTTAGAACAATTATTATCCTAAACTCGCGTTAATCTTACTCAAAATCTAAATAACAAATATTTTCCCAATCTTTCACATATTCACGCAACTCGTCAGTAGGATTTTCACCTACGTAAATTTTACAATTTTTGAGATTTTTTAGTTCAATTGGCAAAGAAATAAGAGGATTGTTATTCAGACGCAAATTTTCTAACCTTTCTAACTTTCCTATTTCTTTGGGTAAAGTAGTCAATTGATTGTTAGACAAATCTAAATATTGCAAATTATTTAATTCTCCAATTTCTTGAGGCAATGTAGTCAATTGATTATTATAAAAAATCATGTTTTTTAAATTAAGCAACAAACCAATTTTAGGAGACAATATAGTAATTTTTTTGTGAGATGCTTCCAAAAATGTAATATCTATCAAAGGTTTTCCAATATTTTCAATATCATACATAAAAATAAAAGATGTTAATTCTTTATAATCTTCCACACTGCAACCAAAATAATTTTCAAATTCTTCTTGGTAATGTTGTGCTAAATTGATTCCTAATTCAAAAGTGCTTTCATTTTCTAAAAGCAATATAAGATTTTCAAACTCTGTGTTTTCCATTATTTTTAAAACGTTAATCTTGCCCGATTTCAGAATAAAAAATTATTTTAAATATTTTTCATAAAACGTGGTCTTTACCGTAGTTTACGGAGGTCTGACCACGTCTTAAACTGCCTCAAGGTGTTGCCTACAACTTCATATTTTTAATAAGATTATTTCAATTTGATAAAAATTCTCTTATTTCTACTACAAACAAGTACAATATTCATCTACTCTGCAAAAACATATAGATTGAATGATAAAAACAAACCAAAAATGAAAACTATTTATTTTTATTTTTTCTACATCTATCACTACAATATTTTACTTCCTCCCATACTTTTTCCCATTTTTTACGCCAAACAAAATCAAGCCCGCAGACGATACATGTTTTGGTAGGAAAATCAGATTTTTTTCTTGTTTTCATAATCTTTCTGTCAAATTGTCATAAAATACGCTTATAATTTTGTTTGGTAAGAAAATTGAATTTATCTTTGCAAAAAAATATATCAATAATTATGCAAGAACAAGAAACAACCAATAATACTGACATCAATGCTGAAATTAATGCTGAAATTACGTCAGTAGAAGAAGTATTATCAGACAATACAAATACAGAACAAAAAGAAAATCTGTCAAAAGGTAATAATATTGTTGAACAATTAGCAGCAGAATTGGCAGAAAGCAAAGAAAAATACTTGCGTTTGTATGCTGAATTTGATAATTTTAGAAGAAGAACTACCAAAGAAAAAAATGATTTGATAGTTACAGCAGGAGAAAAAATATTGGTGTCGATGTTGCCTATTTTAGATGATTTTGAGAGGTCTATTAAATCAATTCAAAAAACTATTGACAAAGAAAACCCGACTGATACTGAAATTACCGCTGTAAAAGATGGTGTTGGGCTTATTTTTAATAAAATGTTAAGAATACTAGAACAACAAGGATTGAAAGCAATGGAAAATACTGTTGGACAAACTTTTGATATCGATAAACACGAATCTATCACACAAATACCTGCTCCATCTGAGGATATGAAAGGAAAAGTAGTTGATGAAGTAGAAAAAGGTTATACATTGGGAGAAAAAATAGTGCGTTTTACAAAAGTAGTAGTAGGAAGTTAAAAAAAGGAAGCTTAAATTATAATGGCAACAAAAAGAGATTATTATGAAGTGTTGGGTGTAGGTAAAAATGCTGATGTAGATGAAATAAAAAAAGCATACAGAAAGAAAGCCATCGAATTTCACCCTGATAAAAACCCTGACAATCCTGCAGCAGAAGATAAGTTTAAAGAAGCAGCAGAAGCGTATGATGTATTGAGTACACCTCAAAAACGTAGTCAATATGATAGATATGGACATCAAGGTATGAGCGGAATGGGCGGCGGCGGAGGCTTTGATATGAATGATATTTTTTCACAATTTAGTGATATATTTGGCAATCGTGGCAATAGCGGAGGCGGACACCCTTTTGAAGATTTCTTTGGAGGTAGAGGCGGGCAAAGACAAAAAAAAGGTTCTAATTTACGCATTAAACTTAAACTTTCTTTACAAGATATTGCAGAAGGAGCTGAAAAACAAGTAAAAATA
>RDZP01000193.1 GCA_004294005.1 Cytophagia bacterium
GTACTCTGACAATTTTAGTGAAAATAGGGTATAAAACCCTATTTTACTGAAAAATATAGCATTAAAATCCATAAAACAGGGTTTTATACCCTGTGAATTTGAAATTCCACTAAAATTGTCTGAGTACCAGAAAAAATATCTACCTTTGTTAAAAATAAAAAACGTTCTGATAAAAAAAAGTTGTCGTTGCTCGAATGATTGGAGCTTGGAAACTCCTATTTCAATACAAAATAACAAGTGTTACTTTATTTACACTTGTTATAGTTTTATACTTTTAGAATACTTAAACCAATGGGGGAAGCGTTAGTGAAGTTATGAAAAAAACTTTCACCAAGATTTTAATGATAAAACATTGCACGCAAAGTAAATAACGATACCAACATAATATAAGAAATCAAAAGCGTAAAAAATGATTTAATATCCCATTTATGTGCCTCCTTAACACTTTTATTGACAGAAGTCTGCATTGCGATAATGCCCGAAATGATACATAATAAGATATACAAAAAAGTAATATTATGAATAATATCAATCAAAGTAAATTCATTGGTAGAAGGTACAATATTTTCAGCAATGTATTTGCTCCCAACTGCCGAAAAAAGACCTCCCACACACACAGGCATACGTGAGGCAAAAAACTTTTCGGGAATCAAAGAAACTGAAAGAGAGATAGCAAACGAAAAAAATAAGCCTGTCAATATTTTGAAATAGGTCATCATAGAACCTTTTCTTTCCAACTCTATGAACATCGTGATTTGTGAATATTGACTACTGCCTTCAAGAAGTGGGTCACCATAGGTGGTTTTATACGTTTTGATTTTGTCTTCGATTCTAAAATCAGTAATTTTCCAATCTGCAAACTTCAGGTCATCATCTATGCGTGAGTTTTTTTTATCAGCAACCATAATCAAACTATTTACATCATAACGTGAATCGTCAAAATAAACACGTAGTTTTTGTTTGTCAAAAGGGAAATTATTAATTTTCCAACCTGCCTGACATTCTGCTTTTATTTTTTGAGTAGTCCAAGTTTGTTTTCCTCGTTTGTCTTTATTAAGTTTACCAAAAGTATAGTTTTTAGAATTTACTATATCCACACCATCACTAAAGTCGAGGCTGTCGTTTTTATAGACACGCCACATCCAAAAAATAGTTGTAAAACTATTTTCTTTGATTTTAAAATCATAGAGGGCAGTAATATCTACTCCTACTTTACAAGTGTCTGCTTTTTGTGCTTGTAAATAATATGAAAATACAAAAAATAGAAGTAGTGAAAAGATAAGTTTGGGGTGTATCATAGTTGATTTAGATTTTAATTGATTTACAAAAATAATAAGATTTTTGAATGTAAAAAATATTTGCCCTTTTTTATATATATTTTTGTATAATTTTCAAGAAATTTATCTACAAAAATGGGCTCTAAGTGATTTTACTTGAAAATACAGATAATCTTGGTATTTTTTCGTGCCAAATGGTTTGCAAAACCTTCGCTATGAAGAAAATGGCATTTTTCA
>RDZP01000151.1 GCA_004294005.1 Cytophagia bacterium
TTTTATATCAACTAATTTAGTTTTTAGATAAGTTAGTTTGGTTTTTATATCAACTAATTTAGTTTTTAGATAAGTTAGTTTGGTTTTTATATCAACTAATTTAGTTTTTAGATAAATTAGTTTGGTTTTTATATCAACTAATTTAGTTTTTAGATAAGTTAGCTTGATTTTTATATCAACTAATTTAATTTTTAGATAAGTTAGTTTGATTTTTATATCAAATAATTTGGTTTTTAGATAAGTTAGCTTGATTTTTATATCAAATAATTTAGTTTTTAGATAAGTTAGCTTGATTTTTATATCAAATAATTTAGTTTTTAGATAAGTTAGCTTGCACCTATTAAATATTAAGCATCACGCTTGAGAAAGTAGTGTAACAAAAACTTCTACACTCGTGATGCTCTTTTTGAGCGAAGCGAAAAATCTGTCTTTTCATTAGCAAAACGCTATTCAATGGTAAAGATGCTTCACTTCGTTCAGCAGGACAAAATATTACACTTACAACAACACTCAATTTTTATTGAATAATTTTCATTAAGTCCAAAGTCTAAAAAATAATATTTGGGAATTTAATTTGTTTAACCTATTTTGATTCCTCACTTTACCATCAATTTTTTATTTATATTCAGGAAACAAACTTAACAAACCTTCTTCATTAGCAGCACAAATCCCTCTTTCAGTCATCAAACCTGTAATCAATCGTGCAGGAGTAACATCAAAACCATAATTAGAGGCTTTACTTGTGATAGGTGTTAATAATACTTTTTCTAATGATGTTCCATTCCAACCATAAATATATTTTACTTCGTCTTGACTTCTTTCTTCTATCGGAATTTCCGTCAATCCATTTTTAATTGTCCAATCAATAGTAGTCGATGGTAATGCCACATAAAAAGGAATTTGATTATCAAAAGCAGCCAATGCTTTCAAATAAGTACCAATTTTATTTGCCACATCACCCATACGAGTAGTGCGGTCTGTGCCTACAAATACCACATCAACCATACCATGTTGCATCAGATGTCCACCTGCATTATCAACAATGACCGTATGTGGCACGCCTGCCTGCGTCAGTTCCCAAGCCGTAAGATTTGCACCTTGATTGCGTGGGCGTGTTTCATCTACCCAAACGTGAACTTTCATTCCATTTTGATGGGCTTGATAGATAGGCGAACTAATTGTTCCCCATTCGATACAACCCAATCTTCCTGCGTTGCAATGTGTGAGGATATTCACAACTTCCCCTTTTTTATTTTGACTAATTTTTTCTAAAATCGGCAATCCTGCCACACCAATCAATCTACAAACCTCGATATCATCTTCTATGATTTGGTCAGCAATTTTAGAAGCTATTTCTATTTTTTCTTGCCAATTTTTTCCTTCTTTTAGTGCATCAAGTTGTCTTTCTATTGCCCAAAATAAATTAATAGCCGTTGGACGAGATGCTCTCAATTCGTTGATACATTTTTCAAAATAAACAAATGAATTTTGATTTTTTGAGGCTTCGATACACGCCAACATTACACCGTAACCTGCGGTTGCACCTATCAATGGCGCACCTCTGACAGTCATATCTTTGATAGCATCAACAATTTCTTGACAAGTATGTATATCAACAATGATAAGTTCGTGAGGCAGACGGCGTTGGTCTATTACCTGAATAATATTTGGATTGTTTTCTTTTCTCCAAATCGTTCTTTTTGCGTAAGTATTCATCAATAATTTTTATTTTTTTATGCAAAGATATTTAAAAATACTATATTTGCAAAAAAAAATATTTAAAATGAAATCAGATATAGAAATTTCTCGAACTACTCAATTATTGCCCATTTATGCTATTGGCAAACAAATCAATATCGAAGAAGATGCTTTAATTCCTTATGGAAAATTGATTGCAAAAGTGCCATATCACTTAATCAATGAAGAAAAAGTTAAAAAAAGCAACTTAATCTTAGTAACAGCCATCACTCCTACTAAAGCAGGCATTGGCAAAACGACTACCTCAGTAGGTTTAAGTTTAGGACTTTCAAAATTAGGTAAAAAAACGATTGTTGCCTTACGCGAACCTTCTTTAGGTCCTTGTTTTGGAATGAAAGGTGGTGCTGCAGGAGGTGGTTATGCACAGGTTTTGCCAATGGAGGAGATAAATTTACACTTTACAGGTGATTTTCATGCAATAACCTCTGCCCATAATATGATTACGGCTTTGGTTGATAATTATCAATACCAAAATAGAGGCACAGACAAACAACTCAAAGAAATTGTTTGGAAAAGAGTTTTAGATGTGAATGATAGGTCTTTGCGTGCTATCAACACAGGTTTGGGTGGTAGTGCTAATGGTATTCCTGCTGAATCAGGTTTTGATATTACGCCTGCTTCTGAAATTATGGCAGTTTTTTGTTTTGCACAATCTTTAGAAGATTTAAGAAATAATATTGAAAAAATAATTGTTGGTTATACTTTTGATAATCAACCTTTTACAGTAAAAGATTTAGGCATTGCAGGAGCAATAACGGTTTTATTAAAAAATGCCATTCAACCTAATTTGGTACAAACTACTGAAAATACACCTGCTTTTGTACATGGTGGTCCGTTTGCTAATATCGCTCATGGTTGTAATTCGGTTTTAGCTACCAAATTGGCTTTGACTTTTGGTGATTATGTTGTAACAGAGGCTGGTTTTGGAGCAGATTTAGGAGCAGAAAAATTCTTAAATATCAAATGTAGAAAAGCTAATTTAGCACCAAAAGCCACTGTATTGGTTGTTACTTCGCAAGCCTTAAAATTACATGGAGGCATTATCGAAAGTGAAATCAAACTACCAAATTTAGAAGGCATTAAAAAAGGTTTAGAAAATGTAGAAAAACATCTTCAAAATTTGCAATCTTTTGGGCAAAGTGTTATTTTGGCTTTTAATCAATATGGATTTGATACAGAAGAAGAAATGAATTTTATTAAAAATTGGGCAAAAGAAAAAAATGCTTTTTTTGCTGTCAATAATGCTTTTACGAAAGGTGGAGAAGGAGCAATAGAATTAGCAAAAACAGTGATAGATGTCATTGAAAATCAACCTTCAAAACCTTTAGAATTTAGTTATGATTTGAATGATAGCATAGAAGAAAAACTCAATAAAATTACAAAAAAAATATATGGAGGAAAAGGAATTATATTGAGTGAAAAAGCAAAAAATACACTCAAAAAAATCAATCGTTTAGGTTTTAATAATTTACCTGTTTGTATTGCAAAAACACAATATTCTTTTTCTGATGATGCTTCAAAATTAGGCGTTGCTACAGATTTTGAAATTCACTTCGAAGATTTAATTATCAATGCAGGAGCAGGTTTTATTGTCGCTGTTGCGGGTAATATTATGCGTATGCCCGGCTTACCAAAAGTACCACAAGCACAAATGATTGACATTGTAAATGGACAAATTGAAGGGTTGAGTTAATCAAATATATCAGCATAAAAAAGTACATTAAGTAAAAAAAACTAATGTACTTTTTTTATTTTTATATGAATTTTTAAAAAATCAAACTAAACCAACATTCTTACAGGTGCTTCCAACAAATCTTTGAAAGTTTTTAAGAATGCTGCACCGCTTGCACCATCTACAACGCGGTGGTCGCAAGACAAAGTAACTTTCATTATATTCCCTACTACCAAATGTCCATTTTCTACCACAGCAGTTTGTTTGATGGCACCAATCGCCATAATACAAGCATCAGGCGGATTGATAATTGCTGTAAATTCATCAATACCAAACATTCCTAAATTAGAAATAGAAAATGTATTACCAGCCCAATCTGCAGGTTGTAATTTTTTACTTTTTGCTTTTCCTGCCAAATCTTTTGTTTCTGCTGAAATCTGAGAGAGTGATTTTTGGTCTGCAAAACGAATTACAGGCACCAACAAACCATCTTCAACTGCCACAGCCACGCCTATATGTACGTGATGATTGATTCTTATTTTATCTCCTAACCAAGATGAATTAACAGCAGGATGTTGTCTGAGTGCCATTGCAGTTGCTTTTACAACCATATCATTAAAAGAAATTTTTGAGGTAGCAATTGCATTCATTTGCTCACGTGCAGCCATTGCATTGTCCATTCTTATTTCCATTGTGAGATAAAAATGAGGTGCTGTAAATTTACTTTCTGCCAAACGTTTTGCAATCGTTTTTCGCATTTGCGAAATTGCTACTTCTTCAAAATTTTCTTGTCCAAAGGTACTTGTATTTGTTGCTGGTGTTGGTGCAGTGGTTTTGGCAGCAACGACAGGTACATAATTATCAATATCGCGTTTAACAACTCTACCACCTTCACCAGTTCCTTGCAATGTATTCAAATTAATTCCTTTTTCTTCGGCTAATTTTTTAGCAAGCGGAGATATTTTTAATCTACCATTATCTTGTGTAGTGGGAGCAACATTATTTTGAGTGGCTACGTTTTGAACAACATTTGTGTTTTCTACAATCGGTTGGACATCATTGGTTTTATTTCCATTTTTAAACGCTTCTACTAATGCTTTATAATCTGCATCAGGCTCACCAATCACGCACAACAAGTCATCAACTTTTATACTACTACCTTTCTCTCCTGCTATATATAATAAAGTCCCTTTTTCATACGACTCAAATTCCATAGTCGCCTTGTCTGTTTCTATCTCTAATAATAATTCATTGTTTTTAACACTATCACCTATTTTTTTATGCCAAACAGCCACAACTCCTTCAGTCATTGTATCACTCATTTTTGGCATCTGAATTATTTTTGCTTTAATATTTGCTGTATTAGCAACGGGAGTTTGTACTTTTACCTCTTCTTTTGGTGTTGTTATTGATGTGGTCTCAACAGGATTTTTATTAGTAGAAATCGTTTGATTTTCATTTAATAAAGCAGAATAATCCTCTCCTTGTTTACCAACAATAGCAATTAATCCATCAACGATGACAGTAGATTTTTCGGGAACTTGATATAAAATTACTCCTGAAATTACTTCTTCGTATTCCATAGTTGCTTTATCAGTTTCTATCTCAGCAATTACATCACCTGCTTTTATGGTATCGCCTACTTTTTTGAGCCAAGATGCAATCACGCCTTCGGTCATTGTATCGCTCATTTTTGGCATTTGTATTTTAGTAGCCATATTTTAAAATTCTTTATACTATTGATAAAAAATACTTTATTTTATTGTTCAAACTTTAATTATATTTCAAAAAACATTCAAAAGTAAGTGTTTTTTTGAATTAAACAAAAATTTAAAAAGTTTTTTTTGTAAATATTTTATTTTTGATTTTTGATTTTGGTTATAATTTAATAAAATTGTATTGTTAGTTATCTCAAAATGGTTAAATGTATGCTTAAAATCTCTAATAAAAAGGAACAAGTTATTTAATTCTCTTTCTTTAGCAATATCAATAACTTTTTTAAACTATGAGAAATATTCATTTTATTAAGCAGTAAATACCATTCATTGAATACATTTTTTTATAAAAATAAAAATGCCTTTATTTTTTTAGATTAAATTGAGTGTTTTATAAATATTTGTATTATTTTTGTAAAAAAAAAATATTTCATACCAAAATGCCTACATTAAAAATATTAGGAACAGGTTCATCTACTGCCAGCTTACTTCGTTGCCCTTCTGCCATTTCAGTTGTATTCCCACACAAACAGATTTTGGTAGATTGTGGAGAAAATACACAAATTCAAATGTTAAGATATGGCGTGAAAGCATCAAAATTAGATATGATTTTGATTTCTCATCTTCATCCTGACCATTATTTAGGTATTTTTAGTTTGTTAAATTCAATGAATGTAAACAAAAGAACAAAGCCTTTACAACTTTTTGCTCCTGCTGATTTATTAGATTTATTACGTTTGAACTTTAAAGTTAGTCAAGCAATCCTTAATTACGCTATTGATTTTAAAGCGTTACCTGATGAAAAGGAAGAAATTTTTTATGAAGATGAATGGATTACAATTAAAAATATGCAAATGCAACACCGAATCAAGCCTTGTAATGGATTTTTAATAGAAGAGAAAAATACAAGACGTAGCATTTATGCTGATAAATTACCCAAAGATACGCCACCTGAAACCTATGTTAATTTAAAAAATGGATTGGATATTAAAGATGAAAACAATGTTTTGTTATATAAAGCAGAAGAATATACTTATTTTCCAAAAAAATCAAAAATTGCTTTATGTGCAGATACAAGATATTTACCACATTTAGTTAATCAAATAAAAGAAGCAGATATTTTATATCACGAAGCAACTTTTGAAGATGCTTTAGAAGAAAAAGCAGTTACTACTTTTCATTCTACCACCAAACAAGCTGCCACTTTGGCTAAAAATGCGAATGTAAAAAAACTAATTATTAGTCATTTTTCGGCTCGTTATCAAAGTGTAAATTTTTTATTAGAAGAAGCAAAAAGTGTATTTGAGCCTACTTTTTTAGCCATCGAAGGAGAAGAAATAAATGTGAATTAATAAGAAAAATAATTTTTAAATCATTGATAATCAATATTTTAAATTTAAAAAAAAGTATAAAAAAATTTGGAAATCTCATAAAAAATACCTACCTTTGTATATCAAAATAATTCAAAAAAAGTATAAAAAATTATGGGAAAATTCATTCGTAAAGGAGTTCAATCTTCTATGATTACGTCATTATCACATGATAATTTTAATGACACAATGGAAATTGTTTTTTGTTATGGAGGTATTTATGAGTATGCAAAAGTAAGTGATGAAATGTATGAAAAGTTAAAAACATCTAAATCTACAGGTGAATTTTTTAACAAAAATATTAGAGATAAATTTAAACACAGAAAAGTAAGGGATTAACCGATTTTTTTTGTTTATTTGCACTACTAAAAAAACTGCTCTATTTTTGTAGCAGTTTTTTTATAAACTTATCAAAACAATCCAATACACTATAGATTAAAAAAATGCAAAATTCTATTAATATTTTTTCAGGGAAAAAAATTTTGGTAGCAGAAGATGATGAAATCAACCAAATGCTTTTAAATGCTGTTTTAACAAATTGGAAAATCAATTTTACAATGGTCAATAATGGAAAAGAAGCTGTGGAAACAGCATTATCTTCTATTTTTGATATAATTTTATTGGATATTCAGATGCCAATTTTGAATGGTTTAGAAGCTTGTATTCAAATCAAAAAACAACAATCTAATTTCAAAACACCAATTATTGCCCTTTCTGCTGATAAACTTAATTTTACGACTGATGATATTCTACAATATGGTTTTGACGATAGTTTACCAAAGCCAATAGAAATTATAGATTTAAAAAATATACTTTTAAAACATCTCATTTAAAATCAATATGAAATATATTTTTATTTGTATTTTATTTTTTTTGTGTCAATGCACAGGAAATAAAAATTTAGAAAAAGAAAAAGAAGATTTTTTGGCGGTAAAAAGAAATAAAGAAAATCAAAACACAGAAAAAAAATCAAAAATTATCGCCATTTTTGATAAAGAAGGAAAGGAAGTAATCAATGTAGATTTGAACCAAAGAGAAGCATTTATCAAATATGAAAAAGGAAAAGAAACGCTCACAGGACAATATACAGATACTTTGAGAACGCAATATTTTAATGGCAATGGTGATGTATTGGCGGTTGTCAAGT
>RDZP01000194.1 GCA_004294005.1 Cytophagia bacterium
GTGCAAAGCACAGAGCCAAAAAAGAGAGAAAAAACTCGCAAAGCCTCGTTTTTCTCTCTTTTTGTCTCTGCAAGTCTGCTTCTATCACTATCGCAAAATACATTTTTTTATGCAACTAATTGATTTATTCTTAAATTTAATGATAGGCAGTAAAAATTTCAGTGGCTTTTTGTATAGATTCCTCCATTTTTTCTGTTTGAAAAGGTAAAATTTCTCCTTGTCTTTCAAAAAAACGACACATTATTTCAGTAGCAGTATTGCCTGTAAGTTCATCTTTTGCCATCGGGCAGCCTCCAAATCCTAAAATTGCTCCATCAAATCTTCTACAACCTGCTTGATAAGCGGCTTCTATTTTCTCAATTAAAGTAGATGATGTACTATGCAAATGCGCTCCAAAATCTATTTGAGGAAATGTAGGAATTAAATTTTTGAACAATGGAACAATATTTTCGGGAGAAGAAACACCAATCGTATCAGACAAAGCAATCGTTTTTATTTCCATTTTTGCTAATTTTTCGGTCATTTCTTCCACAATTTCAGGATTATAAATATCATTGTAAGGATTTCCAAAGCCCATCGAAATATAAATCACTAATTGTTTTTTATTTTTTTTACACAAATTTTGTAGTTCTTCGGTCAAAATCAATGATTCTGCTATGGTTTTGTTGGTATTTCTTAATTGGAAAGTTTCAGAAATAGACAATGGATAACCCAAATAATCAATTTGTTCAAAACTAACTGCTTGTTCTGCTCCTTTTTGATTGGCTACAATAGCTAAAAGTTTTGTTTTGGTAGTAGATATATTCAAATTTTCGATGACTTTGGCAGTATCTTGCATTTGTGGAATTGCTTTTGGTGATACAAAACTTCCAAAATCTAAGGTATCAAAACCTACTTCTAACAATAGATTAAGATAGTCAATTTTGGTTTGTGTAGGAATAAAATCGTGTATGCCTTGCATCGCATCACGCGGACATTCTATAATTTTCATAAAGAATTGTTTGGTATTTTTTTATATTTTTGAAAAAAATCAGTTTAAAAATTATAATTCAATTTCTTTTTTTGCTAAATTACGCAATTCTTGTAATTCAAACAACATCCTTTTGTTTTCTTCTTCTAATGTAAGCATTTTTTTCTCCACCTCGCTTTTCGTTTTTTCAGCTTTCTTCCTTGCTTCTGCTTCTTTTTTGGCGGTTTCTTGCGCTTCTTTTCTTGCTTCTGCTTCTTTTTTTGCAGTTTCTTGCGCTTCTTTTCTTGCTTCTTCTGCTTGTTTTGCGAATTTTTCAGCGATTTCTTTTGCTTTTTCGGCAATCATTTTTTCTTCTTCTGCTTTTTTTCTTTGTTTGATTTGTGTAGTAAATTCATCAACCATATTACCATTTTTATCTTTGATAATAATACTATTATTTTCTACACTGATTGAACATTGTAAATAATCGTCATAAAAATTAGGAAAATCTAAAATTTTGTTGTAATAAGAATTATTCACCAAAAAGTAAGTATCA
>RDZP01000152.1 GCA_004294005.1 Cytophagia bacterium
GATATCATCTCTACGAGATTTTTATGGATTTTTTACAATATTGCTACAAAGATAACACGCCTAAAGGCGTTTTAAAAACTTTCCACTAAAATTGTCAGAATACCAAAAATTTTTGATTTATCTGATTTAAAAATCTATTTTTTTAGCAAATATACATTTTTGTTGTTAGTTTGTTGGTATTTTTCAGCCAACAAAGGCAATGCTTTAAATATTTTTGGCACTCTATTTTTTTGGTCTATAATTACTTCAGGCATATCATTTTGAAAATTTTTATACATTTCTAAAACAACATTGTATCGATTCATATTTTGCCAATGTTGTTGTGCCAAGTTATCATTCAAATAAGGTGTAGCCAACTTTGCATAAATATAAGGGGCTAAGTTATCGCCCAATACCAATATTTTTTTGTTTTGATAAACCAAATTTTCTTTGTCTAATTTTGTCAATAATTTATCTGTATTAATTTTTATTGCTATATCTCTCCAACCTAATTGTTGAAAAGGAAATATTAAATTGATGTTATAAATAGTAATATAAGTAAAAAATAAATGCCAACCTAAAAAAACAATAAAAACTAATTCTCTCACTATTTTATTATTGAGTTCTAAAAAAAAATGCGACAACAAAAAAGAAATTGGAATTGCCAAGATGCCTATACTATAAGCAGAAAGTTTATAATCAAAAAACAAAGAAAGTAAACCGATAATCCACCATAAACTCATTACAGTTTGTGTTCTATTTTGATAGTTATTATAACGCCTATATTGTGGGCTAAGTGAAATATTAAAAACAACTAAAACTATAGTTACAGACAATAATAATATCAAATCATAAATAGATATATAAAATTGAAACTGCCAATACAACAAAGGACGTAAATAATTGAAATACAAAGCATATTCTGCATTGAACATATAAAATGTAAGCAAAACAATACCCATTGTAAAAAAGAATGATACTAATACTAAAATATAATCTCTAATTTTGCTATTGGTATAAAGCAAAAAAGTAATATAAGTAACCAACAAAAGCACAACAGAAGGCAAATAAAACAAACTTGCTATCGCAATATAAGCACCAATTTCAAAAGTACTGTTGTATCTTTGTTTGTCGTTCATTTGCATCAAAAGATAACGCAAAAACAATAACAAAAAATTATTCGCCAGTAATACAGGCGTAACTACCCAACTATCAACAAAAATACTCATCATCACAAGATAAATTAAAGCAGGTAATAAAGTTGTTTCGTGATAAATATTACTACGCGATAAAATTTGATTGAGCCATAATGCTTGTAAAAATATAAAAACAATCGCTAATATTTGATGCGCTAAATACAATTTTCCAAACAAAAAATGTATCAAACCAAAAAATAAAGCAGAAAAAGGTGCAGTAGTATCCCACGTCTGCGTATATAAGGTATGCCCTTGTGCCAACCGCTCCCCTACTAACATCCAACTCAAAGACGGATTTAACAAAGGAAAATCATAAAATAAAACAGGTACTCTTATTGCTAAAAACAATAAAAATAATACAATATATTTAAAAGATGTATTAAGACGAAAAAAACTTATCATTTATTTGGAATTGAATTTATCTATGCAAAAATATATTTTTTATTTAAAATATACAAAAAATAACACGCTATTTTATAAAAAAAGTAGCTAAATAAACAAAAAACATACTAATTACTATAAAAAAACAAACAAAAAAACAATAATTAAAAAAAAGCAATTAAAAAAAAACAAACAAAAATTTTGTATTTTAATAGAATAATCATTAAATTTGCACCTCGAAAAGAATTTGATTATCATTCAAAGAAAACAAATTATATAAAATGGCTTATTTATTTACCTCAGAATCGGTTTCAGAAGGACATCCTGATAAAGTAGCAGACCAGATTTCTGATGCAGTGCTTGACGCAATGTTGGCACAAGACGTTAATTCACGTGTAGCTTGTGAAACATTAGTTACAACAGGACAAGTAGTAGTTGCGGGTGAAGTAACTACAAAAGCGTATGTAGAAATACTTGATGTAGTGCGTCAAACTATCAAAAGAATCGGGTATAATCACGCAGATTATCAATTTGAAGCTGAATCTTGTGGCATTTTAACAGCATTACATAGTCAATCTCCTGATATCGCACAAGGCGTTGATGAAGGAAAAGGATTAGATAAAGAACAAGGTGCAGGCGACCAAGGTATGATGTTTGGATATGCTTCAAAAGAAACAGCTGAATATATGCCAATGGCGCTGGCTTTCTCACATAGATTAATGTCTGAATTGGCAAAAATCAGAAAAGAAGAAAGTCATTTGATGAACTATTTACGCCCTGACTCTAAAGCACAAGTTACAATCGAATACAATGATGATAACACACCAAAAAGAGTGCATACAGTTGTAGTTTCTACGCAACATGATGACTTCGACGAAGAAGTTAAAATGTTAGCGAAAATCAAAGAAGATGTTATCAATATTGTTGTGCCAAGAGTAATTCCTGCTCATTTATTAGATGCAAATACTATTTATCACGTCAATCCAACAGGAAAATTTGTAATTGGTGGTCCTCACGGAGATACTGGCTTGACTGGTCGTAAAATTATTGTAGATACTTATGGTGGAAAAGGTGCGCATGGTGGTGGTGCTTTCTCTGGTAAAGACCCTTCAAAAGTAGATAGAAGTGCGGCGTATGCAGCGCGTCATATTGCAAAAAATTTAGTAGCAGCAGGCGTAGCAGACGAAATTTTGGTACAAGTTGCTTATGCTATCGGCGTTGCAAAACCTGTTTCATTGACAGTCAATACTTATGGTACTTCAAAAGTAAAATTATCAGAAGGTGAAATTGCTAATAAAATATTAGATATTTTTGATATGCGTCCTAAAGCGTTGATTGATAGATTAGGTTTGAAAAATCCAATTTATTCAGAAACAGCGGCTTATGGTCATTTTGGACGTGAAGCATATACAAAAGAAGTTGATTTTTATACTGTTGAAATCAAAGATACAGCAGAAGCACGCGAAGAAATCCGTAGAAAATATAAAAAACAAGTAGAATTTTTTACTTGGGAAAAATTAGATTACGTCAATAAAGTAAAAGAATCTTTTGGTTTGTAGTCTTTTTTGAAATGTAATATAAAAAAAACTTGTAGTCAATCGATTACAAGTTTTTTTTATCAATAAAAATTACATAATTTAGAAAAAAGCACACGAATAACACTGATTTTACGGATTTTTTTAGACTTTTATTTTGTTTTATAATTCATTTATGAGTTGTTGTAGGGTTTCTCCGTTTTTATCTTTGATGTTAGAAAACCAACTATTTGTATCAAAAGTTGAATCTTGACCTAAACTATGACTAATATTCCTAAAAATATCTTGTAAAGATTTTTCTTTCCAAAAAATATGATTACCATTTACATCAAACACATTACACAAAGGTTTTGACCATTGTTCAGTGTTATCTTGTACTAACAAACGCAATTTTTCTACTAATTGAATTTCATATTTTTGAGTAATATTTGTTTTGGTATTTAAGACTTCAAAATAAAGTTGTGTATTTTCTTTTATTTCACCTAAAAATTTAAGTTTTTGCAAATTTTTTACTAATTCAAAACTTTTTTCTAATTCTTTCTTGTAAATAGGACTTTTCAAATCATCGCGAGAAAGTGCATTAAAAACTACTTTTTGATAGCTTTTGAAATTTTCAAAAGGTTTTTCGGACAAACTTTGTATTTTAAGGTATTTTCAAGTTAAACGCACCTAATAATTTTTCATAATTTACTATAGTCAAAATAATATTTTATTTTTTGTATTCAACAAAATTTTATTTATTTTTAATTTGATGTTATATAAAAAAAATAAAAATCAGCGTTTGAAAATCGGTTTCATCAGCGTTCCAACGCAATAAGAACGCTGATGAAACTGATGTAAACAACGCGGATTGAAGAAAAATACAGCATTCTATATTTTCAAATTGATGTAAAAAATGCACATTAAAAGTATAATTTTATCTCACAAAAAAATGAATGTATTTTATTATCGTTGCTAAGCATTGAATAGAATTATTAAAAAAAGTTCATTTTTAGGTGCGTTTAACCTGTAAAAATACAGATTTTTGTTGTGAAAGAATACTGTATTTTTATTTTTTGATATGCTCATAAAAATTGATACTACTACAAAAAAAATTTGAAAATTATTCGATAAACTATCAAGCATTTTTTTGTTCAATTATATCAATTTCTGATTGTTCTGTAATTTCATAAAGTTCATAAACCAACTGATTGATTTCAATATCTGTATATTCTATTCTTTGTTGTAGTTGTTCTTTTTCGGTTTGAATAGTAGAATTTTGTAAACGTTTGTTTAGTTCGAGCATATTTTCTACAAGTTTTACTAATTTATCGTGTTGTTGTTTTTCGATTTTATTGTTAAAATCTATAGTTTTGATGGGTAGTTTTTTAGCATGAAGCGCTTTTACTTCTGCAAATACTTTTCCTTTCTCTGGGATTAATGTCTGATAATAAAAATTTAATAATTTAGAGTTTAAAATACCAAGTATATATTTTAAGTTTAAATTTTTAATAATAGGTAAAATACAATGCGTTGAATGTCTTGTTATAAATAAATTATCATCATAACAAGCTATTATTTTATCAGAAGTTTGCCTGATAATAATTTTAGGATTACTAAAAATTGCATAATCACGAAGTGCAAAATCTACTTTATTTTGCTTGGTTTTTAAATCTGATAGGCTGATTGTTTTTTTTAAATTACTATCATAATTTATCCAATTATTATTCCAATGTATTGCATATCGGTTGATATCTTTTCCTTCAATAATTTTTAGATATTTTTCATTTTTTTTCTTTTTAGAAAGTAAAATATTGGCGGCATTTCCTGTATTTACTCCATTATTCACAGAGCAAATTTCACCTAACAAAATTCCTTTTTTACTTATTTTTTCAAATAATGAATTAGTTATTTTATCTTGAAAATTAAAAAAATTATTTTCACTAATTAAGATATTTTTCTGTGGCACTTGAATTGAGTTTGGTGTCATTTCAATAAAATCATCTGATGATGAAAAAGTAAATAAATCAACTTCATTATCAATTATTTCTGATTTTTTAAAAATACAAATCGAACTACCTCCTGTTGTTGCCTGTTCAAAGACTTCATAATTTAGTTTAGATATTTCGATAATTTCACTTTTTGTAGCAAAAAAACTTCTTATTTGATTGTAATGCACATTATCTATAAAAGTTCTTGGAACAATGTAAGAAACTACTCCATTGTTTTTTAATAGATTATAACCTTTTTCGTAAAAGTAAGCCCAAAGGTTAGGTTTATATTCTTTTGTTAGATAGTTTTTTAACAAATACTCTACTTCATTTGAAACAAACATAGTATCTTCTTTGCCTCCGATTGTTACATACGGCGGATTACCAATCACACAATCAAAACCACCTTGTTTAAAAACATCAGCAAAACCAATTTTCCAATCAAAAACATTTATTTTACGCTCCTCTTTGGGCGTAAGAAAAAGTCCTTCGTTATAAAAATCAGGTGAAATTAAAGAATTTCCACTCCGAACATTGCTATCTATTGTTGGCAAAACTCGCTCATGAATCAGTTGTAAAGACGTTTGAATAGATGCCTCCGTTTCGCCCTCTAATGCTTTGAGCAATAAACTTAATTTTGAAACCTCAACGGCTTGCGTATCTATATCAACACCAAAAATATTATTCAATAAAATTCTCTTTTTTTCTTGACTTGTCAAATTACCATCAGGAGTCAAAGGATTATTATACATTTTTAATTTTGAACGATTTTTATCGTAATACTTCAAATGATAGTCCAATAAATATTGATAAGCGCCCAATAAAAAAGAACCACTACCACAAGACGGGTCAAGCACTTTTATTTTGCTTATTTCCTCAGGCTTTTTGTTTTCAATCAATTTTCCAAGCGTATTTTTAACAATGTATTCAACAATGTATTCGGGAGTATAATAAACGCCTCCTGCTTTTCTTACCTCTGGTTTTTCTTCGATTTGTGCATTTTTTGAAGCATTTATTTTAACAACCTTACCTAAAAATTGCTCATACGCAAGCCCTAAAATTTCAACAGGAATAATAGCAAAATTATAACCATATTCTTTTTCATTTTCCTTTGTTTTTCCATAAAGTTCGGTTATAATATTTTTTATTACTTTATTTTCTATTTTTAAATTTTGTGTAATTGTATCTTTTTTAAAATCAAACAAACCTGAGTTATATTTTTGGTCAGCAATTTGAAAATAAGCATATAAATTTTGATAATAATCACCTGATTTTATAAGCCTAAACAAACTATTTTCTTTCTCAATTTTACGGTCTTCGCAAACTTTTAGAAATACAATTCTATCAATAGTTTGTTGCACTGCAAAATTTATATTTTCATCTTCGATATTTTTATTATTGGCTACAATAGTTGTGGCTAAATATTGTCGCCAAGTTTCTATAGATTTTAAAAACTCCTCATTTACAGGTTCAGCGGTTTTAAAATCGATTTTACTTTTAGCGTATGCTTCGATGCTTCCCGCTAACACATTTTCGTAAGCAAAAGTATCATAAATAAAATCAAATTCTTTTAAATAATCAGTATAATAAATATATTTTAATCTTTTTGCATTTGCATTTTCTATTATTTTTGGTTTTTTTGTACAATTATAAATAGCAAGTTCTTCAAAATCTATCAAAATAGAAATACTTAAATTAGCATTCCAACCATAACTACGAACTTGTAAAGCAGGCTCTGGATTTTCTTTAATCGAAATAGATGGTTTTTTTGCCTCGACAAAAAATTTACGCTTTCCTTCTATATTGAAAGAATAATCGGGTGCTTTTGTATGACCATTTATTTTTACTTTGTCTTCGTGTTTTACATCTCTATACGTTTCTAATTGCTGTTTTGTGTTATCAATATCCCAACCAAGTGCCTTAAAAAATGGATTAATAAAATCCTGACGAGTTTGCATTTCATTATAATTCAGTGATTTATAATACTCAAATTGTGAGGTAAATTTATCAATCAATAATTTTATTTTTTGTTTTGCTTCTTCTTTTTTCATATTCTGATGTATTAATTCTTTTTTTTAAGTAAAATATTAAACAAAAAAAATTACAAATAAAAGAAATTGCTAATTCAAAAAAAATATTTTTTTTATTTTTAAATACCTTCTCTATTTTAAAAACAACGTACCAACGGACTTTAGTCTGTTGTGAGAAAAAACGTACCAACGGACTTTAGTCTGTTGTGAGAAAAATGTACCAACAGACTTTAGTCTGTTGTGAGAAAAATGTACCAACAGACTTTAGTCTGTTGTTTTCAGCACAACAGACTAAAGTCCGTTGATACATTTTCATTAACTTAATAATAGTGAAGATATTTGTTCAAAATCTTAAAAAAATTGGTACTCTGACAATTTTAGTGATGTTTTTATTTAATGTATAGTAGTTATTCTTTAAAAGTGCTTTAGCACTGAAATCTTTGTAGAAAATGAAATATAATGATAAAAAAAACGCTGTAAGCGTGAAATCTTATATCATCTCTACGAGATTTTATGTATTTTTTACAATATT
>RDZP01000018.1 GCA_004294005.1 Cytophagia bacterium
TTATAGAAATATAATAAGCACTTTTTTTTTACCCTTTTTTTTAAATGCAAGGCACTTTTTTTGAGTAATCTTTGTATTTGCGATAGTGATAGAAGCAGACTTGCAGAGACAAAAAGAGAGAAAAACGAAGGCTTCCGTAGTTTTTTCTCTCTTTTTGTCTCTGTGCTTTGCACGATAGCACGTAATCGCCCTAATCAATCGCCCCTCTTCGCCTTAGGATGTGATTGATTGAATACTTCTTTTAGTTTTGAAAGTGTATTGTGTGTATAGACTTGTGTAGAGGCTAAACTGGTATGTCCTAAAAGGTCTTTAACAGCATTTAAATCAGCCCCTTTGTCTAATAAATGTGTTGCAAAAGAATGTCTTAATGTATGTGGACTTTTTTTATCTTGCGTTGTAATAAGTGATAACATTTTTTTGACGGTGTTATAAATTAGAGATGGATATGCTTCTATACCTTTGTTTGTGATAATTAAATAAGGAGGCAATTCTCCAAAAGTAAGCATTATTTGTTCTTTGTAATCATTTAATAGATGAATTAGTGTAATATGCAAAGGTACAAAGCGTTCTTTTTTTCCTTTTCCTAATACTTTTGCTTGTTGTCGGTAAGTATCAATATTTTCCCATTTTAGTTCTAATAACTCCGATAATCTTATACCTGTTCCATAAAGTATTTCTATTATTATTCTATTTCTCGTTCCTTCAAAATCATTTCCAAAGTCTATTTTTTCTAATAAATGAATTAATTTATATTCTTCTATAAATGAAGGTATGTTTTTAGGTGTCTTGAGAGGACGTAGTTTTAGTGTTGGATTTTTTTCTAAGTTTTCTCTTTTTCTTAAGAATTTATAGAATGATTTGAGAGTCGCGATTTTTCGATTGATGGAAGTTGCTGCAAATTTTTGTTCTGATAATGTAAGTATCCAACTTCTTAACATCATTGATTCTGCTTCTTTAGGGTTCATAATGTGATAGGTAATCGCTAAATAATCATTGAGTTGCATCAAATCTTCTTTGTAGGCTAATATAGTATGTTTGCTACAATTTCTTTCCCCATCTAAATAATTTAAAAATGTTTCGATAATATTCATAAAAGTATTATTTTCACAAAATTACGTAAAAATTCTCTTATTTTTTACACTATTTGCAAAAAAAACATTACTTTTGCAAAAAAAATATAAATATGTCAAATTTAGAACAATATATTCGTACTGTCAATGATTACCCTAAAAAAGGAATCAGTTTTAAAGATATTACTACTTTACTTAAAGATGCTAACGCATTACAATTGACAGGAAAAGAACTTTTTGAAAATGCAAAACACTTACAAGTTGACAAAGTAATTGGTATTGAGTCGAGAGGTTTTATGTATGGGCTTTGGCTTGCAATGCAAATTAATGCAGGTTTTGTACCTGTAAGAAAACCAAATAAATTACCTTCTGAAGTCTTTAGACAGGAATATCAACTTGAATATGGCGTTGATACATTAGAAATGCATGTTGATGCTATCCAAAAAGGTGATAAAGTTTTAGTCCATGATGATGTGTTGGCTACAGGTGGTACAGCTGAAGCAGTTTCTAAATTGGTTGAAAAAGCAGGTGGAGAAATTGTGCAATTTTCCTTTTTAATTGAGATTCCTTTTTTGAATGGAAGAAGTAAATTGGATGGTTATGAAATAAAATCTTTGATTCAATATTAGTTTTATCGAAACTTGACTATGAAAGATAATTTTCAGATTGCACGTATTGCTGTTGTTGGTATTGTTTTGTTTATTATTTTGTCTATCTATTCTCTTTCTTATTATAATCCTGTTATTGAAAAAAAAATAAATACAGAAGAAAAATTAGCCGTTAAAGAAGTTGAGAAAAAAGTAGATTCAACTGAAATGATAGATACAAAACCACAACGTATTCTTTTGATAGGTGAGTCAATGGCACAAGGTTTGGAAATATATTTGAAAAAATATGCGGAAAATAATAGTCATCAATTTGTAAGTATTACCCAAAGAAGTGCTTCTATGTTACTTTGGGTCGGTAAAGATAGCACTGGAAGACTTTATAATGAAATCAAAAAAATACAACCCACTTTTGTATTAATTTCTTTAGGCTCAAATGAATTATTCGTAAAAAAAGAATATTTAGGTGAGTACGAGAAATATATTCAAAATATCATTAACCAGCTAAATACAACTCATTTTGTATGGATTTGTCCACCTAATTGGAAAAAAGATTTTGGATTAACTGACCTAATTTTGGAAAAAACAGGAAAAAATCGCTTCTTTCCTTCACGTGATTTAGAGATTCCACGTGCAGGAGATGGAATACATCCTACTATGGAAGGATATGAACTTTGGACTGATAAAATTGCTGAATGGTTGATGACCAAAAGTAAACATAAAATTTTGATGGAAAAAATGATTGATAATCAAAAAAAAGTAATGGATTCTACTCAAAAAAATAATTAAAAAATAATCACAAAAACGTAACTTTTTTATAAAGTTTACGTAAAAACGAATAAGCAACCGTATGCAAATAAAAGAATATACTGAAAAAAGCATTTATACAATAGAAATTATAGGTGATTTAGATGCTTCATCTGCCATACAATTAGACCAAATACTCGAAAAAGTAGTTGAAAATGGTACAAAAAAAGTCTTAATCGATTGTAAAAACCTAATGTATATTGCCTCCGCTGGTTTGGGAGTGTTTGTTTCACATATCGAAACATTTAAAGAACAAAATGTATTTTGCGTTTTGTATGATATGAGTGATAAAGTAAAAAATATCTTTCAAATATTAGGATTAGATACGCTTTTAAAGATTGTAAAAGATAGAGAAACGGCGCTGCAAATAGTACAATGATATATTACTATAAAATCAATTGTTTGCCCAAAAATCTTAAACTGATTAGGGAATTTGTTACATCTGCATTAAGGAATATGCCTCTTTCAGATATAGAAATCAACCAATTAGTATTGGCTGTAGATGAAATTTGTACTAACCTAATGGTGCATGGTAATCATTATAACCCTAATGAGTTCATAGAAATTAGTATATCTCAATTCCCAGAAGCAATACAATTTGAAATTATAGATAGAAGTATTACTGATTTTGATATAACCCAATATAAATTTTCGGGAATGGCAAAAATTGTTCAAGAGAAAAGAAAAGGTGGTTTGGGACTCTTGTTAGTCCATAAAATTATGGATAAAGTAGAACTAAAACAAGAAAATTCTCAAAATACTTGGCGGTTACTCAAAACATTCTCTTCAAAATAAAAATAAAAAAGACAAAACTTATCAAAATTTTGTCTTTTTTTGTATTATCAAAAAATTTCAATCAAAAACCTACATTCCCATAATTAAAAATTTGGGCGATTACGGGCTATCGTGCAAAGCACAGAGCCAAAAAAGAGAGAAAAACTCGCAAAGCCTCGTTTTCTCTCTTTTTGGCTCTGCAATTCTGCGTCTATCCCTGTCGCGAAATGTAAAATAATATTAAAAAATTGTATTACAGATAATATTTTATTTCCTATTCATTTCTACCTATCAAACTTCACATTGTTAACAAAAAAATAATTCAAATATTTTTCTAATTTTTATTGCAAACGTTTGAAATTTGCTATATCTTTGCAAAAAGTTTGTTTTTTAACATTAAAAATTATATATTGTGATGCAAGAATTTGGTTTAAAATCATCAAAAAGCGGAATAGAAACTTCAGGCATTGAAAGTGCCAAACAAATTTTTTGGAATCTAACTCCCGCCGAATTAACAGAACATGCACTTTTGAATAAAGAGGGTGTTTTAGCAGAAAATGGTGCTTTGATGTGCGATACAGGAAAATTTACTGGACGCTCTCCCAAAGATAAATTTGTAGTAAAAGATGAAAATACTGAAGGTACGGTTTGGTGGGGAGATATAAATTTTCCTTTTACACCCGAAAATTTTGATGCCTTAGAAGCAAAAATGTTAGCATTTATCAAGGACAAAACTTTGTATGTACGTGATGCCTATGCAGGTGAACATCCTGATTATAGATTAAATTTAAGAGTTATCAATACACAAGCATGGCAAAATTTATTTTGTTATAATATGTTTTTAAGACCTAATACAGAAGCATTAGCCAACTTTATTCCTAATTTTAAAATATTGTGTGTTCCTGAATTTGAAGCCAATCCAACAGTAGACGGAACCCGTCAATCTAATTTTACAATCGTTAATTTTACTAAAAGAACTATTTTAATTGGTGGAACAGCGTATGCAGGCGAAATGAAAAAAGGTATTTTTTCTGTTCTCAATTATATTTTACCTCACGAACACAAAGTGCTTTCAATGCACTGCTCTGCTAATGTAGGTGAAAATAATGATACGGCTATATTTTTTGGGCTTTCTGGTACAGGAAAAACAACTCTTTCAGCTGATGCCTCAAGACATTTGATAGGTGATGATGAACATGGCTGGGCAGAAGATAGCGTATTTAATTTTGAAGGTGGTTGTTATGCTAAAGTAATAGATTTATCAAAAGAAAAAGAACCTGAAATTTGGGATGCAATTAAGTTTGGTTCTATTTTGGAAAATACACGTTTTATTCCATCTACACGTACTCCTGATTATAAAAATAAATCGGTTACCGAAAATACACGTACTTCTTATCCAATTCATTATATTAACAATGCTTTAGAGGTTTCAAGAGGTCCAATTCCTCAAAATATTTTCTTCCTTACTGCTGATGCTTTTGGTACCTTGCCACCTATTTCGAAATTGACGGCAGGACAGGCAATGTTTCATTTTATCTCAGGTTATACTGCAAAAGTAGCAGGAACCGAAGTAGGTGTATTAGAGCCACAAGCAACTTTTTCAGCTTGTTTTGGAGCAGCCTTTTTACCTTTACATCCTACCAATTATGCTGAACTATTGGGAGAGAAAATGAAAAAAAATAAAGTAAATGTTTGGTTGATTAATACAGGCTGGACAGGTGGTGCTTATGGTGTAGGAAAAAGAATGTCGTTGCCTTATACAAGAGCAATGATTAATGCAGCCTTAGAAGGAAAATTAGATAATGTAAAGTATGAAAATCACCCAATTTTTGGTGTTGCAATGCCTTTAGAAGTTCCTAATGTACCTTCTGAAATATTGAATCCACGTAATACTTGGAGTGACAAAAACGCGTATGATGAGAAAGCTAATCATTTAGCAGGGTTATTTACTAAAAATTTCCAAAAATATGCTGATTTCGCTAATGAAGAGATTTTGGCGGGTTCACCAAAAGTGATTACTTTAACATAAATTATAAAACATAAAAGCAAATAAAAAACTTACAAAATTCAATGGAGCTTTGTAAGTTTTTTGGTTTATACTAAAATGTTAATTTACTTTTTCAAAATCATTTTAGTACCTTTTGATTTTTCTTCTAATGATACAAGTACAAGTTCATTTTGGCTTATTTTTTCGATTTTAAATTTTGCATCTTGTGTTTTTTGTTTGCTTCCTCCTTCTGAGGCTGATGAAGCACCTTTGATAAATATAGTGGTTTTACCTTTGTCTTCAAAAGTCCAAGTAGAAGCGATAGGTTTTGGCGCACCAAAACCCATATCCATAAGTATAGTAATGGTGCCATTACCAAATTCATAGTATGACTTCTCTGCCATTTTTTTCATCATCGCTACTCTTTGGGCTTCTTGTTCTGGTGTTGGTTTCATTTTTGCCCTTTGTGCATCAGACGGCAACATATCTACAAAATTCCATTTACCAATAATGAGTTTATCGTTTTGTGAAAAGGCTACAATGCTTACGCAGAGCCAAAAAATAAAAGAAAAAGTTACTTTTTTCATAATCAATTATACTTTTTTTAAATTTATAATCCTCCTTGTTATTGAATGAGAGGTTTAATCACACTTACGCACAAATGGCGTTAAAAGTTGTGTTTTATAGGTCTTATTTATATTTCTTAAAAATACTTTTTGCTAATGCAGATTTATGTACTTCGTCAGCACCATCATAAATTCGAGAAGGTCTTTCGTGTCGCCACAAATGAGAAAGAATAAGGTCATCAGAAACACCTAATCCACCATGTACCTGAATGGCTTTGTCCAATGTTTCGTGCATAATTTTTGGAACGAAAAATTTTATCATTGAAATTTCGTCTTTGACAGCAGCAGCACCTTTTTGGTCTATTTGTCGTGCTGTATCCAAAACTATTAATCTTGCTGCATTGATATTTGCTCTACATTCGGCTATCCAATGTTGAATTACTTGTTTATCAGCCAAAGTTTCTCCTTGATTAAGTTCACGTTTGAGTGCGTATTTTATCATCATTTCTAATGCTCTTTCTGCAATTCCTATCCAACGCATTGTATGATGAATGCGTCCAGGTCCAAGTCTGTGTTGTGCTAATGCAAAGCCAGAGCCTTCTTGTCCAATAATATTTTCTTTTGGGACACTACAATTTTCGAATCTCAGTTCAGCATGACTACTCCAAGCTTCGCCTGTATCACCCATTACAGAAATATTGCGTACAAATTGATAACCTTTTGTGTCTGTTGGTACAATAATCATACTTGCTCTTTGATGAGGTGGATTAGTAGGATTTGTAACTGCCATCACAATCGCAAAAGTTGCACCATCTGCCGAAGAAGTGTACCATTTATGTCCATTGATGATGTATTTATCACCTTCTAAAATGGCAGTTGTTCCCAAATTGACGGGATTTGAACCTGCAAATTCAGGCTCTGTCATCGCAAAACAACTTCTGATTTTTCCTTCTATCAGTGGTTGCATAAACTTCTCTTGTTGCATTGATGAACCAAATTGATGTAATAATTCATAATTACCAATGTCAGGTGCTTGACAATTAAAAGCGTAATGCCCGAAAGGACAAAGTGCCAAAACTTCACTTAATTGTCCAAATTCAACTAAAGAAAGGTCTAAACCACCCAGTTTTTTAGAAAGATGTAAACCCCATAAGCCCAAAGCGCGAATTTTAGGACGTTTTTCTTCTATAATAATTTTTGAAATGTGGTGAAATCCGTGATGAATTTCTTTTTCTAAAGGTATGAGTTCCTCTAATACAAATCTTTTGACTTGTTCCAAAATCGGAATAAGTCGAGGTGTTAAAAATAAATCGGTCATACTAATTTTGTTTTATTCGCAAATATAATTAATAATTTCAGCATTTTTTTAAAAAGAAAAATATATTTTAAATTATCACCAATTATATACTAAAATTACTTATTTTTCGTTTACGAAAAAATAAAATCTTATAAAAAAGATTACTTAAAATATCCATTAAAAAGATATTACAAACAAAAAAATGAACAAGTTAAAAATAATATTATTATTGGCGATGATAGCATTTGCCTGCGACCGTTATAATCCTGTTAATGATGATATGCAAAAAATGCCTAATTTTGAAAATTTAGCCTCAGATGAAAGTTTAAAGGCTTTGCAAGATAATCTTGGACAAAATCCTGATGGAGCAGAAACTAATTTTCAGATGGCACTTTATCGAATCCGAAAAAAAGAAGATAGTTTGGCAATTCCATTTTTAGAAAAAGCATTACAAATTGATAGCACAAAAAATAAATATTTCTTAGCACTTGCACGTGTGTATGCTAATGTAGGCAAAACCCAAAAAGCACTTAATATCTTAAATAAATCAAGAGGATTAGGGGTGAAGAATTTGGAAGGACTAATTTTAGGAGGAGAATTATATTATACAAGTAAGGAATACAACGAATCAATCAAGATATTGAATGAGGCACTCCAAATCTCAAAAAGAGATGCAAGAATTTATTTTTGGAAGGCAAATGTTGAAATTGCACGTTTAGATAGTGCCAACGCACTCAAAAATTTATCTTTGGCACTCAAATATAAACCAAATTATTATCAAGTATTTAATAGTTATGCGGAGTTATTTAGTAAATATGAATTGTATAATCCAGCCATTTATTATACTAATTTAGGTCTAAAAATTAATCAAAATGATTATTTACTCAATTTTACAAAGGCAGAAGCATATAGATTGAAAAAATTTTCAGAAGATAGTGCCGCCAAATATTACCAAAAAACATATTCTATCAATCCAAAAATGTGGCAAGCAAGTTATTTTTTAGGAAAATATAATTTTGAATTGGGAAAAAATGCAGAAGCAAGAAAATATCTATTGAGTTCATTGCAATACAAAGATTTTGTATTTTCAAGGTATTATTTGGGGCTTACTTATTATTATGCTAATCAAAAAGATAAAGCATTGAAAGAACTATTAAAAGCAACAAAGTTAGATAATACTTATTTGGCTGCAAATGAATGGTATTGGAAAGTAAGAACCGAAATCGAAACTGAAAAACAATATTTATACCAAGATTCGTTACAAAAACAATATTATAAAAGTTTGCAATTACAACAAATTAACTAAAAAATGCTGTTATTCAAAGCATAGATTTAATAAATTATCTCTTTTTTTTTGTGTGTATTTGTTTTTAAGTTTTCTTAAAATATTTTGCTATTTGAAATATTTTGATTATATTTGCAGTACAAAAGATGCAAATAATGTGTTTTAATACAAATAAGTTCCTTTATTTGTTACAATTATTTTTCTATGTTTTCATAACTAAAATTTTATTGTATGCTTGGTAACTTAGACAATGAAGTCATTTTTAAAAAGGCTTTTACAAATAAATTCGTCCTTAAATGCCTCGTAAAAGACCTTTTTGGGATAGATTTTGAACCTGAAACAGTAGAAACGGAAAAACGTTTTGAGCCTAAAATTTCTTATATTGATTTTAAATATGATATTTTTGCAGAAAGTAAAGACAAAAGGATAGTCGTAGAAATTCAAAAAGTAGATTATGATTATAATTTTGATAGGTTTTTACTCTATCATAATATGGCAATTGCGGAAATGCAACGTACCTCTAAGGAATATAAAACAGATAAAGTTGTATATACAATTGCTGTTTTTACAAGTAAATATGTAGCAAAAGACAGAAAAGGTACTTTGATAGATGTTGATATTTTGTTTCATTACAGCAATTTATTTGACCTCAATGGTAAACAATATGATATTTTTGGACATAAACTCATCTACTTAAACCACAATCATATCAAAGATAGCACTCCCGAAGGGTATAAAGATTGGCTCAACTTGGTAAAAGAATCTATCAAAAATCCTAAAAATCCTGTATTGAATTTAAACAATCAAGGCATTAAAAAAGTAGCTGAAATTATTGATTTTGACCAACTTACACCCGAAGAAATGCGTGAAACAAAAAATAGTAATGCAGCCGAAAGTGCAAAAGAAATTTATGAACAAGAAGCTCAAAAACACAAACAAATTGAAATTGCTAAAAATACTATCAAAAAAGGTTTAGATAATAAATTTATAGCTGAAATAACAGGTTTGACTATTGACCAAGTTCAAGAGTTGAGAAAATAATGATGATTGTAAAGAAAATCTAAAATATTCGATAACAATTTTTTTTTTTTTTTAATTAAAAAACTAAAAAAAAATATTTTCATCAGTATTAATTAAACACAAATAAGACACTATAAAAAATACTTATTTTACTTTTTATTCATTACTAATTCTATAAAAAAAACAGAAAAAAATATGCTTCCTATTTCATTAACTTTTCAAGGAATTTACTCTTATCAAAACAAAACTACAATTGATTTTAGAAGCCTCACAAGTGCAGGTATGTTTGGTATTTTTGGTGCTGTAGGAAGTGGAAAATCTACTATTTTAGATGCAATTTCTTTGGTTTTGTATGATGAAATAGAAAGATTAGGAACAAGAGAAATCAAAAATATTATCAATTTAAGGTCTGATGCGATGTATATTGAGTTTGATTTTTTGGCAGGTAAAGAAAATAATTTGTATAGATTTTCGTATGCACGAAAATTTAATAAAAAAAGAGAATTACAAACTGCTGAAAAACAGAGATATATTTGGAGTGAAGAAGAAAATGCTTGGCAACCTATCAAAATTGACGCAAAAGTATTACTCAATATTTCTTATGCTAATTTTAAAAGGACTATTATTTTACCACAAGGAAAATTTCAAGATTTTTTGTTGTTAGGTGGTACAGAAAGAACAGATATGATGATAGAACTGTTCAATCTTGAGCATTATGACATTGAAGGAAAATTAAAGCCTATCAAGGAGGAAAATCAAATTCAATTTCATTCGACACAATCTCAGTTACAATTATTAGAAAATGTAACAGAAGAAAATATAAAAAAATTGAATGAAGAATTAGAAGATTTATTCAAAGAGCAAAAAAAAACCGAAAAAAACCTTGATATATTTAAAAAAGAAAAAGAAAATTTGGATAATTTAGAAAAATTGGCAAACCAGATTGTGATAATTCAAAAAGATTTAACTATATTAGAGAATCAAAAAGGGAAAATTATAGAGCAAGAAAAAATTTTGAATCAATATAAATTGTGTAAAGAACTATTTGCTCATCTTTTTGAAAATAATGAAAGGGTCAAAAAAAATATTTCCAGCCTCGAGATAGAACACAAACAACAAATAAAATCTTTAGAAGATAATAACCAAAATATTGAAAAAGCAAATATTTTGTGTATCAATGCTGAAAAAGAAGCAAAATTAAAACCTGAAATTCAAGAAAAATTAGAAGATATTATAAAAATTAGTGCGATTGCAAAAGCACAAAATACGCTTGATGCTATTTTGCCAAACATCGAAAAACAAGAGAAAGAAGCAGAAAAAAATAAAATAGAATTAGATAATTTGAACCAAAAAATTAATCAAATTAAAGAAGATATTATACACAAAGAAAAAGAAAAACCACAAGATATAAGTACTTTGTACGAAATACAAAAATGGTTTGATAGAAAGTCTAATTTGGCAGCAGAAGTTCAAAAAGCACACGAAGATTTGAGTGCCTGCGAAAATAAAATTAGTGTGATAATTAGTCAAATTAAATTTAAAACCGTAATTCCTTCAAATAATAACGAAATTATTGATATATTGGAAGACAATATAGATAATGAAGAGCAAAAATTGGAAGTTTTGCAAATGAATTTGCAAGAGTTGATTTTAAAACAAAAATTACAAGAACACGCTGAAAAACTTATTGAAGGCGAACCTTGTCCTGTTTGCGGTGCTACACATCACCCTGCAATTTTATTTGGCGAAGCATTGGAGGAAGATATTAAAAAAAATAAACAAAACATAAAAGAGTATAGCCTTAATATTAAAAATTGGCAAGAACTCAAAGCAGAATTACAAGTATTTATCAAAAGTAAAGAAGGATATGAGAAAAATCTGCAAAAAAGAACAGATGAATTGAATAATTATGACGAAAAATTTATTTGGAGAAAAAAAGGCTATCAAAGTGAAGATAGAAAAGAAGTTGAAAAACAAATCAACACCTATAAAACTATTGAGGATTTTGTGAATGAGAAAAGAAAAGAACAGCAAAAATTTGAAAAAATGACAGAAAAATTGAACAAAGAAAGAGAAATTTTAATACAATCTTTGCAAAATTTGATACTTGAAAAAACAGCTAAAATCAGTGAAATCGATACTACTGCTCATACTTTAAAACATCTTAAAAATTATAAAGATTTTTTTCATTATAATTTCGAGGAAAAAATAAGTGCAGGAAAAATCAAAATCGAAAAATTAGATAAAAATTTAAAAGATGCACAAAATATACTTCAAAATCTCAATAATTTAAAAATAAAATTACAAAGTGATATTGAAAATACGCTTAAAAATATAGAAAATAAACAACAAGAATTAATTAAAAATCAAAATGAAATTCTTGAAAAAATGAAAAAAACAAGTTTTGAAATTCAAGCAGAAATCGAAAAAATCTTAAATAATCAAATTGATATTCAAAAAACAGAAAAAGAAATTACGTATTTTTATGAACTATTATCTGCAAAAAATGGTAGTTTATCAACGGTAAAAGCACAAATGCAAGGGCAAAATTATGATGAAATACAACATGATGAACTAAAAACAATTTTTTTGAATACAAATAATGTATTAGAAGAAATTAAAAAAAGTTATAATCTAACAGAAGCAAATATCAAAAAAATGCAATTAGATTGGAATGAAAAAATAATTTTAACTAACAAATTTATAAAAATTGAACAAAGAAAAGAGGATATTGCAACAATAGAAAGTTTGTTTCGTTCCAAAGGTTTTGCTAAATATGTTTCAACAGCATACATCGAAAATTTGTGTCAAGTGGCGAATAAAAGATTTAGAATTTTTACACGACAACAACTAACATTGGAGTTAGAAGGAAAAGAGGATAATAAAGAATTTTATGTCTGTGATTTTTTGCACGAAGGTAGAAAAAGAAGTGTCAAAACGCTTTCAGGTGGGCAAACTTTTCAAGCATCTTTAGCATTGGCGTTGGCATTGGCTGAAACCGTGAATGCTTTTCAATATTCTCAACAAAATTTCTTTTTTATGGACGAAGGTTTTGGTTCTTTAGATGATGATTCGTTGGCAACAGTGTTTCAAACGCTACAAACTTTGAGAGAAGAAAATAGAATTGTGGGCATTATTTCTCACGTAGAAAAATTGAAAGAAGAAATACCAACATTTTTGAAAGTTGAAATTGATGAAAATGGAGGAAGTAGTGTTAAAATGGTGCATAATTAAATTAAAAAAAAAGAAAAATTGATATGGCATATATTATAAAAAAAGCAACTTTTGCCAAAAGTAGCAGTAAATTTACAGAATGTCCTGAGGACGAATTACCTGAATTTGCCTTTATTGGTCGTTCTAATGTAGGGAAATCATCATTGATTAATAAAATTACAAATAAAAAAGATTTAGCAAAAACTTCTCAAACACCAGGAAAAACACAATTAATTAATCATTTTTTAATCAATGAAAAATGGTATTTGGTCGATTTACCTGGATATGGTTGGGCGAAAGTAGGGCAGGAGAAACGTATGCAGTTTTCTAAAATGATAAAAAATTATTTATTACAAAGAAAAAATTTAAAATGTGTTTTTGTTTTGATTGATTCGAGGCTTGAACCACAAGCAATAGATTTTGATTTTTTAAATTTTTTGGGCGAGAAACAAGTTCCTTTTGTAATTATTTACACAAAAATTGATAAAAATTCAAGTAGTCAAACCCAAAAAATATTGGCACAACATAATCGAGAATTAATGAAAACTTGGGAGGAATTACCTTTGCGATTTATGACTTCTTCTCAAACAGGTGCAGGTTGTGAAGACTTGAAGGATTATATGAAAATTGTTTTAGATGAGGCAAAACAAATTCAAAATCTTGAAGAAACATCACAAACCCAAAAGTCTGAGGAAACATCACAAATTGATGAAACTATAGAAGAATAAAGTAAAAAGATAGTATTAATTTTGTGCAAGTGTGGACGCTTGCACAAGATAATAACTGGTGCAAGCGTCCACACTTGCACCAATTTGTTATCCTCAATTATTTTCCAATCCAATTTTTTAAAAGATGATGCCCAAATTCAGTTAATACAGATTCAGGATGAAACTGAACGCCATGTACGTCATAATTTTCGTGAGAAACAGCCATTACATATCCATCTGTATCTTGTGCGGTAATTTTGAGTGGCATTTTAATTGTTTTTTTATCAATCACCCATGAATGATAATGTCCTATTTTGAATTGAATTGGTAAATCATCAAATAATTTTGTTTTAGGTTTGATGACATGCAAAGTAGAAGAAATGCCATGCAAAACTTCGGGTAAGTTCAATAATTTTGCACCAAAAGCCTCACCTATTGCTTGATGTCCTAAACAAACGCCCAAAATACTTTTGGTTGGAGCATATTTTTGAATGATTTGAGGCATAATTCCTGCTTCGGAAGGTAAACCTGGACCAGGTGAAAGTAGAATTTTATCGTACTTCTCAATTGATGCTAAATCTATTTTATCGTTTCTAAAAACATCAACTTCTTGTCCTAATTCTTTTAAATAATGTACTAAATTATACACAAAAGAATCATAATTATCTATGACAACTATTTTTTTCATTTTTTTTATTTTCTAATAAATAGATTTAAGTGCAACTCTATCAATATCACCTGCACCTGCAAAAATCAAAATTTCTCTTGTATTTTTTTTAATATCCATCAAAACTTCTTCTTTTGATAGTATTTTTTTATTGGTAATATTTATTTTTTGTAACAAAGTTTTTGATGTAATGCCTTCAATGGCTTTTTCTCTTGCAGGATAAATTTCTAACAAAATTACTTCATCAGCCAAAGTCAAACTATCAGCAAAAGCCTGCATAAAATCTCGTGTGCGTGTAAATAAGTGCGGTTGAAAAACGATTGTAATTTTTTTATGAGGATACAAAGCCCTTGCAGATGTCAAAAGCGCATTCAATTCAGTAGGATGATGCGCATAATCATCAATAATAACATGTTTTTCATCTCTTTTCAAAAAATCAAAGCGTCTTTTAGCTCCCTCAAAAGTTTCTATTCCTTGCTTTACTTGCTCTGTATTTACGCCTAAAGCCAAACAAACTGCCATTGCTGCTACTGCATTTTCGATATTATGATAACCCACTACACCTAATTTTACATTCTCGATAGTTGTATTTTTATTAATAAAATCAAAATAAAAATAACCGTTAGAAATGTTGATAAAATCAGCATAAAAATCTAATTTTTCTTCTTCTTCTGATTCAGATTGCCCTGAATATTCGTATAATTGAGCATTTGCTTTTAGATTTGTACCTTTTTTTGCAAATACAACGCCGTCTTTTTTGTTGAGCATCGTAAATTCTTGAAATGTTTGCGTAACA
Source organism: Cytophagia bacterium (assembly GCA_004294005.1). Classification (GTDB taxonomy): domain Bacteria; phylum Bacteroidota; class Bacteroidia; order Cytophagales; family Microscillaceae; genus RDXZ01. The sequence continues at coordinate 14,795 of RDZP01000018.1, forward strand.
TTGTCAGCACTTCCATAAATATCCAAATGGTCAGCATCAGTTGAAGTAATAACGCTCATATTGGGTGATAAATGTAAAAAAGATTTGTCATATTCATCAGCCTCTACGACCATAATTGTTTTTTGTGGACTTTCTTTGCTCAATAATAAATTAGAGTTATAATTTTTGAGAATACCACCCAAAAAAGCAGTACAAGGCATATTGGCTTGTGTGAGAATATGAGCAATCATTGAGGAAGTAGTGGTTTTTCCGTGCGTACCTGCCACTGCGACTGTGAAATGATTTTCGGTCAATATTCCTAATACTTCGGCTCTTTTTTTTATTTCAAATTCTTGATTTTTGAAAAATTGATATTGCAAATTTTCCACAGCAATAGCAGGCGTATAAATGACCAGTGTTTCGTCTTTATTATTTTGTACAAAATCGGGAATATTTTTGGTATCATCTTCAAAAAAAATCTCTATTCCTTCAACAGCCAGTTGTTGTGTCAAAGCAGAAGAGTTTTGGTCATATCCACCTACCCAATACTGATTTAATTTAAACCAACGCGCCAAAGCACTCATACCAATTCCTCCAATTCCAATTAAATAAACATTTTTTAATCTATCAAGCGTCATAAAGCAAAGTATTTTTTTATAAATTATTATTGTATTTTTTTCAGAAAAATATTATTTTTTCTTTTTCTTTATTTGATTTTCTTTTGGTTTTGTATTTTTTGTTGTGTTGATAATTGTTTTTTGTTGTGATAATTGCGTCAAATATTGTTGATGTCCTGCCAATACTTCTTCATTCATTTGTTTACCAATTCTTACAAAATCTATCATATTTTTATTCAAATTGGTTACAATATCATTGATTGTATTATTTTTAATAGACAATTGATGCCCTCTGCCCAACTGCATACCTACACAATACGCCACATCAATTTGCCTCATTTCAGATAAATAACCTTTTATTTTTATAGCAACCGCAGGCACTTTTCTTCCCCAATATTCTTGACCTTGATAGGTAAAAAAGCCCATATTTTCCTCTAAATTTGGAGCATATAAATCAGAAGCCAAAATCATTCTTTCTCCATGATGTTGAACAGGATTTTTAAAGTATTGATTATCATTGTCTTGATAGACAGTTTTTAAGTCTAATAAAATTCTATCCAAATTACTTTCGATATTTTTAGGTGCTAACACCAATAATGCTCTTTGATTGCCCAACGAACCCAAAGCGTGTCCTGCTTCTTCAATTTTATAATTATCTAACAAATAAAGTTCTTTTCTACTTTCCAAATAACATTTTAATAGATTATTCAACCAATCATCATTGACATCTATCGGATTTTGTCGTAATTTTTTTGCCCATTTATCATCTTTTTTCAAATAGTCGTTAGTAGAAATATTCCAATCTATTTTTTTTAGGTTCAAAAAATCAGACAACGATTTGTAGGATTCGTTGCCTACAACACATAAGCCATGTTTATAACCTTCTACAAAATATTGCAAAACCCTTGATGATAAAAATGTATCATCTCTTTTTTTTCTTTTTAGTGATAATGAGCATAAAAAACGCACAATATCCCAAGCATAAGGACCTAAACGAGAGCGGTCAAAATCAACCATTCCTGCTCCTTGCTTCACAATCGCAAAATTTTCAATATGTGGATTGCCATGCAAAAAAACTTGTGGCATTTCTTTTACATCTGCTAACTCCACAAAGCGCGTCTGCATACGCAAACACATTGTTCTGAAATAAAAAAAATAACCGCGTTGTAAATTTGAAAAATTTTGAATAGATAATAATGAATCTGCTAATGGATTGCGTTGAAATATGTTTGTCATTCCTTTTCGAGAAATTAGTGGTTTAAAAAATGCAAAGATATATATTTTTAAATAATATTTTCATTTTTTTTTATTTTTCTGTGTGTAATTTTGGTTTTATATCGTTTGGTACGAAATTATGTTATAATACAAGTAATATTTTAATTATTCTAAAATTTTTTTTACGCGTTGTATTTTTTCTTCTAATAATACAATATTATCGGCTAAAATAGTGATATGTCCCATTTTTCGTCCTATTTTACTTATTTTTTTGCCGTATAAATGCACAAAAACTTGTTCTAATGCCAATACTTTCTCCATAAATGGATAATTTGCCTCTCCATTGTGTTGTCCGATAATATTCAACATTGCAGCAGGTTGTTGTGTTTGGGTTGCGCCCAAAGGTAAGTTCAAAATACTTCTCCAAAATTGTTGGTATTGAGAAGTAATATTGCCTTCTATTGTTTGATGTCCGCTATTGTGTGGGCGTGGTGCAATTTCATTGACATAAAAATTCCCCTCTTTATCCAAAAACATTTCAACCGCTAAAAGCCCTGTCATATTCAATGATTGAATGACCTGAATTGCCAAATTTTCTGCGGTTTTAGTTTGATTTTCTGATAGTTGAGCGGGAGAAATCAAATAATCTACTAAATTGAGTGCGTCATCAAAAATCATTTCTACGGGTGGAAATATTTTTATTTCTCCTTTTTGATTTTTTGCTACTAATACGGCAATTTCTTTTTCAATCGGCAAAGCTTGTTCTATTACGACAGGTGCATCAAATAAAAATTGAAAATCTTGATTTGAAAACAATTTTTGAACGCCTTTTCCGTCATAACCACCTTTTCTTAATTTTTGAAAATATTTTTTTTGATTATTTTTTTCAAAATATTCTATTGTTTTTTGTTTATTTTCTATCAATTCAAAAGGCAAAGTAGGAATATTATTTTGTTGATAAAATTGTTTTTGCAAACCTTTGTCTTGTATCAAAGCGATAATGGCGGGTTCAGGAAATACTTTTTTTCCTTCATCTACTAATTTTTGTAAAGCATCAGTATTTATATTTTCAATTTCTATGGTAATTACATCTAAATTTTTTCCAAAATGATACACTGTTTCAAAATCTGTTAGACTTCCAAGTGTGAAATTTTTTGTCAATTCTGCACAAGGAGCATTTTCATCGGCATCTAAAAAATAAATATCCAAATTCCAATCTACTGCTGCTTGCCATAACATTCGTCCTAATTGTCCACCGCCTAAAATTCCTATTTTTTGTGTTTTCATTTTTTTTTATTTTATATTTTTGCAATAGAAAAAATCAATAAATCTTTGTTAAATTTAATTTTATTGCTTACTTTATTGATACTATTCCATTTTTTTGCTTTGTTTTCAAATCTGTAATTAAAAGTGATAGTTGCGATATGATTATTATTTTCGTCTATTTCATATTTAAAACTTTTCCAATCAATTTCGTGTTTTTCGGCGATGGCATAAGTTTTCCAATAGGCTTCGGCAGAGGCTTTAATATCAGGAACAGGTTTTAGATTTGTATTTTTAAAATCAAAATATTCTTCTATATTGTCTGCATAAAAATCTTTTACATTATCAAAATTATGGCTTTCGATGGCATTAAAAAAAGATTTTAATTTTTCTTTGACAGCAGCTTCTCTACTTTCAGGTTTTTTTGGGGCAAATACCGCTACTTTTTCTAAAATTTCTATTTGAAATGGATTAAATAAAATAACATAAGCCGTTGCACCTACCAAACTCAACAATAAAATTACTGAAAACCAATAATTGACTCGTCCCCATAATAATTTGTAATTGGTGTGTGTAATAGTTCTATTTTCATTTTGATAGTTATTTTCATAACGAGTAGCATTGCCCATTGCAGGAGTTTTGCTAAGAGTTGTCACTAATATTTCTGGTTTGGGTACAGGTCTTCCTCCTATATTGGCTTGTATAAATTGCGGGTTAGTTGATGTATTGGATAGATTTTGATTGGTTAATGCTGCTTTAAATGCTGCACAAGTTTGGAAACGTTCATCTGGGTTTTTAGCGGTAGCAATATCAATAATTTGTTGCATTTTGTCAGAAATATTAGGATAAAATGTATTTGCCCTTGGCAACGGAACATTGACAATCTCTTGATAAACTGCATACTCAGTAACGTTATTTTCATCATAAGGACATTTTCCTGTGAGCATCTGAAAAAGTGTAACACCTAACGAATAAATATCACTTCTTGTATCTACTGCTACACCGCGCACTTGTTCGGGACTCATATAAAGCACAGTTCCCATGCGTGAGCCATCTTGAGTGAGGCTTTTTTTGCTACTATCTAATATTTTTGCGATACCAAAGTCTAATATTTTTGCTTCTCCTTCGGGAGTTATCAATAAATTCGATGGTTTTATATCTCTATGCACAATGCCTTGCTTGTGTGCATAATCAAATCCGTCTAAAATTTGGGACATCAAATGTATGGCTACATCTTCTGAAATAGGACCCGAAACTTGTTGTATAAATTCGTCTAATGGTTTTCCTTGTACGTATTCCATTATCAAAAAAAGTCCTTTTGTTGTTTCTAAATAGTCATATAATCCAACAATATTGTGATGTTTGATATTGGCTAATGTAGCGGCTTCATTTTTAAATCTTTCTCTAATTTGTGGGTTATTGACTAAATTAGGGTGTAATGCTTTGATGGCAGCTTTTCGTCCCAACTGAATATGAGAGCCAACATAAACCGTTCCCATTCCACCTTCTCCTAATTTTGCAATTAATTTATAATTTGCTATTTGTTCGCCTATCATTGTTATTTTTTATCTTTATTTTGTGTGCAAAGATAAATTTTTATATTGATATTTTCAAATAATCATACCCAAAAAAAGTATTGAATTAAAAAAAATAAAGAATAATAAACGATTTAAACTACCGTACAATTTATAAAAAGGGAAGTTTTATGGTTTTTTTTAACTCTCCTAAAGTTTAAAACTTTTGGAGAGTTTGACAAATTGTATAGTAGTTCACAAAAATTATAAAATAATTTTATTTTATTAAATTTTAGATTAACTATTTTTTTTATATAGAACTATGATTTTTAGTTTTTAACTACTTTAAAAACAATTTTTATGTTATTTTTTAATGTTATATTTAGTAAATACACACCACTTACAAAATCCCTTAATTCTAAGGTTAATTTTTCAAAATTACTTGTTTTGCTTAACATTTTTTTACCTTCTATTGATATAATTTCAACAGAATTTATTTCTAAATTTGAAGTATTTTTAATGTGAATTTCATCACAAGTAGGATTGGGAAATATGATAAAATTATTATAATATTCTGTATCTTCAATACTTGTAATGCTGATACAATTTCGCATATTTTGCTTAATTGCCTTATATTTTGGTGCATTGATGGCGTTAATATCTTGTTGCATAGTTTCCAAAATACCCCAACTGCCATATCTTGCACTTCTTTCGCCTATAAATCCAAAACTCATAAGTTGCAAAGGTTTTGAGCCTTTTTGCAAAGTACGCATAAAATCAAACCATTCATTATACAGATTATACATAGCAGTATCTCGTTGAATATCCAATAATGCTTGTGCATAAGTAGGTTCTTCGCCAAAAGGTGTAGGCGTGAGGTGTTGCCCACCTTCATAAAAAAACATTGGAATATTGAGCGAATCTGCAATTTGCTTTTTTTGTTCTTGCAACCATTTTTTTTCATTGTTTACCCAAGCCTTTCGTGCATAATAGGCAATGTCGCTTGCTTTGGCATTTGCCCCCAAATTATCGAGTGCTATCTCGTCCTGTTCGTCTGATAAGGCAAAATAAAAAGCAGGGGCAAAAGAGTCAAAAGTATTTTTGGTAAGGTTATGTACGATTCTATTAGACACGTCTTGCCACGCAGTTTGTACGCCAACCGTTCTATTAATTCTATTTACATTATTACCATAAACACTTGTCCAAATATTAAAATTATTTTGGATATAAGGTACTACACATTCAGGCCACTCTTTGCCTGTAGCTATTTTCCCGTACTTATTACACCAATTTGCTTGCCCAAACATCCAATTCCATATTTCATTACTATATTCGACTGTTAGTTTTCTTTCAGGGTTTAGGGTGGTATAAAAAAGTTGTGCCATTCCTTGAATATAATTATTGCTTGCCCTGTGAGGCACACATACCCAACCGTCAAGGTTGTAATCATTGAGCAGTTTTATCATTATTTCATAGGGAATACCTTTTGGATTTGCCCACGTGTAATAGTCCAGTTTCTGCCTTTCACTCCACTCAAAAAGCGTAGGACTATCCCAATCATATTCATTTTTTTGTCCCCAATGGTTTGTTTGCCCCCAATCCATAAAACGTACAGATTTGAAAATAAGTAATTTATTGAGCCAAATGGGATTAAAAGGCTGTGTTAAATACGTACTTTCAGTATTAGGCATTAGCACTCGAATATTACGAATAGGATTAGAGGCAAGCGAAGTTTCAATAACCATTTCAAGCATACTGCCTTGCGGGGTATCAAAATCAAAAGTAAAACGGTTGGCAGAAGTTGCAATTAAGTTAGTTAATCCTCCTGAAAAACTCAAAGTACCTTGTCCATCAAACAAAACGACATATTTGCCTGCCTGCCAACCATTTGTACTTGCCCAAATAGTAGCCACTTTTTGCGGAAAACTCACATTTGGGATATTTTGCGGAATGTGCGTAGGATAACCATCAGCCCTAAAAGTAAGTTTGTCTGCTTTTTCAGAGTCAAAAGCACCATTAGGGTTATTATCATCTTTGGTGTACCAAGTTCTGCAACTGTGCATCAAATCTACAAAGGGAAGTTCAGTAGCATAGTCAGAAAGTCCGCCCATATTCGTACCAAAAATAAGTTTGCAACTATCGGGCAAAGTTTGTGCGTGGTTTTTTGGGGAAATAAAGAGAAATAGAAAGAAAATTAAAGTTATTTTTTTCATAATAATTAAAGATATTAAGTATTTTTAATTGCAGTTCGTAAGCCAGTTAAAAGCATCTTGATAATTTGGAAAAAATTGTGTTTCATATTTCTGTGCCTCTTTTTCATCAAAAACTTGTTCCATCGAAAGTTGTTCTATTAAGGTTTTTGGCATAATTACAGCCATTTTTTTGATGATTGTATTAGTTGGTAGGCTAATATTTTCATCAACCCATTCTTGCAATTCAGTTGTAATGGGAAATATTATATTTTCTGAATTTAACAAAAAAGAACTTGGTTTATACGATTGCACCAAACCTAAGCACGTTAAAAGTGCTTCTTTGTAGTCTTTTTCTTTCATTTCTTCACTTTCTTGGTTTGTCCAGTGAAGTTCTGTTAAAGATAATTCTTCGTGCCAATACATTGCAGAAAATTTTGTTTTTGAGATTTCTATCATTTTATTTTTAAGTTGAATTTTTAGCTAAGTTGTATGCCTATCATACAAATATCATCTCTTTGTGTTGTATTTTGGATATGTGATTCCAAATATTGTAATAAATGTTGTTTTTGATTTTGTATTTCTTCATTGGCTACTTTTTCTAATAGTGCAGTAAAATTCTTCATACCTATTTTTTTTCTTTGAGCATTGTTTTGGTCTATAAATCCGTCAGTAGAAAGATACAAACAACTTCCTTTTTCTAATGATAATGATAGTTGTTCAAAATGAGTTTTTTCGTTTTGCTGTCCACCAATACCTTTTCTTGTTCCTTCTAAATATTGTATTTTTTTATTTTTATTTTCTTTGTAAAAAAGACCATTTTTTGCCCCTGCAAATTCAATGTTATAAGTAGTATCATCTTTTTTTTCAATAGTGATAATACTCATATCCATTCCATTATTATTATTGATTTCATCTTGTCTTAACATTATTTTTATGTCTTGATGCAAATGCTCTAAAATTTTTGCGGGAGCATAAATATCTTGTATTCTAATAATTTTATCTAATAAACTATTGGCAATCATTGTCATAAATGCGCCAGGTACGCCATGCCCTGTGCAATCTATTACTGCTATAAAAGTTTTGTTATTCATTTCGTTCAACCAATAAAAATCTCCCGAAACTACATCTTTTGGTAAAAAAATATCAAAATAGTTTTTTAACAATTTATCTTTTTTCTCTTGATAAGGTAAAATTGCTTGTTGAATGATTAAAGCGGCTTGAATACTACTATTTATTTTAGTATTTTGTTCTTGCAATTCTTTATTTTTTCCTTGAATAAACTCTCTTTGTGCTAATATTTCTTCTTGTGATTGTTGAAGTTCCTCGTTTTGTGTTTGCAATTCTTGATTAAGTCCTTCTACTTGATAAGTTCTTTCTTTTACTTTTATTTCTAATTTTTCATTTTGATTTTTTTGTGTTTCGATGAGTTTTTGTTTAATCATTCTGTATTTATCTGCCAAAGCAAAAGAAAAAAACACGCCTTGCAATGCCAATGAAACTCTGCTTGCGTGTGTAGTCAAAAAAATATGAGGTAAAATATTCATAAGTTTGAGAACATAAACAGATGTACCAATAATAGGAAAAATAAAAGCAATCATAAAATAAAAATGATGCGGTATTTTTCTATAAGTAGCATAAATAACGGTTATCAATAACATAAAAATACCTACTAAAATTAAAATATGCAAAATTCTATTTGCCAATATTGTCTGTGAAGTGAGGCAATAAAATAATATATTGACCAATAAAAGTACTTTGATTGTTTCTAAACAATAATATAAAAACTTTGAATAATCTTTGATATGTAAAAATTGTTGTGTAAACCAAACCAAAAAAAAGAAAAATAAACAACTGATAGGAATAATACTCACTTCTGCTAAAAAAGCATTGTTATAAAAAATATATTGTGCGTTATGCCCAATAATACCTGTCATCAAAAAAGCACAATTAATAATAAACAAAACATACAATAAATAAGAAAAATCTTTTAAAATCAACAATAAAAATAAGTTATAAAAGATAAGTGTTAAAAATACTCCCGTTAAAATAAACAAAAAAACCTCTTCCTCTAATATATTTTGAAAATAAGAACTTGAGTTTTCCAACGAAAAAGGCACTTGAAACACGCTATTGGTTTTGATACGCACATAAAAAATATGTTTTTCTGTACTATTGAAAGGAAGTTTTAATACAAAAGCTTTGTCTTTGATTTCTCTTGTATTAAAAGCATAAAAATCACCTGTTTTTTTTACTTGCCATTTTTGATTTTTATCTTGATAATATAAATCTATGTAATCTAATAAAGCATAATCCATTTTTAAAAGCCAATTATCTTTTTGATTCTCTTCTTTGATTTTTATTTCAAATCTAAACCAATAAGATGAAGGAGTGAGATAAAAATTAGCATTTGCTTTTTTGAGCGTTTTTGTTGGCGTGTAAGTAAATAAACTATCGATAATTTTAATATTATAACTACTTTTTTTATCTTCTATATATGCAATGCTATTATCATCAATATTTACAAAAGTATTATTTTTTAAGATAATATTTTTGGGTTTGTGATTATTTTGTTGTGCAAAAAGAAAATGATTTAAAAAAATCAAAAACAGGAATAAGTAAATTCTATAATACATAATTTTTTTTAGGATAATTTTTTTAGATAAATTGCAGATTCAGGTTTGAATCTGCAATTTTTTTAGTATTTCTAATTGATAATAATTTTATTTGAAAATAATTCTTTATTATGTGCTATTCGCAACAAATAAGTTCCATTACTAATATTATTATTAAAAATAATTTCTGATTTTATATCTATAAATACTTTTTTAAAAGTATCTATTTGTTTACCTTGTAAATTAAAAATACTTATTTGTAGTTCCTTACCTATCAAATTTTGAGGTATTTCAATAAATATTTTTTTATCAGCAGTTGGATTAGGATAAATTTTGAGTGGTTTTGGAGTTATATTATTGATTATACTTGTTACATTCCCACCAAATTCAAAAGCACCAATATCACAATTATCTACTCTACCTGCACCCCTTTGGTCTGAAGGAGAGCAACCTGCTCCTGCATTAATAGCGGGGCTTGTGGCTTGTAAAGACATAGTAGGAGAAAATCCACCATTATTAGCAATAGCATTTAATAAGGGGTTTGCAATGGTAACAGAAGAAGAAACATTATAATCATTCCAATTTGATGTAAATTTAGCAGGAAATTGTAAATTATTTCCTAAATCTAACATTTCTGCTGATGCGTGTTGTTGAATATTCCAAGTATTTCCTCCATTACCTGCGGTATTTTGAAAGAAAATATTGTTTTTAATACGTGTTCTTGTGGGGTGTGTGCTTGTAACTGCTCCGCCTGTCCAGCCTGCATAATTATTGGCAAGTGTGCAGTTGGTAATATCAACAAAAGAATTAGCCATAGAAAAAAATACTAATGCACCGCCATTAGCCGAATAACTTGTTGATGATGTTAATAATGCTTTATTATTATCAAAAGTGCAATTTGTGATTTCTGTATCTGCCCAATCTACCCGAATAGCACCCCCTAAAACAGCAGCCTTATTGTTTGAGAAAGTAGATTTTCTGACTACAAAACCTCTATTTTTTGCATTATTCATGTGTTGAATTGCTCCGCCGCTTCCACCATTTGTACCTCCTGTAAGAATTTTACTTTCATTATTATTAAAATAACATTCTTCAACCAAAACATTATCTGTTTCATCTGTATAAAGATAACATGCTCCTCCTTCACCATTGCCAATATTATTTTCAAATTTACATTTTCTCAAAATAATGCTTCCTAAGACAACACTTGGCGAACCTTGTGAGGCTCTATCGGTATAAATTGCCCCACCAAAACCTCTCAAAAAATCATTGGGTTTTCCTGTATCAAAACGTGCATCTGTGGTTATATTTGCTATAAAACTACAATTTTCTATAAGTAATCCTGCGTTCAAACCATTAATTGCTGCTCCATTTATGCCTTTATTATTAGTAAAATTACTATTTCTAATGGTGTGCGCATAAGGTCCCCATATCATTACGGTTGAACCTCTTTCTGTGTTATTAGCTATAGAAATATTGCCATCAAAATTACAATTCATAATCGTAATATAACCTTCAAAAGCACTACAAACAGCACTTCCGCCATCATCTGCTCGATTATTATTAAAAGTACAATTTTCGAGGTTAATTGTTCCTTGATGTTCTGCTTTTATACCTCCGCCATATTCATTAGTTCGTGCATTAATAATTCTCAAATTTTTCAAACTTAATGAAGTAGGTTGTACCGAAGTAGATTTTAATAAAAAAACTCTTACCATATTATTTCCACTAATAGTTAAATTTGATGCCGCTATGCCATCAATAATCAAATTTTTATTTACAGGAATTTCTAAAGTAGTGGCAAGTGTAATGGTTTGATTTGCCATAGTTGATGCAAAAGTTATTGTTTGTCCTGATGTAGCACAACTAATTGCTTCTCTTAACGTATTTGCGCCTGTGTCCGCGTTACTACTCACTACTAAATTACAAGATGACGTTATAGTACCAAACTCAAAAGCACCAATATCACAAGCACCCACTCTGGATGCACCTCTTTGGTCGGTGCTTGGGCAACCATTGCCTGCATTGATAGCGGGACTTCCTGCCAAAATAGGAATGGTCTGTGTAGGTCCCCCATTATCCGATAAAGTGCCTATCAGTGGATTAATAAAATTGGGGGTTGTTACACAATTTGTACTTACTCCTGCAGGGAAAAACATATTATTACCTCCATCATTTAATATACAATTACAATCTCGCCAAACTCCCCATGTATTTGTAACTGTATTATTTGCAAACAAACAATTTTTAATGCTTACAGTATTATTTGGGGTATTACCACCAGAGTGTATAGCGCCACTTTGTCCGTTTACTGGGTTATTAGCTTGATTATTAGCAAAGGTACAATTTATAATATCTATAGGCGTTGTATTTTGAGGCACTGCCATAGCACCGCCATACTGATTAGCAATGTTTGAGGCAAAAGTACAATTTTGTACTGTTAGTTTTGCCGTAATTCCGCCTGATGCTACTGCACCTGCTTGATCAGCTCTATTATTGTTAAAAGTAGAATTTCTAAATATAAAAGCCCTATTTGTTAGTAAAGCAACTGCCCCGCCTAAACTTGCCTTATTATTTTTGAAAGTACAAGAATGAATTTCATTAATAATACAATCAGAAATCCATAAAGCACCGCCAGAGGCAGTCAAAGCCGTATTACCATCAAAAACACAAGAGTTAAATAGTAATGTAGTATTTTCTATACCTGCTGTTAGTGGATATTCGGTATCTGGAATACCTTGACTTCCACCTCCTTTGTGCCAAAAAGCACCCCCTTGATTAGCAGAATTATTTTTGAAAATACAGCCCGTAACTTCTGCACTTTGATTTCTATAAGGGAACAAAAACATAGCACCTCCTTGTCCTTTTCCATTCGATGTATTACCTTCAAAAGTAGAACCTCTGATAATTAGTTCACCGTTATCGCCTCTTGCACCATCATCATAAATAGCACCACCACAAGGGTCTCCACCAATTAAATCTGTTGTATGATTATTTTTAAAAATAGAATTGATAACATACAAATTACTCAATAAATTACTGATGCCACCGCCTTGATTAACCGCTCTATTGTTCTCGAAATAACAATTATTAACCCTTAATATACTTAAACTTTTAGTATAAATTGCACCGCCGCCGCCCTCTACATCTAACGTTGAAATATTATCATAAAATTTACAATTATTGAGTTCTAAATTTCCTTTAAACTCCACAAAAATACCTGCACCTTGTGCATTTACATCACCATTACGAATAGTTAAATTATTAATAATTGTTTGTCCTGCAATAGAAAATATACCAAATTTAACAGAACTACTATTTCTAATAATAATTGAACCATTACCATTAATAGTAAGGTCTAAACCTGTAACATTATTCAAAATACGAGGCAAACCTCTTTGGCTTGCATTTCCTGAAGTATTAGGTTGTGTAGAAGTAAAATTAACAGAAGTTAGTGTATAAGTACTATTGGTAGCTAAATTTATAATATCAGCTTCATTATTTGCATTAGCACTATTAATAGCTGCAATTAGTGCTGTAACATTTCCAGCTGCGACATTAAAAACTGCACTTTTTGCTTCAAAAACAAAAAGCATAGACAGAATAAAGAATAAAATAATTTGATTTTTTTTCATATTTTTTTGGGAATAAAAATGTAATGATAACTATAAATATAACTGAACAAGAAATTATATTTTAAATAACGATTTGATATTTTAAAATCATTTATTAAAATATGATATAATTTTTCAGCTTTTACTACAACAATTTTTATGCTAATTTTACAAAAAACAATAAAACTTTTATTTAATTGCTTTACTATTTTTACGCATCTAAATAATTTATTTTTCCAACAATATCATGAATGATTTTGTCTAAGTGTTCAGCCGCAGTATGAAGATATTTTAAATAAAGTTCAATATCTTCAATGGAAGCATTTTTATCACCTTGTAAAAGGTTGACCAAACCTAAAATAGTTGCTACAGGGCTTCTTACTTCGTGGGATTGTTGCCAAGCAATATCTTTTAATAGTTCGTTTTGTAATTTTATTTTTAGCAATGCTTTTTTTTGTTCTGTTATATTCAAAGAATTAAAAGAAACACCTATCAATTTATTTTGATTATCATATACGGGCGCATAATTTACTTTTGCCCATATACTTTCTCCATTTTGAAAAAATAACTCTTTTTCGGTTTCTATGTATTCACCATTGAGTGCTTTCTGGAAATCGCTATCAAATTCTTTTTTAGTATCAGGTAGCACATATAAATGTATGCTATCACCTTTTTTTATTTCTCTCTGATAAACACTTTTAATAAAGTAATAGGTTGCTTTATTAAAAGATAGTATTTTATAATCAGGGGAGATTAATAAATTACTACTTGTTGAGCTATCTAAAATTGCTTTTAATTTATTTTCAGATTGTATCAATTCATATAAATACCTTTCTTTTGCTATGATATTCATTTCATTTTCTGTAATATCGCTTCCAATACAAAAAATACCAAGTAATTGATTATTTTCATTTTTGAATGCAGAAAACTCCCACGTTGTCCAATAATATTCATTGATTTTGCAAGCAACAGGTTTTCTAATTCTAACAGGAACAATTTTATCGTGATTAATAAGACATTCTACAGCAGCAGCATTACAGACGCTTATATCATCTGGATGAATAGTAACACTAAACGGTTTTCCAACAAACTCATCATCAAATTCGTATTTGTCTTTAAAGTATTTATTTACAAAGGTATAATTGCCTTCTAAATTGATGATACAAATGGAATATTGATTTGAATTGAGTAAATAAGTAGGAATTAAATTATCAAAATTAGTATTATTTTGTTTCATTATTTTATAAAAAAAAAGTATTTTATTCCAAAAGCCATCGATATGCCTCATCTTCGTCATCAAAATATTTGAGTTGATACGCATCTTTACGCGTGTCTTCCATAATTCTCATTACTGCTAAAAATTCTATCATTACTTTTTCTAAAAGATTATCAGGAATAAAAAAAGCAATTTTTTCTACTTTATTTACGTTGGTAGGTTCAAAAACATTGTCTATCATCCATTTTTGTAAATCAGGGCTAATCAAAAAATTAAGATTAGGATAGACCATTATCCTTCTTATTGGTTGAAAAAATAAAATCTTTTCAACCAATAAAAGCATACCTTCTTTATAATTTTCATCAGTAATGTTGCCATACCAACGTTCTATAAGCAGAGATAGCACAGGCTCGTAATCCAAACTAAAAACATTTGTTTTTACAATTCTTTCCATAATAAAAATAAACAAAGTTGATAAAAATTCAATTGATTTCTATCGACTCTTTTGTTATAACTAAAAATTATCCTAAAAGCCAATCCAATGCTGCAGATTCTCTACCAAAATACTGCGTAAGAAAAAAGGCATCTTTTTCATCTTCAATTAATTGCTCAATAGACACTTGGGTAAATATATCTTCACTTACAACAATGGCTAATTTTTCTACTTTTTCATCTCTGAAAGCAGGAAAAAGAAAGTTATTATGCCATTCTTGTAACTCAGGTGTGATGCCATACGCCATATTTACTGCATTGCCTACAACATAAAGAGGCTTGTATTGTATTACTGCCTCTTTTATAAATGTGATTTGTTGTTTAAAATCCTTATCAGACATATTTTTTGACTTTTGTTTCCATTGTACTTTCAAAATCTTCGCATCATAAAAATAACTAATAAATACATAGTCATTGTCCGCATAAATAAAATTATTCATAAATTATATCTCTTTTTTTTAGTTTTTGTTCTTTTAAATTGGTTGAGTAATTATCCATTGATAGGCTTCTTCATAGTTATCAAAAATTTCATTCACATATAACCCATCGATTAAATCTGCTTGGTCTTCTGTTGCTAATATTGAAAAAAAATCTTTTGAGTTAACGATTGCTGAATATTTGAAACCTCTTTCGACCATTTTTGGTAGATAATTTTTCACTAACCATTCGTTTGTTTTATGAAAACTACCTTCTATTTTTGAAATATTTGTGAGTGTTTTGATGACGTGCCAATTATTTTGTTTAGCAAAAATCCCCATATTGATATAAGCGTCGATAATTATATTTTCAGCAATATAGCCATACCAAGATAAAATACTAAGTTTTTCATCTTCTTTGTATTGACATTCACAAAATAGATTGTCTTCAAAAAATCCTTGTATATGTTGTGTATTGATTTGTTTGTACTCAACTAAGTCTTTATTATTATGGTTCTCTGACAATTTTAGTGAAAACATTGTATTGCAACAAATTTTGTCTTTTTGAGCGAAGCGAAAAAACTTATCTCTGGCTCACAACTCGTT
>RDZP01000153.1 GCA_004294005.1 Cytophagia bacterium
ATTTTCCTAAAAAATAATTTTTTGTTATTTGTTGTAATAGTTTTTTATTATTTGTATCTTTGCATTTCATTGTTGTAATGTTTTTTTGTTTTTTTGAGACTACAAAAATAAACTTTTGCAACAATATATCCAAAAAAATAGTCATAATTTAGTGATTTTCAATGAATTGTGGCTATTTTAATAATTACAAATTAAGTCTAAAAAATTTTAGAAATCGCATAATAGTCTGAATAAATATATCATTTTACCAAAAAATAATATCGAAAAAAGAACATAAAAAAAGATTTGAAAATAAAATTAAAAAATTATATTTAAAATATAGTGAAAATTACAATTTTGTACTAATTTTGCGTTATTAAACTAAAAAATTTTAATTTTCAAAATAAAATTATTCAAAATACAATGAAATTAAATCAAATTGTACTCACTGCTACACTCTCTACTGCTTTTACATTCAACGTATTGGCGCAAGGACCAGAAGCAGCAAAAATTGAATTAGATGCTACAAAAATCGATAAAGCAAAAGAAATTATCGATAAAGTAATGGAAAATCCAAAACACAATGTCAAATCAAAAGCTTGGTATTATCGTGGATTAATTTATAAAGCGATTGCTGATGATAGAACAGGAATATATAGTAAAATTGACCCAAATCCTGTTGAAAAATCAATAGAATCTTTTAAAAAAGCAATGGAATTGGAGCCTTTGAAAAAAGGATATTACAAAGAATCAGAAAAAGGATTGGCAGATATGTTCACGCCTGCGTTCAATTTTGCAGTTGTTTCTTATCAAAGAAAAGACAACATAGGTGCAATGAAAGCATTCTGGGTGGCACATCGTTTGCAACCTGATAATTTACAAGTATTATCTTATGCTACTCAATTTGCTTTTGATAACAAAGATGATGCTTTGTATGAAGAAGGCTTGATAAAAATGGTCAATGTTCCTCTTGCCAAATATCAAGAATTTAATAAAACTCAAGAAAAAGAAGAAGCAAAAATAAAAAAAGAAAGTTTTTGGCAACAAATAGCATTTTTTGCAAGAGATACCAAAAAAGATGCGGCAAAAACAGAAGAATACTGTAAAGCAGGTTTGAAAGAATTTCCTGAAGATAAAATTTTGCAATCTATTTTATTGGAAATGTACGGAAAAGCAGGTAATTATGATGCAGCATTGCAAGAGGCTGAAAAACAAGTACAAAGTAATCCAAAAGATTTGAAAGCCTTACAAAATTTAGGAATTATCTATGAAAAATTGGGAAAAGAAGACAAAGCATTAGAAGTGTATAAAAAAGCAATTGTTGTTGAACCTAATAGCCCAGAAGCAAATTATGGATTAGGTGCTTATCATTTTAATAAAGGTGCTGTGATTATGAAAGTGATAAGTGAGATGGATATGCCTACTTATAATAAGAAAGGAAAAGCAGAAGAAATAAAAGCAGGTGCTTTTTTTAAAGAAGCAATGCCTTATTTTGAAAAAATCAATAGCATAAAACCAAATGATTCTAAAACGTTATCTATTCTTATGCAAATCTATGATGTATTGGGTATGAAAGATAAAAAAGACAAAACCTCAAAACAATTAGAGGCTTTAGATAAATAATATTTTTTTATTGACTTTTTTTATTTTACTCTTATTTTTGTTTCAAAACATCAATAAGAGTAAATTTAATTCATAACAAAAACACTTCAAAAATGCGTTCTTCATTACTATCAATAATTATTTTTTTCTTTTTTATTTCCTGCGGTTACCGAGTCGATCCAACAAAATATGTGCCTAATGATGCTTCTTTTGTGCATATTTTTGACATTAATAGTTTGGAAAAATATAAAAATGACAAAATAATGGCGGTCTATTCAAAAATTTGGAAGCAAAATGTTCCCGATAATCTTCAAAAATACATTCTTAAAACATATAAAAATTCAGGAATTAATGCTGCTTATCGCACTTATTCTTTTGGAAAAAATAGCGTAAATAAAGAAGAGAATTATACTACTTGGATTTTTCATCTTGATAACGAAAAATTATTTGATAGATTTATCAGAAATATGCCTAACAATAATTATGGTATCAAAAGCCGTAATGGATTGTATTATAGTTATTTGAATGAAAAATTTTTGGTGCTTTGGGGAAATAAAGTTGCTTGGATAATGATGAGTGAAACCAATAAAAAAGCTTCACAATTAGTAAATCAAATATTCAAGTTAAAAGAAATGCAAAATAGTAAAACATTAAAAAGTAAAAATATTGCCTTTCAGAATCTTATCAAAAAAAAATTAGATGTAGGCATTTGGTTGAATTGGGAACAACAAAATAATGACCTTGTTACTTATATTAAAAATACAACAGGTATTAGTTTTGATAAAAAAGATACTTATATTACGTTGGATTGGCAATTGGATAGTCTCAAAAAATTAGAAACTAATATAAAAATATATCCTGAAATTCGTTCTTTGGCTAATTTTGATGAGCTATTTGCAAATGATTTGGATAAAAATATGATACAAGCAATACCAAAAGATTCATTATTAGGCGTTTGGAATTGGAATTTGAAGAAAAAAGGTTTTGAAAATCTACAATCTACTTGGAATAGCCAACAATGGTGGGAAAAAACGTTGGCTTTGAAAGGATTTCCATACCAAAAATGGTTTGATATTATCGATGGAGAAACTATTTATTTTGAAAGAGAAAACAAAAAAGGTATTCCACAAACTGCATGGGGAATCAAAGTCAAAAATAAGGCTTTATTAGAGGTTGCTTTCAAACAATTAGAAAAGGAAAATGAAATTCAAAAGTTAGACAATCAAAATAATATTTATTTATGGAAAAAAATAAAATATTATTTGATTATCAATGATAAAGTAATCTGGGCGACTAATTCTTTAAAATTAGCAATAACATTACAAAAAAATAAAACATTTTCAAGCAATACAATTAACATTCCCCAAAATGTGTCTAATTGGGGCTTTATTCGTCCTAATGCTTCTTTGTATGTGCCAAATAATGAATTAGCAATAAAAAATAATCAAATTTTGTATTGGTATATTTTACCTGTCAAACAAGAAATTTTTGATTTTAAACAAGTTATTCAATTACAAAAAGAGGAAGATTTTTGGGAAAATGTAAATCTTTTTTTAAAATAAATTTTTAACGCCTTTAGGCGTGTTATCTTTGTAACAATATTGTAAGAAATCCATAAAAATCTCGTAGAGATGATATCGGATTTCACACTTACAGCGTTTTTTTTCATCATTATCTTCATCTTTTTTTTATGAAAAATGTTGATTTTTTTGATTGTTTAATAATCAAAAATAAAATCCGCGTTTGAAAATCAGCATTATCCGCGTTCCAAAAAATATAGAACGCTGATGAAACTGATTTTCAAACGCGGATTTTTATTCGTAATAATAAATAAAAAAATAAGTTATTGGCATAATGATTCCTAAGTAATAGGACAAAATAAAAGTATAAAAAAATCCGTTTTAAATCCGCAAAATCCGTTTTATTTGCGTGTTTTTTTTCAAATACAAGCTACACTTTAAAATTATCTCATTACTTAAAAGACTAAAAAATAAAAAAAATAAGAAAAATACTTGAATTTCAAAAAAAATAATCTATATTTGCACGCAAAAATTAAAATTAAACTTTTACTTCATTTAAAACGATTTGTAGTTATTTCGTTTTAGGATTCCATATAAATTATGTCAGACCAAAATGTTGCTTATAGATATGCAAAACCTTTGATTGAATTGTCAATAGAAAGAGGTATTTTGGAAAATGTCTATCAAGATATGCAATTACTTCATCAAGTTTGTAAAGAAAACGATGAGTTTGCAGCAGTTCTCAAAAATCCTGTTATTAGAGGGTACAAAAAAATGAGTATTCTTAGAGCCTTGTTTACTAATAAAGTCGATGCTCTTACATTTTCTCTGTTTGAAATTTTATCTCGTAGAGATAGAGAGGGGATTTTAGAAAGTGTTAGTTTCTCGTTCATAGAGCAGTATAATATCCTTAAAAATATTCAAAAAGTAACTTTAGTTAGTGCAATAGCACTTTCAGAAGACTTAAAAGCAACGTTGAAATCAAAACTTTCTTCACAACTAAATAAAACAATTTTGATGGAAGAAAAAGTAGATAGTACACTAATAGGAGGATTTTTATTGAAGGTTGGTAATGACCAAATCATAGATAATTCTATTCGTTCACAATTACAACGCTTAAAAGTCGAATTTGCTAAATCAATTCAAAATTAAAAAATAATAATAAATCAATTTATATACTAATATGGCACAAATTAGACCTGATGAGGTTTCAGCCATTTTACGTGAACAACTATCAAACTTTAGAACTGCTACTGAACTTGAAGAAGTAGGTACAGTTTTACAAATTGGTGATGGTGTAGCACGTATTTATGGACTTACAAAAGCACAAGCAGGTGAGCTTGTTCAATTTGAAACAGGCTTAAAAGGCTTAGTTCTTAATTTAGAGGAGGATAATGTAGGGGTGGTATTATTGGGAGATTCAAGTGGGGTAAAAGAAGGGGATAGCGTCCGCCGTACTAATCAAATTGCCTCTATAAAAGTAGGTGAAAGTATGTTAGGACGTGTAGTGAATACACTTGGCGAGCCTATAGATGGAAAAGGTGCTTTGACAGGTGATTTATATGATATGCCTTTGGAGCGTAAAGCACCCGGCGTAATTTATCGTCAGCCTGTAAATGAACCTTTACAAACAGGTATCAAATCTATTGATGCAATGATTCCAGTAGGTCGAGGACAACGTGAGCTAATTATCGGTGATAGACAAACAGGTAAAACTGCTATTGCAATAGATACGATTATCAACCAAAAAGAATTTTATGATAGGGGTGAACCTGTATTTTGTATTTATGTTGCCGTTGGACAAAAAGGAAGTACAGTAGCACAAGTAGTAAATATGTTAGAAAAAGGAGGAGCGATGCCTTATACTGTTGTGGTATCTGCGGCGGCTTCTACTCCTGCCCCTATGCAATTTTTTGCGCCATTTACAGGGGCGGCGATTGGTGAATTTTTTAGAGATACAGGTCGTCCTGCATTGGTGGTTTATGATGATTTATCAAAACAAGCCGTTGCTTATCGTGAAGTATCTTTATTGTTACGTCGTCCACCA
Source organism: Cytophagia bacterium (assembly GCA_004294005.1). Taxonomy (GTDB): domain Bacteria; phylum Bacteroidota; class Bacteroidia; order Cytophagales; family Microscillaceae; genus RDXZ01. Next base: position 5,149 of record RDZP01000153.1, read on the forward strand.
GGTCGTGAGGCTTATCCAGGTGATGTATTTTATTTGCATAGTCGTTTGCTTGAAAGAGCAGCAAAAATTAACGCTTCTGATAAGGTTGCGCAAGGAATGAATGATATTCCAGATTCATTACAAGGAAAAGTAAAAGGTGGCGGTTCTTTGACTGCATTGCCAATTATTGAAACACAAGCAGGTGACGTTTCGGCTTATATTCCTACGAATGTAATTTCTATTACTGATGGGCAAATTTTCTTGGAAGGTAATTTATTCAATGCAGGTATTCGTCCTGCTATCAACGTGGGTATTTCGGTATCACGCGTAGGTGGCTCGGCACAAGTAAAAGCAATGAAAAAATTTGCAGGTACTTTAAAACTCGCTCAAGCACAATTCAAAGAATTAGAAGCGTTTGCTAAATTTGGTTCTGACCTTGATGCAACCACACAATTAACAATTCAACGTGGACGTATCAATCAAGAAATGTTAAAACAACCACAGTATTCTCCTTTGCGTGTAGAACAACAAATTGCGATAATCTATGTATCAAGTGAAGGATATTTGGATAATATCAAAATCAATAAAGTAAAAGATTTTGAAAAAGAATTTTTTAATCGTTTAGAACGCGACCACAAAGTAGAAGTATTGGATATTTTGAAAAAACGTAAAATTAGTGATGATGAAATCAAAGCAGCGACTACAAAATTGGGACAAATTGCCAAAGAAATAGCACGCAATTTTGAATAATAGTCATTATTGAAAATATTTATCTAAAAGGCAAGCTTCGGCTTGCCTTTCTTTTTTATAAAAACACAAAAAAATACAATGTCAAAAGAAAAAATTATCATTGTTTTGTTGGCGAGTATTAATTTTACTCATATTATTGATTTTATTATTATAATGCCATTAGGACCACAACTCATGCGAAAATTAAAAGTATCTCCACAAGAGTTTAGTTTGATTGTTTCAGTTTATACAATTAGTGCCGCGATTACAGGTTTTTTATCTTCTTTTTTTGCTGATAAATTTGATAGAAAAAAAATAGTATTGATTGGTTATTTTTTCTTTTTGACAGGTACACTTTTGTGTGGGCTTTCTCAAAACTATTTATCACTATTGATTGCCAGAATTATCGCAGGGGCGGGAGGAGGGCTGTTGGCTTCACAAGTCAATGCTATTGTAGCAGATTTAGTACCTTATGAAAGACGTGGAGCAGCAATGGGAATTTTAGGAATGGCATTTTCGTTGGCTTCTGTAATTGGTATTCCTTTAGGTTTGTACTTGGGTAATCATTGGAGTTGGGAAATTGCTTTTTATTTTATTGTAATGATTGGCTGTGTTGTCTTTCCTATGATTTGGATAGTTTTACCTCGAATGACTGCTCATCTATCTGACAAAAAACACAATCCTTTTGCGATTCTTCAAAGTGTAAGAAAAGATAAAAAACAACAATTAGGCTTAATGCTCATCAGTACAGTAATGTTAGGTAGTTTTACAATGATTCCATTTATTTCACCTTATATGGTGGCAAATGTAGGTTTTAAAGAAGATGACCTTACCTATATTTATTTTATTGGTGGATTATTGACTTTTTTTATTTCGCCTTATGTAGGTAGATTGTCTGATAAAATTGGCAAATTTAAAATATTACAATATTGTTTGTTTTTATGTATTATTCCTTTATTTTTAGTAACTAATTTACCCAAAGTTTCTATGTTTGTTGCTTTGAGTGTTACTTCTCTTTTTTTTGTTTTTATTAGTGCGCGTCATTCGCCTGCCAATGCGATTATCAGTAATTTATCACCACCTAATTTGCGAGGAAGTTATATGGGTTTGATTGCCTCAGCACAAAATTTAATGTCAGGTTTAGCGGCAGCAATAAGTGGTTTTATCATTGTAAAAGCTGATGATGGGCAATTATTACACTATAATTATGTAGGCTATATAGCCATATTTTTTACTTTACTTTGCGTGTATGTGAGTGTACTTTTGAATAAAGAAATATCAAAAAGTGTTGAATAACGACAAAGAATTATTTTTTGCTTTTAAAATATTTCTTGCTTTTTCTATTTCTTTGCTTAATTCTTGTAAATGAGGAATATTTTCATCTCGTTCTAAAATCATTGTTTTGACTGCAGTATTTTTTGTGGCATATTCCAATACTTCCCAAATTTCATCATTGACTTTGTGGGCGTGTCCGTCATACCAAATATCATTTTTTTGATATGCACCTACAAAATGAAATTGTACTACTTTTTCGGCAGGGATTTCTTTTAAAAATTGTTGATAATCAAAATGATGGTTTTTGGCATTGATAAATAAATTAGTAATATCC
>RDZP01000195.1 GCA_004294005.1 Cytophagia bacterium
TTCGTAAGTATGCGCTAAGCCTACCAACATTACAGGGAATGCACCTACCACCAATAGTGTAGTGTAGGTTTTGCGTGGCCCCCAGCTATCGCACAGTTTACCAATAAGTAAACGGGCAAATATGGTGGCCGATACGGCTGCAATAATGGTGTTACCCACTTGTGCTTTGCTTAAACCTAAATCGGCCCGGATGGTGGGCATTAATGGTGCTAACCCAAACCAGCCAAAAAAGCACACAAAAAATGTAAGCCAGCTAATGTGGAATGTGCGCATTTGTATCCCCCTAAGGGAGAAAATTTTTAGCTTTTGTAAAGGCTGATTTTTGCTAAGGTTCATAAGTTTTTAAGTTGCACTAATTAATCGTCGATAGAGAATTTATGGAATAGCAAGGTTAGTAATTCGTCGTGAATTTTAATATATTCTGGGTCGTGGCTAATATCTTTTTTGTTTCTTGGGCGAGGTAGGTTAACATCCACAATTTTTTTGATGGTGGCTGCCGGGCCGTTATTCATTACCACTACACGGTCTGATAAAAATATGGCTTCTTCCACATCGTGGGTTACCATAACAATGGTTTTATCGCGGTTAGCTAAGTTCCAAAGTTTTAATAATTCTATTTGCATATCGCTTTTGGTTAAGGCATCTAGTGCGCCAAAAGGTTCGTCTAACAATAAAATACTTGGGCTAATGGCAAATGCCCTTGCAATTGCCACACGCTGTTTCATACCGCCCGATAGCTGGCCAGGTAGCTTGTTTTTATGGCTCATTAAATTAACCATATCTAGGTTTTTATTAACGATTTCTCGTTTTTCGGTTGCGGTTTTATCTTTCATAACCGAATCTACAGCTTCGTAAATATTTTGAAAAACGCTTAACCAAGGTAATAGCGAATAGTTTTGAAAAACGATGCCTCTATCGGGCCCTGGGCCTTTTACAATTTTATCGTTTGCGGTTACGGTACCACTGGTAGGGGCAACCATACCCGATACGGTATTCATTAGTGTTGATTTTCCACAACCCGAGTGGCCAATTAAGGTTACAATTTCGCCTCGTTTAATATCTAAACTAATATCGTTTAAGGCGTTAAAAACTCCTTTTTTGGTTTTAAAAGAAACACTTACGTTTTTTATAGCAATGGCTATTTCGGGCGTAACTGCGGTTAATGGTTTTGTGTTTTCTATGGTTTCTAGTTCTTGCATCATATTATCGTTTTAAGAATTATATATAGTTCTGAGAGTTTCTCCATCCAACTTTGTGTTCTTTGCGGTTTTTCTTTGTGTTGTTTGCGGTTTAAAAGTTTTTACCGCAAAGGGTGCAAAGTTTTATGTAAAGGTCGCTAAACTTATCGCTTTTATACTTAGCTATTGTTTTTTCTACATTCAGCTTTGTCTTGTTTGCGTTTTAAAAGTTTTTACCGCAAAGGGTGCAAAGTTTTACGCAAAGGTCGCTAAGCTTATCGCTTTTATACTTAGCTAT
>RDZP01000019.1 GCA_004294005.1 Cytophagia bacterium
GAGTGTGCAAAGGTCTGGATAATATTTTATATATCCAAACTTTTTACCAACTATTTTTTAAAATAAATTGTAAACTAATCATTATCAAGGAAATAGAAAGTTAAAAAAAACGTTACAGTAGCTAAATAGAACCTTTTTTGTATTTGTGATAGGGATAGAAGCAGTATTGCAGAGACAAAAAGAGAGAAAAACGAGGCTTTGCGAGTTTTTTCTCTCTTTTTTGGCTCTGTGCTTGCACGATAGCCCGTAATCACCCAAATTTACTTATTTTTTAGACAGGATTACAAGGTTTGCAAGATTGTTTGTTGTTTTCTTTAGACAGGATTTCAGGATTTACAAGATTTTGTCATCACTTATGTTTAAATAATAGTGATGACAAAAGTCTATTTTATTTTTTACTTGCTTTTATGCCTCAGGCATTAGTTTTATTTTAAAGATTTTGAATTGGCTTTTTTCTTTTGTATAATAAAATTTATTCAAAATATCAAAAATATCGTTGCCTTTGAACCAAGAAATCTCGATTCTATTCGGAATTTTTATATCTGCCCATTCTATAGCATAAGTTTCTTGCTGTTTTTTATATTCATCAATGTAAATTATCATCTCTTGTAAGATGCTCATTTTGCTTGTTCCTTGATTAGAATGAAACAAAAACTTATGATTATGTTCTTTGTTGATGGTAATTAAATCTAATTTAATAAGTGGATATTGTCCGTTAAGATTAGGCACTATGTTATAATCAAAATAAATTTGAGTATCGTCTAATAAATTTCGAATTTGATTTTCTAAATCAATTTCTTGTAATAATACCTCAATCGGTTGTTGGATTGCATTTTGAATTTCCATAATTTTGTTCTGTTTTTATTTATTATCCATTAAACCCAAAGCACTTTTTCTTATAATATTTTTTTCCAATAACATTTTAGAAATTGCTTCTAATACGCCATTAATAAACATTTTACTTTTTGGGGTACTGTATATTTTTGCCATTTCAATATATTCGTTGATTGTTACTTTTACAGGCACACTAAAACAGTTAATCATTTCAGTGATTGCCATCAATAAAATAATTCTATCAATCATTGCTATTCGATGAATATCCCAATTTTGAGTATTTTGGTCTATGTATTGCAAATATTCTTCTTCTTCTGAAATAGATTTGTTATATAAGTCTAACATAAATTCTTTGTCATCTTCCCAACTTTTTGTCAAACTCATCAATAAAAACTCATCTTTATTGTCTTCAGTGATGGCTTTAATGGTTTTTTGAACTAATGAACAGACAGCTTCTTCTGATTCTTCCCAAAATAAGTCATTTTCAGCCAACATATCACTAATATAAGATAGTTCTGTATCAGTTTTTGCTCTTACAACCAATCTCACTTTTTCTTCCCAGTTAAGATTTAAAATTACAAAAAATTCTATTAGTGTTTGATTGATTACATCTATGTTTTTGGTTTGAAGTCCTGCCAAGTTTAAATTTTGTTCTGTTAGAAATTCAGAAAAAATATCAACCAAAGCAACCATTGTATTTTTTACCAACAGTTCTTTTGGATTTTTTTGTGATAATGGGTCTTCTAATTCTTTTTCTTCAGGTTGTACATCTGTGATTTTAGGTACAAATCTTGGTTTTTTGTCTTGTGCTTTTGCTAATTCTCTTTCTCTTTGTTTTTCTTGAGAAATTTTATATTTTTGTAGTTTGATGGCATCTGCTTTAATCACTTCTACAATTTTATTAAATTTCGTAGTGATTTTTTCAGTCAGTGATTGATTCCAAAGTACTTGTTGGTTTTCTTTATCGATACCCTCTATAAAAGTTTGAGCAATATTTGATAATTTTTTATTGATAATTTCATAAATATCTTCAAAAGTACGATTTTTAAGCCAATTTCTCCATAGTCTATCAGGAAAAGCAACTTCATCTAAGGTAAAAATGTTAGTAGTTTTGTGTGGAAAAATAAAAGTTTTTAACATCTTCAAAATCATTTCTTTGTCTTTTTGAAAATCAGTTTCTAAACTTTCGTGATAATTGATATAATCAATATTTGTTTTGACGTTTTGGTTATAAAATATTTTGAGGTCGTTAGATTGTTCTTCCCAAGATATTTTTCGTTTGATAAATTGCATTTGTAGTGGTTCATTTTTTCTCAAAGCATTAATCAAAGCATTATTAGAGAGTTTGAAATCACCTTTTTCAGTTGTTTTTCTTAGGTATGATTTTTCGACTGCTTCTTTTTCGGCAGCAGCAAAATCTCCAAATTTACACAATAAACTCAATGCACTCAAATAAGCATCATATACTTTTTCAGTATGTGCCAAAAGTTCGTGAGCATGGTAATTTTTATCTTTTCTATCTAAATTTTCAAAAACAACAATTTGCTCTCTTACTGAACGATACACTTGGTCATCAATATTGATAGCAGGTCTAAAAACCTCTTTGCTATTATAATATTGTTTAAAAAACTTTTTTGCTTCTTCTCTTTGTTTTTTGATAAGTTCAGTATCGTGTGGTTGTTTTTCTTCCCATTCCCAAGCGGGTTCAAAACTTTGTGAGATTTTATCTTGGCAGAGTTCGATATTGGCTACTCTTGATTCGTGATAAGCGTATAAACTTTGTAAAGCTTTTGCACGTAATTGTCGGCGATTTAACATATTTTTATTTGAAAACACATATTTCTTTGTTTGCATTTCTAAAAGAAAATACAATCTATTTTAATTACCTGCAAAACAAAGAACGTTTTATTTTTTTGCAAAGTTAGATGTTTTTTAATAAAATTCCAAATAAAATTTTAAAAAAGAAAATACAATGCAGATAGTAGTCAAAAAAATTATTTTTTATATCTTTATCTTTGTAAAAATAAATTTATTCCTTATATTTGTGAAATAAAAACAAAATTACTTGCAACTAAAAATTTACTTTTTTTGACATTAATATGAATATTTTACAACACACTGAAAAAATATGGACAATTCAAAATTTTCTTTCTCAAAAAGAGTGTGAAGATTTGATACTACTAAGTGAGAATATAGGTTACAGAGAAGCAGAAATCAATCTAACAAGTGGTGCAAAAATGATGAAAAATATTAGAAATAATGATAGATTATTGTATCAAGACAATCAATTAGCACTGCGCTATTGGCAAAAGTTAAAAGCGTTTTGCCCTGAAAGTATAGAAAACAATATTGCTATTGGATTGAATGAGCAATTTAGATTTTATAAATACGAAATCAATCAGCGTTTCAAAAGACACATAGATGGAAGATTTAGACGAGATGAAAATGAAGAAAGCAGAATTACTTTTATTATTTATTTGAATGATGATTTTGAAGGTGGTGAAACAATTTTTGACGAACTCACTATTCAACCTTTTATGGGTGATGCACTTTGTTTTGTTCACGAGCAAAAACACGAAGGAGCAATAGTTACCAATGGTGTAAAATATGTTTTGAGGTCTGATGTAATGTATAAAAAAATGGTTTAAATGCTTCATTTATAAGCAATAAAAAACCATTTTTTTGAAAATATTATGCTTTCTTTTTTTCTATTACTTCAATATCTTCACCGTATTCAGGCATTACCAATATACTTTCTTCTTTTCTTTCTGTGATGATATCAGAAATTTGTAAGATTTCTTTTTTGGCATACAAATTAAAAAATTCGTGATGAATACTATAATGTTTTTCACCTTTGATAGGTTTTCTTTTGATATAATTGCCGTCTTCTTTCATTATATAGGTATTCATATTATCCAACAAATTGTTATGTAAAATATTGGTAATTTGCTTTGTTAATGTATCTGACAATATCAAAAATAAAGATTCAATTCTTCTATCAAAACTTCTAACCATCATATCAGCACTTCCTACAAAAATCTTTGGTTTTTCTTGGTTTTGGAAGTAATAAATACGCATGTGTTCTAAAAAATCACCTACGATAGAACGAACAGTAATGTTTTCACTCAGTCCGTTTCTTTGTGGTCGGAGGCAACAAATTCCTCTTACAATCAAATCAATTTTTACTCCTGATTGTGAAGCATAATATAATTCATCAATAATTTGTTGGTCTTCCAATGAATTTAATTTAATAATGATACCGCTTTTTAATCCTTTTTTTGCGTTTTCAGCTTCATTTCTAATCAGTTGTATCAACGAATTGCGCATATCACGTGGTGCAGTGATAAGATTTTTATATTTTAAAGGATTTGAATGTCCTGTAATAGCATTAAAAAATTCAGAAACATCATGAGCATAACCTTCATTAGTAGTCAAAAGACTTAAATCTGTATAAAACTTTGAAGTAATTTCATTGTAATTACCACTCGACATGTGAACATAACGCACAACACCTGTATCTTCTTTTCTGACAATAAGCATCATTTTGGCGTGTGTTTTATAATGCCCTACGCCATGAATAACAAAACAACCTGCTTTTTGTAATCTTTCTGCTTCTCTGATATTGTTTTCCTCATCAAATCTTGCTTTTAACTCGAACAAAACAGAAACGTGTTTTCCATTTTCTGCTGCTTTGAGCAAGGCATTTGTAATTCGGGACTTTTTTGCTAATCTATAAATGGTTATTTTGATTGCCAAAACACTCGAATCTTCTGCTGCTCTTTCTAATAATTTGAGTGCAAATTCAAAAGAATTATAAGGGTGATGAATCAAAATATCTCTTTTTTTGAGATGTTCAAATAAGTCAATATCTGCTTCATCTACACCTAAAGGCAGCACAGGAGTAGGTGGATGGCTTATTTTATCAATAAAATCTTCGTGTCCAAATATTTGTGATAAACTTGTAAAATCTAATAAATTATCAGTTACAAAAATATTATCCTCATCAACCGTCCATCTTTTTTTGAGCAGACGCATCATCCATTCAGAATAATTAGAACCAATTTCGATTCTTACTACTCGTCCTGATTTTCGGGTTTTTACTTTTTGTTTGATTTCATCAATAAATTCATCTTCCATATCATCACTTTCTTCTAAGGCAAAATCACCATTTCTTGTAATTCTGAACAAATCAATGGATAAAATTTCAATATTTCTGAATAATTTATCCATTTTCCATCTAATAATTTCTTCGATTGGTAAAAAAAGCAAACCATCTTCTCTATCAAATTCATAAAAACGAGGTAAGTTTTGAGGAATTTGTACAAAAGAAACTCTTTTATCATCTCTATCATCAATTTCTGTGGTCGCTTTTGTAACTACTCCAAAAATCAAAGTTTTATTCATTAAAATTGGAAAAGGATGATAATTATCAAAAACCATAGGAGTAAGCATCGGAAATATTGTCTTCATAAAATACAAAGATACTTCTGTGATTTCATCTTCTGTAAGGTCAGTTAATTTACCAATTTTAAATTCATTTTCTTTAAAATAAGGTGCTAAGTTTTGGTTAAAAACTTTTTGTTGTAAATGATAAAAATGTTGTGTTTCTCTCAATAACATTTTAGCAAATGGTTTTTCACGCAAGCCTGAATAATCTATCCTATCTCTGCTAAAATCTATATAATTATATAAATTTCCCATTCTAATCATAAAAAATTCATCTAAATTAGAAGCGGTGATTGACAAAAATTTCATTCTATCAAAAATAGAACGATGGGTAGATTTTGCTTGGTCTAAAACTCTTAAATTAAATTTTACCCAACTCAAATCCCTGCTGATATAATTACTTTGATATATTAAGTTTGATGCTTTTTCGTGTGTAATAATCATTTGATTTCAATTAACTTTTATGTGTACCTATTTTAACGAATTTTGAAAGAAAAGAGTTTATATTTTACTATAATTTGTAGAAAAAAGTAATATATCAAATAAAAAAGTGAAATTGATAACTAAAAATATAAAATAACTTTTAAAATTTTATTTTGATAATTACGTTATTAAATTCAATTCATTCTCATTTTTTACTTTTTATAATGAAATTATTGATTTTATTTTTATATCTTTTTTTACAACTATTTTTTTTGAAAGCACAAGAAATTTTCTCAGAAATAGAATTATCAAAAAAACCAATGTATTCTAATTTTGCAAGGGCTTACCAAAAATCATTAGAAGTGTATAAAATCACGCTCAAAAGTGGTGGTAGTATTTATGGAAAAATTGACGGGTTACCAATAGATATCGATACACTCAAAAATTTACAATTTATACAAGTTATTAACGAAAAATTATCAAATCTACCACCAAAATTTGCTCGTTTGCAATATATGCAGCAAATTTATATGAGCGGCAATCAATTTAGTGTGATTCCGCCGCCTATTTATGCACTCAAAAATTTAAAAAGATTAGATTTACAAAAAAATCAAATTTCTATTATTGTCAATGATATTGATAAGTTAGAAAATTTAGAATATTTATACTTAAATGATAATCCTTTGGTTTTTTTGTCGGTTGAACATTTTAAAAAATTAAAGAAATTAAAATTTTTAAACCTTAAAAATACAAAATTACCTGATGCAATTATCAAAGACTTAAAAAAATATTTGACATGGACAAAAATTGATTTATAATTTTTTTATAACTATTTAAGTATTTTTGGTGCAAGCGTGGACGCTTGCACCAATTGTTATCTTGTGCAAGCGTGGACGCTTGCACCAATTGTTATCTTGTGCAAGCGTGGATGCTTGCACCAATTGTTATCTTGTGCAAGCGTCCACGCTTGCACAAGATATTGTTTTTTGAGATTTTTTTAAGTGAGCATTCCGCCATCTACTTGCAAAACTTGTCCTGTGATATAAGTTGATAACGCAGAGCCTAAAAATATAGCACAATTTGCCACGTCATCAGGCGAGCCTCCTCTTTTGAGAGGAATACCTTTGAGCCATTCCTCTTTGTTTGCCAAATCGTGTGTCATTTCGGTTTCTATAAATCCGGGTGCGATAGCATTAGAACGAATATTTCTTGAACCTAATTCTAAAGCAACTGATTTAGTGAAACCAATAATTCCTGCTTTTGAGGCAGCATAATTGGCTTGTCCTGCATTGCCACGAATACCGACAACAGAAGTAAGATTGATGATAGAACCATTTTTTTGTTTCATCATTTGTTTCATACTTGCTTTCGTAAGATTAAAAACCGATTTAAGATTGATATTAATAACAGAATCCCATTGTTCTTCAGACATTCTCATCAACAAACCGTCTTTGGTAATTCCTGCATTATTGATTAAAATATCCAATGCACCAAAGTCTGTAATTACTTGATTCACAAGATTTTCTGCTTCTGCAAAAATAGAAGCATCAGAGCGATAGCCTTTTGCTTTGATTCCCAATGCAGTCAATTCTGCTTCTAAAGCCTGTCCTTTTTCGATACTTGATAAATAAGTAAAAGCGACATTGGCACCTTGTTCTGCATATTTGAGTGCAATTGATTTACCGATTCCTTTTGATGCTCCTGTAATGAGAGCAATTTTTCCTTCTAATAGTTTCATTATTTTTTTGACTATAATTAAAAAATAAAAGCATTGATTGATTTTTGCAAAGGTAATAAAAAAAAGTAGATTATTAAAAATATGAAAATTATATTTTGAGAGAATAATTGATTGTCATAATAATATGCTACTTTACATCTAAGAATTAGCTAACTAATTTAAAAGAAATGTAAATAAATATCATTTCTGATAAAAAAATACCAAAAATCAGTTATAAGTTTTACTTTAACCAAAAAAAATTGACAAGAAGATATTTATTTAAAAGAATTTTACTAATTTTGCAGAATAAATTAGATAAAAAATATGCTTTATCCTGACAATATAGAACAAAAATTAGGCTTTGATAAAATTAGAGAATTACTAAAAAAAGAATGTATTAGTAATTTAGGTAAAGGTTTTGTAGATAAAATTCGTTTTCTCAATCATTTTGATTTGATTGATAAATTAACAAAACAAACTGCAGAGTTTTGTGATATTTTACAAATTGATGAAGGCTTTCCACAACATAATTATATTGATGTAACACCTTTTTTTGCAAAAGTATTACCTGAAAATTCATTTTTATTAGAAGAAGAATTTTTTGATTTGAAATTATCACTCAAAACTATTGCTGAATGTATAAATTTTTTTAAAAAAAGACCACATTTATACCCACAATTACAAGAATTATCAAAAGATTTATTATTTGAGGTAGATTTAATTGCTGAAATAGAACTTATTATCGATAATAAAGGACAAATGCGGGCTGATGCTTCTTTCGAATTAAGAAAAATTAGAGAAAAATTAGCCGCCGCACAAATACAACTTCGAAAACAATTAGAACGCATTTTAAAATCTGTCAAAGTAGAAGGTTTTGCCAAAGAAGATGCACAAATTACACTCAGAGAAGGGCGTTTTGTGATTCCGATGAACGCTGAATCAAAACGAAAAATAAAAGGTTTTGTGCATGATGAATCTGCAACAGGGCAAACGGTCTATCTTGAGCCTACTGAAGTGATAGATATGAACAATGAAATCAGAGAATTAGAGTATGCAGAAAGACGTGAAATTATTAAAATATTAACGCATTTAACCAACAAAATACGTCCACACATCAATAATTTAAGAGATAGTTATCGTTTTTTAGGTTTGATGGATTTTATCAGAGCAAAAGCAAAATTTGCTATCAAAACAAGAGCAATTAACCCTGATTTTCAAAAGAAAAATATTATTAATTGGAGAAATACAAAACATCCTTTGCTTTTGTTGCATTTTGAATCTCAAAATAGAACTGTAATACCTTTGGATATCACACTCAAAGATAAAAATCGTTTATTGGTTATTTCAGGCCCTAATGCAGGCGGAAAATCCATTGCTTTAAAAACAGTAGGCTTGACACAATTTATGTATCAATGCGGTTTGTTGGTTACGATGGATATTGATTCTACAATAGGAATTTTTAATGCTATTTTTATTGATATGGGTGATGAACAATCATTGGAAAATGATTTGAGTACTTATAGTTCACATCTCAAAAGTATGAAGCATTTTTTGGATAGGTCTGACCAAAAAACACTGATTTTGATAGATGAGTTTGGCACAGGAACAGAACCAGAAATGGGCGGAGCAATGGCGCAATCTATTTTATACGAACTCAATCAAGCAAAAACTTTTGGTATCGTAACTACACACTATACTAATTTGAAACATTTGGCAGAGAAAGAAGAAGGCTTAATCAATGGTAGAATGTTGTTTGATTCTGAAAAATTAGAACCTTTGTATCAATTAGAAATCGGACAAGCAGGAAGTTCGTTTGCATTAGAAATTGCACAAAAAATTGGAATGTCTAAAAAAGTAATGGAAAATGCACGTAAAAATGCAGGAAAAGAAAGAGTTAACTATGATGATTTATTACGTAGATTAGAAATTGAAACCAAACAATATCACGATAAAAATAAACTTATCAGCGAAAGAGAATCACAACTCAAAAATCTGACATCAGAATACGAAAAACTTAAAAATTATTTAGATACAGAAAAAAAACGTATCTTAAATCAAGCCAAAATTGAAGCACAAGAACTTATCAGAAATGCTAATCAAAAAATTGAAAATGCTGTTGCGACTATCAAACAAAATCAAACCACAAAAGAAAATGTAAAGGTAATTAGGCAAGAAATAGCTACTTTTTCGAAAGAAAATCTTGCAGTAGAAGCAATTCCTTATACACCTACAAAAGAAGAAAAAGAGCAAATTGAAGTAATTGGAGGTGAAATTATGGTTGGTGACAGAGTGAGGGTAAAAGGACAACCTACCATTGGCGAAGTAGTCGCATTGAAAGGAAAAGATGTTGAAATTATGGTAGGAGAGCTTAAATCTATCGTAAAATTGAGTAGATTAGAAAAAATCAACCGCAAAATTGAACGAGAAGTAAAAAAAGAAATTGCAAAATCTTTTTTAGGTATAGATTTGAACGAAAAATTTATGAATTTTAGTCCAAAAATTGACCTGAGAGGTAAAAGAGCAGAAGAAGCACTCAAAAAAATACAAGATTTTATGGATACTGCTATTCTTACTTCGGTCAATGAAATAACGATTGTGCATGGAAAAGGTGATGGAATTTTGAGAAAATTGATTAGAGATGAACTAAAAAAATACAAAGCAGTGCAATCAATGAAAGATGAACACGCAGACAGGGGAGGTGATGGTGTTACGATTGTAAATTTGAAATAAAAAAAACCTTGTAAATTATTTTACAAGGTTTTAGAATGTTATTTTTTACAATAATATAAATACTATAATGCAGCCAAAGTAGCTGTTTTTACCTTTTCAAATGCTTGTTGAAAATCTGCTTTAATATCTTCAATATGCTCTATACCCACAGAAACACGCAACAAAGTAGGTGTAACGCCTGCTGAAATTTGTTCATCAATACTTAATTGTTGATGTGTAGTGGCTGCTGGTTGAATAATCAATGTTTTTGCATCTCCTACATTTGCCAAATGACTTGTAAGTTGTAACGCATTGACAAATTGTTCTGCTGTTTCTTTTTCGCCGTCTATTTCAAAAGAAAGCACTGCACCAAAACCATTAGTCAAATATTTTTTTGCTAATTGATGATATGGACTGCTTTCCAATCCCGGATAATTAACTTTTGCTACCTGCGGATGATTTTCTAACCATTTTGCCAATGCTAAAGTATTATCGACATGTCTTTGCACACGCAAAGAAAGTGTTTCTAAACCTTGAATAAACAAAAATGAATTAAAAGGACTAATTGCTGGCCCCAAATCACGCAAACCTTCTACTCTTGCTCTAATGATAAATTGAATATTACCAAAAGGGCCATTTTTACCAAAAACATCATTGAAAACCAAACCTTGATAACCTTCTGATGGCTCTATAAATTGTTTAAATTTACCATTCCCCCAATCATAATTACCTGAATCTATAATCACACCACCAACACTTGTGCCATGACCACCAATCCATTTTGTAGCAGAAGCCACCACAACCGCCGCTCCATGTGCAATAGGTTTGAACAAATAACCACCTGCCCCAAAAGTATTATCAACAACCAAAGGCAAATCATGTTTTTTGGCTAACGCAGCAAATGCTTCAAAATCAGGAATATTAAAACCTGGATTTCCTGTAGTTTCTAAATAAATTGCTTTTGTATTTTCATCAATCAAAGCCTCAAAACTTTCTACATTATCACCTTTAGCAAAACGTGCTTCTATGCCTAAACGTTTAAAAGCCACTTTGAATTGATTGTAGGTACCTCCATATAAAAACGAAGTCGTAACAAAATTTTGTCCTGTCTCCAAAATATTATTCAAAGCAATAAATTGTGCTGCCTGCCCTGAGCTTACTGCTAAAGCTGCTACACCACCCTCTAATGCTGCGATTCTTTTTTCAAAAACATCAGTAGTAGGATTCATTAAGCGTGTATAAATATTACCAAATTCTTTTAGTGCAAATAAATTAGCACCATGTTCTGCATTTTTGAACACATAAGAACTTGTTTGATACAAAGGCACTGCACGCGCACCTGTTGTTGGGTCTGCTTCTTGTCCTGCGTGGACTTGTAAAGTTTCAAAATGATAATTTGCCATAATAATATGAGTTGTTTTTTAAATTTTTAAAATGATTTTTATTAAAAGTATATAAAATTGATAGACTAAATAGATTTATATTTTGTGAAACATTTTTTATCACTAAAAAAGTTCAGTATTGATGTTATTTTATTGGATATGATAAAATATTAACAACAACAGCAACAATTTTGTTGAATTGATAAAGAATAAGAAGGAGTTGGAATAACGAAATTTTGAGCAATAATTATCATAATTAATAATGTTTTTTGGTTTATATTTCCTAACAAATTTTTTAGGCAGGATTTAGCACCTTATTTCTATGAATAGGTTGTTAGTCGTTCTTTGAGCCTGTACTCTCCCGACTTCTTTATAAGCCAATTTTTATGCTCTTTTGAGGAGTTTTTGAATTGACAATGCAAAGGTAATTATTACTTTTGAGATTTCCAAATAAATATTAAAAAAAGTAAAATATTTTTTATTTTGGACTTATTTAGATAGAAATAGAAGGGATTTTGACACTAAAATAAAAAAATGATTGTAATTTTTAAATTACAATCATTTTTTTACAAATTATTCAGAACTATAACACGTTTGTCATCGAATCTTCATTTTCTTCTGCAGATTCTTCTACTAATGCGTTATTTTTTGCTTTTAAAATAGCAATATATTCATCTAATGTTACAAAGTTTGTTTCTTTAGGCAACTCTTCATATATCTTTCTTAAACATTCTTTTTTAACAGTTGTTCTAAAGGTTTCAGCCATATATTCATCACCTTTACTCTTGAGGAATCTTACTGCTATATCCCTTAACATACTATCTTCAATATTACCACCAAATTGTCTTCTCAAATCATCACAAACTGTATCCAACAACAATTCATCATTGACTTCAATATTGTACTTTTCTGCAGATTTTTTTTCAACGATTTGCCAATAGAAATCTTGTATTACAGAAGGGTATAGTTCATCAATTTGTGTTGGAGATAATCGTTGATTCGTACCTTTTGATGCTTCATAATTAAAGTAAATCCATTCTTTGATAAAGTTAGTAGGATATTCTATCTCTTCACTTTTTTTAAGAATTGCTTGATATAAATCTGATGTAAGACTTTGAGTTATAATTTTTGTATATGATTTAGTTATATCTGTTCTTAATCTTGCCTCAAAATCTTCATAAGTTTCAATTGTATCATTAGGAAATACTTTCTTATACAATTCTGAATTTAATTCAGGTAGAACAAAAGTATTAATTGATTTTATTGTTACAGAAAATGGAGTTGCAAGTTCTTCTTCTTCAAACATACTTAATTCATACGCTAACATACTTTTGTATGCTTCTTCTTTCAATATTTCTTCAAATGAGAATTCAAAAGTACTACCAACTACTTGCCCTACAAGATTTAATTGATATTCTTCTTTTATGTCCGCAAATTTAATCGCAATGCCTTCTTTTACTTTTTCATTATCAACAGAAAAAACAATTTGAGTATTTTCTCCTACATTTTCAGTTGGTATAATTTCTTGTAAACTTGTTTGTATTTGGTCTAATTGTTTTTTAATTTCCTCATCAGTTACTTTTATTTGGTAATCAGTGAGTTGTATATCAGAAAAATCAATTTCAAAATCATTCACATAACCAAAATTAAAATGAAGTTGAAAATCTTTTTGTTTTTTCCAATCTTGTGCAGGTGTTTCTGGTGATAGTGCAAATTGTCCAAAAATATGAAAGTCTAATGATTGTTCTCTTTTATATTTACTCAATTTTTTTTCTACCTCTGCAAAAACCACTTCAGGTAAAATTTTTGAAGCATACATTTTTCTAACCATTTCCAATGGCACTTTTCCTTCTCTAAAACCGTTTACTTTTACTGTTTTTGCTGCTTGTTTTAAGTCTGCTTCTAATTTATCTGCATAATCATCTGCAAAAACATTCACAATAATTACACCTTCGGTTGCGTTTTTTTTATCTAAAATAAATTCCATTTTGAATAATTTAAAAAATACTTTTTTTTGAGTGAATAAAAAATTAAAAAACCTCAACCCAAAAGGTTGAGGTTGATACAAAATATAAGTGCGAATGAGGAGACTCGAACTCCTACACCATTGCTGGCTCTACCACCTCAAGGTAGCGTGTCTACCAATTTCACCACATCCGCTTTTTTCTTAAATAGTGTGCAAAGGTATTTTATTTTTTTTAATTATCCAAAAAAAATAATTTTTTTTTATAAATTTATCTTTTTTTTACATTTTTCATTTCATTTTTATTCTAAATTTTTTAAAAATATTTTAAGAAATAATTTTTTTTTTATACATTTGTAGCAAAATTAAACAAAAAGTAGAATGAAAAATATATTTGTACCCAAAGATTTTCCGATAACAGAACTCAATCTTGTTATTAAAAATATTTCAAATATCGATAAAATCAAAAAAATTATTATCGCTTGGCAGAAAGATATTGAAAGTGGTAAAATTTTTCAACTCAATGAAACACAACTCGATATGCGTTTTATTCATCAATTTTTTGGTGATATTTTAGGGTATGAATACCAAAATGACAAATATTGGCAAATAGAAATCAAACCAAAAACAATACAAGACAACACAAGACCTGACGCAACTTTGGGCTTTTATGGCGTTTATTCACAAGAAAAACAAAATAAATCAAAAGCAGTCATCGAACTAAAAGGCGCAAATATCAACTTAGATAAAACACAAACCAAAGAAAAAAAAGGCTCACCTATCGAGCAAGCATTTGGCTACGTTCCCAAAATGGGCGGGCATTGTCAGTGGGTAATTGTCAGCAATTTTACCGAAATTAGATTATACCACGCAAGCGACAGCAGTCGCTACGAAAAATTTGAAATATTGGATTTATTGGAAGATAAAAATTTAGAAAAATTTATTTTTTTATTCCAAAAAGATAGACTTTTTTTAGAAAATGGAGAAAGTAGAATCGAACAATTATTGAACGAAAGACGAATTTTTGAAGAAAAAATAACCAACGAATTTTATTATCAATATGAAACAATAAGACAAGCCTTGTTTTTTGATTTGAAAAATGAAAATCCAACTATTGCAGACGATATTCTCCAAAATAGTAACCAAAAACTCATCGACAGAATTATTTTTATGTGTTTTGTCAGAGATACACTGCCAATGATGAATGTTTTAGGAAAAATTCAAGAAACTTATTTGCAATTAGACGGATTGTATGAATATAAAAATAGATTTTGGAACGATTTGAAAGGCGTTTTTAGGTCGTTTGACAAAGGTTTTGGTGAAAAAATACCACATTTTAACGGCGGACTTTTTAGAAAAGATGAATTATTGGACGAAAAAATAAAATTATATGATTTTCAACTGATGCCTTTGGTTGAGTTTGTGTTGCAATATGATTTTCAAAGTGAACTCAATGTCAATTTATTAGGACATATTTTTGAACAATCTTTGTCTAATAATGGGCAAGAAATCATAACAAATATTGATGTTAGAAAACAAGACGGCATTTTTTATACGCCTGATTTTATCACAAAATACATCATCAAAACCACAATTAAAACTTATTTAGAAGAACAAAAAAATCAATTATTGGAAAAATATAACACTGAAAATATCGAATTTTGGAACGAATATCAAGAAATTTTACAAAATCTAAAAATTTTAGACCCTGCTTGTGGCTCTGGTGCGTTTTTGACGCAAGTTTTTGAATTTTTGTTTGATGAATGGTTAGTTGTATTGGCTGAAATTGAAAAAATAAAAAATAACGGAAAAAGAAAAATCAAAAACAAAGAAAAAGGAATTTTTAGCACAAAAAATACAACTCAAAATTTTCAAAACGAATGGAAAATCAAAAAAATGATTGTCCAAAATAATCTTTTTGGTTTTGATATTAATAATCAAAGTGTGCAAATTACAAAATTAGCTTTGTGGCTTTTGACTGCGAATCGATTTGTAACTTTGGCAGATTTATCTAATAATATCTTAGAAATCAATACATTAGAAACAAATCAAAATTTTTCTTTTGATATTATTATCGGAAATCCTCCTTATGTAAGACAAGAATTATTAGGCGAAAAACAAAAAATAACACTGCAAAAAAACTTCCCAAACATTTATAACGGAGTGGCGGATTTGTATGTTTATTTTTATGCCAAAGCCTTAGAATTACTAAAACCAAAAGGTTATTTTGGTTTGATTACGCCCAATAAATGGCTCAAAACCAAATACGGAAAAGGTTTGAGGCAATTATTACAACCATTAAAAATAATACAAATTACTGACTTTTTTGAATTGAAAGTTTTTGAAGATGCCAGCACAGAACCAATGATTATTATACTCAAAAACCAAAAATCAGAAGATTATTTTGATTATTTTCCTATTTCAAAACAAAATATAAAAGAAGGCATCGCTAATTTTGCAGACAATTTACCTGATAAAATGATTATCCAAAAAAATAATCTCAATGAAAATGAATGGATTTTTACAGACACAAAAACTCAACTAATATTAGATAAAATCACAGGAAAAACACCCATTTTTTATCAAAATAAATTACTCAAAATTATTGCTTTGAATGAATATGCCAACCAAAATATTTACAGAGGAATAACAACAGGTTTGAATAAAGCCTTTATCATTGATGAAAAAACAAAAAACGAATTGATAAAACAAGACGCAAAAAGTGCGGAACTTATCAAACCTTATATTCAGGCGACAGACATCAAAAAATGGCATTTGGAAAATGAAAAAGATTTTTATTTTATCAATACAAATTTTGATATTGAAATTTCTGATAAAAATTATAGAGCAATTTATCAATATTTAAAACAATTTGATAAAGAATTAGCAGCAAGACAAGACAAAGGAAAAACACACTACAATTTGCGGGCTTGTGCGTATTATGAAAAATTTAACGAACCCAAAATTATTTATATTCATACAGCTTTAAAACATCAATTTTTTTATGATACAAAAGGTTATTATTTGAATAATTCGAGTTATTTTATTTCGAATGTAGATTTGTTTTTGTCTGTTTTTCTCAATTCTAAGGTTTTTGAATGGTATAAAAAACTGAAATTTGTGGCGTATGGCAATGCAGACGAAGGTGGAAGAAACAAATTAGATTATAATAAAATGATAGATGTACCTGTGCCTGTGTTGAGTGCGGAGGAAAAAAAACCATTTGAAGAAAAAGCAATTTTATTACAAGAATGGAGTCAAAAAAATGAAAAAATGAGTAAAGATTTTTGGAAAATAATGCAGGCAGATTTCAAGGAATTGAAAATCAATCAAAAATTAGAAAAATGTTTTGAATTGTCGTGGCAGAATTTTCAAGATGAATTAAAAAAACAAAAAATAACAATTCCATTGAAACAAAAAACAGAATATATGCGTTTTTTTGAGGACGAAAAACAAAAATATACACAAATAAACAATGATATTTTGGCTACTGAACAAATTTTGGATACAATGTTAATGAATTTGTATGGAATGAATGGTTATTAAAAATAATTTGTATTATATTTGCAATAATTATTGTTATTCGATTTTTGATAGTGCTACAAATGTAATTTTTTGTCCTGCTGAACGAAGTGAAGCATCTTTACCATTGAACAGTTTTTTGTGAACAAAAGAGTTAGATTTTTCGCTTCGCTCAAAAAGACAAAAACATTACAGGTACAACACTACCCGATTTTTAAATATGACACAAAATAGATTACATTTTTTACTTACATTTCTTTTTGTGTGCCTTGCAATTTTATTATTGTTAGGTGTGATAATACATTGGTTCAAAGTTAATGAAGTTATCAGAGAATATCTTTATTTGATTTGGTTGATTCTAAGTATGTCTGTATTGGTTTATGCCTCTGTTGTAATAGTTCGATATATTTTATCACCTTATCAAATTTTTAAAGAACGTTTAGAACAACTTGCAAAAAATGAAGATTTAAGGACTTATTCTGCCCGAAAATCAAGTATTTTTTCTTCTTCTCATCAATCTATTAATGCGATTGAAAATAATATCAAAGTATTGAATCAATACATCAAAAAAAGTATCGAATTGGAAGAAAAGAATGAAAAAAAACCACTTTATATGAGTGATGACACATTCGAAACATTCAAAAATTTAGAAAATACTATCCAAGAAAATCAAGATGAAGCAAAATGGATGCGTGTATTGACCGAATTTTCGCATCTTTTAAGAAATAATACCAATCAAACATTGGAAAAAACATTGAAAAATTTTTTGAATTATTTAATCAAATTTTTTGAAGCACAACAAGGAGCAATTTATATTTATGATGATAATAATACTGATGATTTACATTTAAAATTGTTAGTTTCTTATGCTTATTCTGAAGATAGATATAAAAAAAATCGTTTCGAACTCAATGAAGGTCTGATAGGGGAGTGTTGGCAGCACAACAAACTCATCAAAATAGAAAATGTACCTGCTACTTATACCAAAATTAGTTCAGGTTTGGGCGGAAGTACGGCTAAAATATTGCTTTTAGTACCTGTCGTTTTTAGAAATGAAGTTTTGGGGGTTATCGAAATTCTTTCTTTTGAAAATTATAACGATTATAAAATAGATTTGATAGAAAATATTGCCCGAAATTTAGGCATTGCCTTAGAAAATGAAAGAAAAATCAATCAAAAAAAATAAAACTATCTTTATAAAAATCTGTTCAATTATGCATAGTGATGGCATTTATGCTACTTTCATTCGCCCCTGCTTGTGTTCTACAAGCGAGAGCATAAAACAAATATTTCGCCATTTTGATTGATATACAAAATTTTACACTCACTTAGATTATAAAAAATAAACATAAAAAAATAATGAAAAAAAAACTACTTTTTATTTTTGTATTGATAACATTTATCACACAAAATAATATCGCTCAAACCAAAACAAATGTAACTTTATTACCAAAAATAGAGCAAATTATCAATAAAAATGCAGAAAATTGGGAAAATAGATACAAATTTTTGCACCAAAACCCTGAAATATCATTCCAAGAAAAAAATACTTCAGCACTAATTGCACAAGAACTCAAAAAATTAGGCTTTGAAGTTACTGAAAATTTTGGTGGATATGGAGTAATTGGAGTACTCAAAAACGGAAAAGGAAAAAATGTCTTGATTAGAGCAGACACAGACGCACTTCCTTTAGAAGAAAAAACAGGACTACAATATGCCAGCAAAGCAAAAGCAAAAGATGACAACGGGAACGAAGTCAGTGCAATGCACGCCTGCGGACATGATATGCACATTACCGTATTTTTAGGCGTTGCTCAAACCTTAGCAGAAACTAAAAAAGATTGGAAAGGCACTTTGATAATGGTCGCACAACCTGCCGAAGAACGTGCAGGAGGAGCAAAAGCAATGATTGCCGAAGGACTTTATCAAAAATTTCCAATGCCTGATTACGCTATCGCTTTGCATTGTAACGCTACTTTGCAAGCAGGAAAAATAGGATTGTGTGAAGGTTATACCTTTGCAAATGTAGATTCGATGGATATTTTAGTACATGGAAAAGGTGGGCATGGAGCGTATCCACACACAACGATTGACCCGATTGTATTAGGAAGCCAAATTATATTAGGTTTACAAACCATTGTCAGTAGAGAAATTGCACCCACAGATGCCGCTGTGGTTACGGTTGGCTCTATTCATGGCGGTACAAAACACAATATTATTTCAGACCAACTCAAAATGCAACTCACTATTCGCTCTTATAAAGATGAAGTGAGAAATCATATTTTGAAAGCAATTCCGCACAAATGCAAACATATTGCTTTGGCAGCGGGTATGCCCGAAAACAAAATTCCTGAAGTAACTTTACAAAATGAGAGCATTCCTGCGGTTTTTAATCATATCGAATTGACAAAAAAACTAAAAATTGTTGCTGAAAATACATTAGGAAAAGAAAATGTTGTCAATAGCGAACCTGTGATGGGTGCAGAAGATTTTGGATTATTTGGTAGAACAGCCGAAAAAATCCCAATTTGTATTTTTTGGTTAGGTACAATTACAAAAGAAAAAATAGACAATAGTCAAAAAACAGGTGAAGGTTTACCGTCTTTACATTCTCCTTTTTACGCACCCGAAATTAGCATTACTTTAAAAACAGGCGTAAAATCGATGACAAGTTTTGCTTTGTCTTTGTTTTAAAAAATACAATTTGGGCGATTACGTGCTATCGTGCAAAGCACAGAGACAAAAAGAGAGAAAAAAAACGGCGGAAGCCTTGTTTTTTTCTCTCTTTTTGTCTCTGCAAGTCTGCTTCTATGACTATCGCAAACAGCAAAAAATAATATTTACTAATCTTAAAGTTTATTGCTACAAAAACAAAATTATTGTAAGTTTTATAAAAAGTACTTGAATTTTTCTTTCATTTATTAGAAAACCTTATTTAATTATAGTTAAACTTTTACTTTTTTTGAATTAACAATTTTATAAACAACAAAAATAAGTAAAAATATAATTGAAAAGGATAATAAAAAATTAGCAACATCACTTTTATTATCTATTATTTTATAGTAAGCACCAATAGCAGGTAATACAAGCAATAAGATAATAATTAACGAATTTTTTTTCATAATCGATGGAAAATGGGTTTATTAACTGATAAAATATTTGAATAAAATTATTTTTTATAATAGTGCCATATAAAACTTGTGCAAATCAAAATAAAATCAAAATAAAATCAAAATATATAACTAATCTTATAAATAGTTATACTATTTTAATAAAAGTACTTTTTTAATTATTATAATTTTCTTCAAAAAAATATAATTTAGACGATTACGTGCTAAGTGCAAAGCACAGAGAGAAAAAACTTCGCAAAAGCATTTTTTTTCTCTCTTTTTGTTTCTGCAAGTCTGCTTCTATCACTATCGCAAACAGCAAAAAATTATCTAATTCATCAATTTATCCAATATATTTTGAGCGGCAATCGCAATAATTGTTCCTGGTCCAAAAATACCTGCGGCACCTGCATCATACAAAAATTGATAATCTTGTGGCGGAATTACCCCTCCAACTATCACCAAAATATCTTCTCTTTTTACTTTTTTTAATTCCTTAATAAGTTCAGGCACAAGCGTTTTGTGTCCTGCTGCCAAACTTGATACTCCAATAATATGTACATCATTTTCAGTGGCTTGTGCAGCAACTTCTTCGGGAGTTTGGAAAAGAGAACCTATATCCACATCAAAACCCAAATCAGCAAAACTTGTGGCAATGATTTTAGCACCTCTATCGTGTCCGTCCTGTCCCATTTTTGCGACCAAAATTCTTGGTCTTCTTCCTTCCAAATTTGTAAATTCATTTGCCTTTTTTCGTGCCATTGCAAAATTTTCATCATCAGAAACTTCTGCAGAATATACACCTGATATAGCTCTGATAGTTGCTTTGTATCGCCCAAATGCTTTTTCCATTGCATCAGAGATTTCGCCGAGTGTGGCTCTTTCTTTAGCAGCTTCAATGGCTAAAGCCAATAAATTTCCTGTTTTATTTTGTGCTGCTTCTGTGATATTATCGAGAGCAATTTTTACTTTTTCGTTATTTCTTGTATCTTTAATATGCTTCAATCTTTCAATTTGAGCATTTTTAACAGCAGTATTATCAATTTCTAATAAATCAATTTCCTGTTCCGAATCAGGTTTGAATCGATTGACACCTACTACCACATCTTTTCCTGCATCAATTCGTGCTTGTTTTTTTGCGGCGGCTTCCTCAATTTTCATCTTTGGCAATCCTGTTTCTATTGCTTTTGCCATTCCTCCCAATTCTTCAACTTCCTCTATAAGTTGCCATGCTTTTTGTACCAAATCATTGGTTAATTTTTCGACATAATAAGAACCACCCCAAGGGTCGACCACTTTAGTAATATACGTTTCGTCTTGTAAATATAATTGAGTGTTGCGAGCAATGCGTGCCGAAAAATCTGTTGGTAATGCCATTGCTTCATCTAACGAATTGGTATGCAAAGATTGTGTATGTCCTAAAACGGCTGATAATGCTTCGATACAAGTTCTTCCTACATTATTGAATACATCTTGTGCAGTAAGTGAATAACCCGAAGTTTGACAATGTGTACGAAGTGCCATTGAAATTTCTTTTTTTGGATTAAATTCTTTTACCAATTTTGCCCAAAGCAATCTTCCTGCACGCATCTTGGCTATTTCCATAAATGGATTCATACCTATTGCCCAAAAAAATGACAAACGCGGTGCAAAATCATCAATATCTAAACCTGCTTTCAAACCTGTGCGGATATATTCCAAACCATCAGCCAAAGTATAAGCCAATTCTAAATCAGCCGTAGCACCTGCCTCGTGCATGTGATAACCAGAAATAGAGATGGAATTAAATTTTGGCATATATTGAGAAGTATATTCAAATATATCACCTATGATACGCATACTTGAAGCAGGTGGATAAATGTAAGTATTTCGTACCATAAACTCCTTCAAAATATCATTCTGAATTGTTCCAATAAGTTGAGCAGGATTAACACCTTGCTCTATAGCAGCAACAATATAAAATGCCATAATTGGAAGTACAGCACCATTCATAGTCATTGAAACCGACATTTCATCAAGTGGAATTTCATCAAATAAAATTTTCATATCTTCCACCGAATCAATTGCTACTCCTGCTTTGCCTACATCACCCATCACACGCGGATTATCCGAATCATAACCACGATGTGTTGCCAAATCAAAAGCCACCGAAAGTCCTTTTTGTCCACCTTTTAAATTACGTTTATAAAAAGCATTTGAAGCCTCTGCCGTCGAAAAACCTGCATATTGACGCACAGTCCAAGGACGTTGTATATACATTGTAGCATAAGGACCTCTCAAAAAAGGTGCTTTTCCTGCAATAAAATGAAGATGTTTTATATCTTTCAAATCATCTTTTGTATAAAAAGATTTGATAGAAATACCCTCAGCAGTCTGCCAATTTTTAATATCAGGCAAAGCAAATGGCTTTGTTTTATTTTCAAAAGAAATAGTGTTAAAGTCAGGTTTCATTCGTTAGTTATTTCATTTTTTTGAAAATTTATTTTATTTTTTCAAAATATTTATCTACTTCTTTTTTATAATAAGGAGAAAAAGCAGGTGGAATTGTTTTTAATAATTCAGTTTGTTTTTCTTTATTTTTAAAATATTGTTGCAAAGCAGGAGGTACTACTTTTTGTTTTTCCTTTGCTTGTTCTGCTTTTCTTTGTTCTTCCTCACCTTTTTCCCTCAATGCCTTTTCAGATTCCAACAGTCTTGTTTCAATTTCTTTTAATCGTTGTTGTGAGATACGTTGCAAATTTTTATTGACTAAATCTTCTTCGATTTTATCCATTTCTTTGGCTAAATCTTTGAGTTGTTTTGCCAATTCACGTTTTGCTTTTTCTTGTTTTTCTTTGGCATCTTTATCAGCATTTTTATTCCCGTCATTTCCACCTTGTCCGTCACCGTTTCCATTGTTTCCATTAGGCATTTTTCCGCCATTCATTTTTTCTAATTGACGCAATGCTTCTCTGATTCTTTGCTGTTCTGCCGCTAATTTTGCTAATTCTTCAGACATTTCTTTGCCTGTTTTTCCACTTTGTTGTAATTTTTTTATTTGCTCACCTAATTGTTTTTGTAATTGTGCAATATTAGGTTGTTTTCCTTTACCTTTTCCCTTTCCTTTGCCTTTTTGAGGTTTAGAAGATGGTTTTGATTTTTTTCCTTTTCCTTTTCCCGAGCCGTCAGGTTCTTTTTGCATTTGATTAAGGGCATCACTGAGCATTAATGCAAGATTATTCATACTTGTCATTGAGGCTTGTTGTTTGCTGGTTGCTTGTGAAATTCGTCTTTGTTTTATTCCATCAGCACTTTCACCCATATTTTTTTTCATTGCTGCTAATTCTCTTGTAACAAAAGATTGTATTTGAAAGACTCTTTTTGAGAGTGTAAACAAAGAATCTTCGATTATTTTAGCATCATCTTTCAGTTTTAATTGTTGTTGTGCCAATTTTATAAATCTTGGGTCAGTAAGGTTTACACCTTTAAATTCTTTCATCAATTCTTCTTGGTCAAAAGAAAGTTGTATCAAATTTTCTAAGATTGCTCTCAAATCTTCAATATTTTCTTCATTTTCTTTTGCGTCCATGTCTGCACTTGCTTCGTCCATTTTTTCAGCCATTTCTTTCATTTTTTTGGCTGCTTTTTTTTGTGCTTTTGATGCTTTTTCTTTTTGGTCTTTTTTCAATTCTTCGGAACTATTTTTTTGTTCTTCGGTAATTTCTTTTTCATCTTTTTCTAATTCCTTCGCTTTTTCTTCCATTCCATTTGGATTTTGGAGTTCTTTGTCCATCTTTTGAAGGTCATCAATTTCTTTTTTTGCTTCTTCGAATTTTTCATTGAGGTCTTTTTGTTCCTCTTTTAATTTTTCGTTTTCAGCATTTTTTTCATCTTCTGTTTGATTTTTATCATTTCTTTCGGCATTTTCAGTTTTTTCTGCCAATTTTTCTTGTTTTTCAGCCAAATCTTTTAATTTTTCAGCTGTTTGTTCCATTTTTTGGTCGAATTGCATTTGTTTAAACATTTCCAACGTTCTTTCCAATTCTTTTTCCATGTTTTGCTCTTTGTCTTTTATTTCTTTCAATTTTTGCAAAACATTTTCATTATCTTTATTTTTTTCCAATAATTTTTGCAATTCCTCGTACAATTTTTTTGTTTCAGGGTCTAATAATTGCTCCATTAATTGTTTTAATTGTTCCATTTTTTCAGCCAATTCAGGACTTTGTTCTTGGAATCTTTCTTGTTGTTCTTTTAGTTTTTCTGCTTGCTCTTGTAATTTTTTAACTTCCTCACTCAGTTCTTCTCTTTTTTTGAGAAGTTCTTCAGCTTGTTTTTTATCTTGATAATCGATATTTTCTTTTGTTTTTAGTTTATCTTCAAGTTTTTGCAGGTCTGTTTGTAATTGTTTTGCTTTTTTCAAAGTTTTATCAATTTGACTTTCTGTTTTCGAGACATTATCATTCATTTGTTTTTCGAAATCAGAAGCAGTAGGCACTTTAAAATTATTAACGTATGTTTTAGTTGCTTTTGCACCATTTACGCCATCATTATCCCAAACTTGTGAATAATACTCGACCTCATCACCTTGTTTCAAATCCAAAGTAGTTAAATCTAACTGATATACAAAATTTTGTAATGTTTGTTCGGTAGCAAAAGGAATATTGACCATTTGATAATTTCCAAATTTACCTTGTTTTTTTACTCTGTAATATAATTTCAAGGCTGAAATACCATAATCATCAGCAATATTTCCACCTACACTCAAATTCAAAAATGTGAGTGTATCTGCATATCCTTGCATATTAATTTGAGGATATTTATCAGGGATTACATTCAAATAATATTTAATTTCTTCTTTATTTTCGGCGTGTTGATTTTTAAGATTGACTTCATAATTTTCAGAATTTTTAGCAAATTTTGAAAACATAAATTTTTGTCCACTTTTGTTTTCTACTTTTAATTCTTCTTTATTTTCTCCAAACATTAAACTCAATTTTTCAGTGGCTTGTGTATTAAATTCCCATTCGATTTTTGTTCCCTCAGGCACAACCAAATTTCCAATATTATTCCATGTTTCATTACTTTTTCCAAGATAAGCAGGGTAAGATAATTTAGCAGCAAAAGCCAATAACGAAGGTCTTTCTAATACTTCTAATTGATAACTATCAGAGCCAAAGCCTGCTGCTTCAAAAATAAATTTTGTATCTTTTTGGACTTTTGGTAATAGATAAGAAAAAACTCCCTCTTGTTCTTTCACCATTTTGTATTTTCTTTGTCCTAATTGAATATAAACTTCTGTTGGAATTGTTTTGCCTTTCATATTCAACTTCAAAGTAAAGTCTTCATTTTTAAAACTACTTAAATTTTTGTTTTGAAGATGGAATGTAAAAGGAGCAGGCTCTGCAAAAGTTTCATTATAACGAATAATTCTCTCAGCACTTTTACCAAAAACTTCTTTAAAAAGGCTTGGAAAAATCAAAAATATAAACAAAAAAAGAAATAAAGGAATAAAAATAAATCGTAAATATTTTTTATTTTCTTCATAATGAATCGCATCAGTAAATTTAACAATACCTAATTCTTTGGTTCTCTGAGCAATGCTTGCACGCAAAAGTGCTGAATTATCTATTGAAACAGCTTGTAATTGTAAAGTATTGACTAATTTATCATTAATGGTAGGAAAATATTGACCAATTTGTTGTGCCGCTTCTTCATTCGAAATTTGTTTGTTGATATGCAGTAATTTGAGCAAAGGCATTATTATCCAAGTAATGCCTACAAAAGCGAGTGTACCAATAAAACCATAAAAAAATATTGCCCTAATCCAAGAATTAAACCTCCCAAGATATTCCAAAAAATTCAGGGACATATACAAACTTAAAAGCATAGCCGCAGTTATTAAAATACCTTTTAATAATTGATTTGTATAGTATTTTTGTTTATATTGTTTTAATTCGTGTAATAAATTCATATTTTTATAGTTATTTTTGTTTTATTTTTTCGTTTTTCTTTCTATGTTTCTTACATATTCCAAAGAAATATGAAGGTTTTTTGCAATATCAGCCGCCAAAATTTGATTAGAAAGCATAAATTGTATGCTTAATTCCAAGTTTTTTTCTGCTTCTTGTTCCTTTTGTTTTGCTTCTTGTTCCTTTTGTTTTGCTTCTTGTTCTTTCTGCTTTGCTTCTTGTTCTTTCTGCTTTGCTTCCTGAGCCATTTGTTCTGCTAATGCCAACCTTTGCTCATTTTGTTCCAATCCTTCTTTTCTGCCTTGTATATATCTAAGGTCTTTTTGTAAATTATAAACGAGTGCCATATTATTAATTTGATTGATTATTTCTTGTTGTAAATCACGTAAATTAGATAAAACTTCCAATTGTATAACGCATTTTTGTTTGTGTAAAGTATTGATAGACAATGAATTTATCGAGTTCAGTACTTTTTTGACAACTACTTCAGGTTTTTCTCCATTAAAGTTACCCAAAATTGCTAAAATAATTTCTTCAGGTTTAGACGATTTCAAAAATAATTCATAATCAAAATCTTCCAAATTAATCAAATTAAATTGAAATTTTAAGCATTGATGTGAAATATTTTTCACCATTTTTGCTTGTCCTTTTCCAATAAAAAAAACATATTGCAAAATAGGTAATTTATATTTCCTCAAAAGCAAAGCATAATATTCTAACATTCTATAAACCATCAGCGGTTCATCATCAGTCTGAAATTCAATATGCAAAATATAATCTTTACTTTTATCTTTTTTATGCCGAACTATTTTCAAAAAGTCAGGTCGTCTTTCAATCGTTTTTTGCAAATCATCAGGAATTTCCTCTAATTTTTCAGGACGTATTCCTAACAATTTATCGATTAAAGGTAATATAACCTCTTCAATATTTTCCTTAAAAATTTTATCGTAATCTTGTGCCATCTGTCAAAATATATTTGCAAATATATTTGTTTATTCACAAAAAACCAAAAAATTACATAAAAAATAAATTTAACATTTCAAGCCCATTACCAATACATCATCAGTCTGAGCAAAATTACCTTTCCAATCATAAAATTCTTTGTGTAAAGTTTCGTATTGTTCTTGTGGAGTAAGATGACTAATTGATAATAAATATTCTCTAAATCTTTTTTTAGTGAATTTTTTATTGTCTATTCCTCCAAATTGATCTTGAAATCCATCAGTAGCCATATAATACATATCACCTTCTTTCATTTTGATATATTGTGTTTCAAATATCTTAGTTCCTTTTTTGAATTGATTGCCACCAATAGGAAAAGGAGAGCCTTTTATTACGTTGATTTCTCCATTTCTAACCTGATACGCTGAATTTTTCGCTCCTGCAAAAAGCATATTACCATTTTCAAAATCAATATTAAAAATTGTCAAATCCATACCATCTTGCGTACTTGTATCTTCTCCTGCTGTATCTTGATGTAATAAATTTCTAATTTTTTCGTCTAATTTTGTTAAAATTAATCCCGGTTCTGTTATTTTTTGTTCGTTTACAATCTCATTTAGCAATGAATTCGCCATCACAACCATAAAAGCACCCGGCACGCCATGCCCCGTACAATCTATCGCTGCAATAATTACTCTTTCAGTACTATCTTCACAGATTTGGTCTGTAAACCAATAGCAATCTCCTGAAACAATATCCTTAGGTTCATACAATACAAAAGAAGTATCTGCATATTTTAACAATTCAGAAGGCAATGGTAAAATCGCCTCTTGGATACGTTTTGCATAAGTAATACTATCAATTATATGTTTTGTTTGGGCTTTAATCAAATCATTTGCTTCTTTGAGTTCTTCGTTTCTTAGTCTTTGTATTTCGGCTTCTTGTTTTGATTTTTCGAGATTATGTTTGATTTGTAAATTTTTATGATTTGCTTCATTTTCCTCACCCCTTACGATAGCATTTGTTTCCATATATTTTTCATAATATTCTAATGCTTTCCAAGGTTGATTTGTTTTTTTATAGACATCTGCAATGGCTTGATATGCTTTTTGAAGACGAGGATTAGCAGTAATACTTTTAGCATTATCGATGGCTTTTAGATAGTAGTTTTCGGCTTTTTCGTATTGTTTTAAACTTGTAAATATTCGTCCTAAATTAATTTCAGAAGCGATTTTTCCTAATATATTATTGATTTCTGTTCTAATTTTATATGATTTTTCCAAATATTCTATTGCTTTTTCTATATAATCTAAACTTTGATATGCCACACCCAAATCATTATAAATACGTGCTTTAATGGTTTTCATATCGTGCTGATTGACAATAGACAAAGCTTCTTCATAACAAGTAATAGCAGATTCATATTCATTAAGAGCCAAATGAATATTACCCAAGCCCGCCAAAGATGAAGAATATCCTTCTACATCATTGATAATTTCGAATTGCCTCAAGGCATCAATATGACAATCTCTTGCTTTGTCATAATCTTTCATTTCTACATAAAATCCGCCAACTAAATAAGTTCCCCAAGCCAAACTATTAGGTTCGTTGATTTTTTTTGCTACTTCTAATGATTTTTGCATATTGGTAAAACCTTCATCAAAATCACCCATTCGCCAAGCAATATTTCCTTTGATAGAATATGCCCAAGGCAACGAATCAGATTGTTCTTTTTCATTGTCCAAAATATGAAAAGCCTCTTCCAAATACAATAGTGCTTGTTCAATGTTACTTGTTCTAAAATATTGATAGGCTGCAAACATTATTTTTGCTTCTGCAATGCCTAATTGATAACCAATCTTTTCGGAAAGAGTAAACAATTCAAGTGCAGCATTATGACCTTGTTGTATATCAGAAACACGTACATTAATAATTTCTTTTTGAAGTAAACGAATACGACTAAAAATTGCTGTTTTTTCTACAGAATTAATGGTTATTAGGTTGGTTTGCATGGTTTTTATTGAGTATTATTTCGTATCTGAATTATAACATATTTTATAGAAAAAAAGTTACTTTTCTCTCTAAATTAGTACAAAATTCCTACCATAAAATAGTTATAGAATAGGAACTAAAAACTAATTTATCAAATCTCAATAAGTTTTTTTCCAAATCTATGCATCAATTTAAAAAAAACACATTGAAGCAAAAAAATCTATCATTACTGAAAATTATTAGTGAATAATGCCTGATAAATGTTTTTGATAATTGGTTCTATTTGCCATAAACATTGTGCCTGTGTAAGTAAGTTCATACAGACAAAGATTGCCATGTAAAAAACAATCCATTTCTGACAGAGGATAATTGAATAAGTAACACAACAAAATACGAATTGCGCGCCCGTGCATACATACAAGAATATTTTTTTCTTCAGGTTTTGATAAAATAATTTCGAGTGCTTCTTTTTGCCTTTCTAAGACTTGTAATGGCGTTTCTCCCCCTTCAAAAGCAATATCTAAATCACCCAAAGACCATTTTTTGAGGATACTTTTATATTCAATATCTTCAGTAGGTGATGCTTTTCGCCCTTCTTTATAACCCCAACTAATTTCATCTAAACCTTTTAAAGAAACGTGTGGAATTTGTAATGTATGGATAAAATGATGCGTAGATTGATGTGTTCGTCTAAGTGTTGAAGTATAAACTTTATCAAAAGGAATATGCTTAAAAGCCTCAAAAAAAGCATTTGCTTGCTTGTGTCCTAATTCATTAAGGTCTGTATCGACCTTACCTTGCACCATTCCTAATCGGTTAAATTCAGTTTCTCCATGTCTGATTAAATATATTTTTTTCATATTTTTTATTCTAAATTAGGTTGCTTTGTATTTATTGAACGTCATTCTTAAAAAAAAATTACACAAAATTAAAAATGTAAAAAAATATTTCAAAAATATAATGGTTTATTGTATTTCACTACCACAAAGTAATAGTTTTTGCCGTTGTCTGTGAAGACACAGACAACGGCAAAAACTAATTTACTTTAAGTATAAGCACGTAATCAAATTTATTTGTATATTTGCAAAAAAATAAATTTATGCGTTACATTAAAGATTTAAGTTTCGATACTCAAAAATTATTACAAAG
>RDZP01000154.1 GCA_004294005.1 Cytophagia bacterium
AATTTTAGAAAAGTAAAAAATCCGTTCAAATCCGTAAAATCCGCGTTATCCGCGTGCCTCCTGCTATAAATTTCCGTATAAAGTTTAGTAGAACCGAAAAAAAATAATATAAAAGTAATCAATCTTTATCAATGAATTTTATTATTATTAATTTATTTTTTAAAAAGAAACTTTTTTTGTAAGAAAAGAGTTATTATAATATACAAATAATATGAAAATAATATCATTTTAAAACTTAAAAATAAAAACAAAATGAAAGAAAAAATTGCGTATCCAATAGGTGGATTTCTACTCCTTTTTTTATTACTTATATTTTTGACTTGTGTTGGCATATTCATAGCCATAGATGCACAAGATAAATTTATGATGATAAAATATCTGTTCGAAAATCCTATTTTTTACATCATTGCCATACCTATTTTAATAGGTATATTGTTAGTCCCTTTAGGATTTGTAATCATTAATCCTAATAACGGTGCTGTTCTTACCTTTTTTGGAAGTTATCTTGGAACAGCCAAAAATAATGGATTATTTTGGATAAATCCATTTGTGAGTGTGAAATATGTATCTTTGCGGGCTCGTAATTTCGATAGTGAAATAATAAAAGTCAATGATAAACTTGGTAATCCAATTATGATTGGTGTTATTTTGGTTTGGCGTGTCAAAGATACTTATAAAGCACTTTTTGAAGTTGATAATTATGAAAACTTCATTACAATTCAAAGCGAATCTGCTGTTCGTAATCTTGCAGGTACTTATCCTTATGATAATTTTGGAGAAAATGAAGCAGAAATTACTTTGCGCTCTGGCTTTAAAGAAGTGAGCCAAAGTTTGGAAGATGAATTAGGAGAGCGTCTTGAAATTGCAGGAATAGAAATCATTGAAGCACGCATCAGTCATTTGGCATATTCACCTGAAATAGCTAATGCGATGTTACGCCGTCAGCAAGCAACTGCAGTAGTCGCAGCACGTCACAAAATAGTTGAAGGGGCTGTGAGTATGGTAGAAATGGCTCTTTCTGAATTGTCTAAAAAACAAATTGTAAATCTTGATGAAGATAAAAAAGCAGCAATGGTCAGCAATTTAATGGTTGTTTTATGTTCTGATAAAGATGCTTCACCTGTCGTTAATACAGGAACCTTGCATCAATAAAGCCTGATTTTAGAATTGCTTGTGAATACAAGTAAGAGCATACAAGTACCAAAATATGTAATAACGTGCTTTAGATTGCTAAAGTTCGTTATTACATATTATTGTATTTTTTTAAGGGAGAAATTAAAAAAGTGATTTTTAAATTATTTTTCAAATAAAATGGGAAAGAAAAAAGCATTTGCATTGCGATTAGATGAAGATATTTTGGAAGCCACTGAAAAATGGGCAGCTGATGAGTTCCGAAGCACTAACGGACAAATAGAATGGATTTTACAACAAGCACTTAAAAAAGTAGGTCGTTTAAAATCTTCTACTAACGAAAATAATGATACTGAAAATATGAAAGAAAATGATAATTCATAAAAAATATTAGTGCCTAATTTTTTTCAAAAATTAGGCACTAATAAAAAACAATAACAGATTTACTAATTGTATATTATTTTTGAGTGATGTTTGTTTATTGTTGAATGATTTTTACTTCTTCACCTTCAGTTACTTCTCTAAATCCTTCATCAACCAATTTTTCAGTACCTTGTAAACCTTCTTTTATTTCAGTACGATTTTTATAAGTATCACCTGTTTTGAGGCGTATTTTTTTAGCAATCGTTTTTCCGTTTTTTTCATCGACTACAAACACAAATAAACCAGCTTTGTCTTTTTGAATAATATTAGTAGGAATGACTGTTGCTTGTGTTTTTTCATAATTTTTGAGTCGTACTCTTGCTAAAAGATCAGGTTTTAGTTGTCCATTATTGTTAGCAAGCCAAATTTCTGCTTTAAAAGTTCTGTTTTCAGGATTGATAGTTTGTCCAATTAAAGCAATTGTTCCGTCCATTTCTTTTTCTAATGAAGGAAAATACACTTTTACCGCATCACCTTGTTTTACTTTGTTCAAATAACTTTCAGAAACATCAGCTAATACCTTTACCTGTGAAGTGCTTACCAAACGCAAAATAGGTGCGCCAGGCATTGCATTTTGTCCCTTTTTCATAAATAACTCTTCTACAATTCCCGAAAAAGGAGCAATAATAGAGGAAGAACGCATTTGAGATTCCAAAGTTTGTAGTCTTTTTTCTAAACCTTCTTTGTTGTTTTTTGCTTGTAAAAATTGCAATTCTGTTCCTACTTTTTGTTCCCAAAGTGCTTGTTGTTTTTTAAAAACGACATCAGCCAATTCTAATGAACCTTTTATTTCAGCGATTGTTTTCTGAATTACATCATTGTCTTGTATTGCTATCACTTGCCCTGCACCCACCGCTTGTCCTTCTGTTACATTCATAGTACGAATGATGCCCATACTTTCAGCAGTTAAAATCATATTATTATCTGCTTTAACAGTACCTTGCACCTCGATATAACTTGTAAAATTATCAGTAGAAAGGTTGATAATAGTTACTAAAGTACCTGTAGTTTTGTCTTTTTTTGTATTTCCTGCTTCATCAATTTCTTTTTCTAAGATTCTAATTTCAGCGTTTAATTTCTCGAGTGCAATTTTTTTCTCTTTTAAAAGACTTTTTCTGCTTTCTAATGTATTGTTGCTTCCACAACTTGTTGCCAATAAAATTAACAATAGAATAGATAAATATTTCATAATTCAATGTATTTTTATTTTGATAACAATAGGAAACTATAAAAAGTTTAAAAGTTTCCAAAGTTTTTATTTTTGTTTGGCAATGTCATATTTTTGTTGATGGTATTTTTCTAATTTTCCTAATATTTGATACAAAATTTCTTTTTCGTCTGTTGTCAAAGGTGAATAAACGTTGCGTGCCAAATCTGCTATGATTGGATAACTATTGAATAATTTTTCATTTCCTTTTTGTGTTAATCTTACTCTTTTTGCTCTTTTATCTGTTTCATCAGGATATTCTTCTAAATATTTTTTATTAATTAATCTGTTGATAACTGAAATTCCTGAACTAAATTCAGAAATACAATGATGAATCATATCACTTTTTGTAGGATTTTTGAGGTCAAAAGTGCTACCAAGATACCAAATTTCTTCTACTGTATCCATTTCTATCGTAACAGCTAAATCTTTCATTTGCATATCTACAAACTTTGCTAATCTTCCTGCTGCGCGTCCTATTTGTCCTTCAATTGGAATTTCTGTTTTATGTTGGGGAGTATATTTTTCTATTTCTCTCATTTTTTCACTTGCCAAATAATGCTTACAAAAATCAGCAATCGTAACTTTATTATTTGAATTTTCTTGTTGGTATTGGTGAAAAAGATTGACTAATTCTACAAGGTCATTTTGCATAAATTTTTTATTTTTACTTTATTGAATTATTATTTTTCAATGATTGATAAGTTATTGATTTTCAACTGATTGTTTTGAAATTATTTTTAATATCCAATAACCCAAAAAACCAACTGGACCTAACATAAAAGTAAATAACAAACAAGGTATGATATAAATAGATTTTAATTGATTCGCTTGCGAATCGGATACTATCCAGCCACCAACCCACAAATCAAAACACAAATAATGAAACCAAGCAGCAGTTACAAACCAATCACTTTTCATATTGCTAAATAGTTTTTTGATACCTTCCAATGAACTAAAATTTGCCTCACCAATCAATCCTAAATTAGGAATAATAATCAAAGCATAAGCAATTGCCAATAAAATTGGTACTATTGGATATTTGAGGTGTAATTGTGTAAGATACCATTTTGGAGCAAAAATATACATCACCCAAACAGGTAAAATCAAAAAATTGAGAACATTAAAAACAAAAGATGCAGTCATATTACTTATAAATTATTTGCAAATATAAGTAGTTTTTTTCATTTTTTATAGGTTCATTAAACAAAAATATTTATTATTGAGTTATATCAATGTAACTTTTAGGTATTTTAATCTTTTGCAAGCGTGGACGCTTGCAAAAGATAATAATTGGTGCAAGCGTCCACGCTTGCACCAAAAACACACACAAATTAGTTTCAATATGAAAAAAGTCATTTTTTTATTCTTTTATTTTTTATTTTTTATAACTTTATTACAAGCACAAATTTTGGTAGAAAATTTCTCTGATGGTGATTTTACACAAAATCCAACTTGGACTTCTTTTGCTACTAACGATTTTATTATAGAAAATAATCGATTAAAATCAAATCTTGCTACGCCTAATTCTACTTTTTTTATTACAACTCCTTTGATACTTTCAGGCGGATTGATTTGGGAAATAGACATCGAATTGCAGTTTAATCCTTCAAGTACTAATTATATAGATGTTTTTTTACAGAGTAATAATAGTAATTTAACCAATATAAATACAGAAGGATATTTTGTAAGAATAGGAAATACTGATGATGAAATATCACTTTACAGAAGAAAAAATGGAATAAATACAGAAATAATAGATGGATTAGACAATGTTTTGAATGTATCAAACAATGTCTTAAAACTGAAAGTAACAAGAGATTTGAATAATTTATGGACATTGGAAAGGAATATTTTGAATACTTGGACAACCGAAGGAACAATACAAGATAATCAAGTTTTAGTAGGTAATTTTTTTGGTATTTTGATAAGACAATCTACTGCTTCATTTGTCAATAAACATTTTTTTGATAATATTACTATTTCTCAAATTCCCGAATCAGTATTACCTGTCTGGGAAGATTTAAAAGTCATTGATGATAAAAAAATAGAAATTTCTTTTTCAGAAGCAGTCAAATTATCTACTGCGCAAAATCTCAATAATTATTCAATTTCGCCTACTATTCCATTGATTTCTATTGTGAATACCACTCCCAATTCTTTTGTATTGACTTTTCAAAATTCATTTATAAGTTTTGAAAATTATACATTGACAATTCAAAATATTGAAGATTTATCAGGAAATACAATGATTACAACACAAAAGATTTTTAATTGGATACAAACTTTTGAGCCAAAATTTCACGAATTAATTATTGCTGAGGTAATGATAGACCCGCGTGGCAATGCACAACCACTCAATCCATTGCCTGATAGAGAATATATTGAAGTATATAACCGAACTGCAAAAATTTTAAATCTCAAAAATTGTAAATTGATAGATGATGGAACTGCTTATTTGATTGAAAGTGAAACTTTGTTATATCCACAAGAATATGCTTTATTAGTCAAAAATACTGATGTCAATTTATTTCAATCTTTTGGAAAAGTAATTGGTTTTACGAGTTTTCCGTCTTTGGTCAATTCAGCAGACACATTATTGCTTAAAAATGCACAAGATGAATTGCTTTTTAGTCTTAATTATAGTGATGCTTTTTATGAAAATACTGATAAAAAAGATGGCGGTTGGAGTTTAGAAATGATAGACATACAAAATCCTTGTTCTCAAAATAATAATTGGACTTCTTCCTCACACACACGCGGAGGAACGCCTGCAAGGAAAAATTCTGTGCAAGATTATCGTCCAGATTTAACTAAAAGCACTTTATTAAAAGCAGAAGCAATTGATGAGCAAAATATTTTATTGACTTTTAGTGAAAATTTAAAGCAAAATACATTGGATAATATAGAAATTACTATTTCATCAACTATTACTATTACAGAAAAAAAATGGGAACTCAATGATGATTTTTCTAAAATAAAATTAAAACTATCTGCACCAATCACTACCGAAAAATATGAAATCAATGTCAATTTTTTTGCTGATTGTGCAGGTAATCTTACACAAGATAACATCAAAAAAATAATTGGAAAACCACAAACGGCGGATAGTAGCGATATTATTGTGAATGAAATTTTATTTAATCCGAAAGTAAATGGCGTTGATTTTGTCGAATTATACAATCGTTCTGATAAATTTATCAACCTAAAAAATTATAAAATAGCCAATAAAGAAAATAATATTTATACTAATCAAACCGAAATTACCAATACATTATTAATTATTCCTCCAAAATCTTATTTGGTTTTGACAACTAATACTTTAATTTTACAAAGTAATTATCCAAATATAAAAATAGAAAATGTTTTTCAGTGTAATTTTCCAAGCCTCACCGACGAAGAAGGAACTTTTGTTTTGATTGATAATCAAGGAAAAATAATTGATGATATGTATTATCACGAAGATTGGCATTTTGCTTTGATAGATAATAAAGAAGGCGTTTCTTTGGAAAGAATTGATTTTGATATGCCTACACAAAATAAAAATTCGTGGAAATCAGCCTCAGCCAATGTTAATTTTGCTACGCCTACTTTTCTTAATTCACAACAAAAAAACACTACCAATAATAATCAACTCGATATTTCTCCTGCTATTTTTACGCCTGACCAAGATGGTTATCAAGATTTTACAACAATTACACTCAATCAAATGCAAAATAATACGGTTGCTTCTATTTATATTTATGATAGAAATGGCAGAGAAATAAAAGTGATTGCACAAAATAGTATTTTAGGTACAAACAATTCTTTTGTTTGGGACGGAGTAAATCAACAAGGTGAAAAAGTAACAGAAAGTAATTATTTGGTCGTCGTAAAAATATTTACTATCGAAGGTGGAGAACAAATTTTAAGAAAACCTGTCGTGGTTGCAAGTAGATTCTAATTCATTTATAATAAAAATAATGATAAATAATAATATTACAATTACAAAAAAAAATACATTAGCAGGGCATAGAGATTGTGTTTATAAAGTCTGTCCTTCGTTTGATAGTCATTTTTTTTTCTCGGCTGACGGTGCAGGTATGATTGCACAATGGAACATACAAAATTCAGAAATTGGAGAATTATTGATAAAAGTACCTAATTCTG
Source organism: Cytophagia bacterium (assembly GCA_004294005.1). Lineage (GTDB taxonomy): Bacteria > Bacteroidota > Bacteroidia > Cytophagales > Microscillaceae > RDXZ01. Next base: position 6,911 of record RDZP01000154.1, read on the forward strand.
TTTATGCAATGAATGTATTGCCTGCGATAGAAAAACTACTAATTGCACAAAATTTTGAAGGATTACATTTGATTGACCTCAAAGAAAAAAAAGAAGAAAAATCTATCAAAATTACCAATGATTATATTTTTGATATAACCGTAATTCAAAATAATATTTGGGTTGCTTGTGGAGATGGAACAATTATTATCATAGATTTTGAACATTGGGCAATCAAAAAATACATCAAAACAAGCCAAAAAAGTGCAAGAACAATGGCTTTTCATCAAGATTTAAACATTATTGCAGTAGGATTTAGTGATTTTTCGATTCAAATTTTTGATGTCAATACGTTTCAGCCTTTGCACTCAATACAAGCACATCAAAATTCAGTTTTTGCACTTTGTTTTTCTCCTTGTGGGCAATATCTTTTGTCAGGAGGTCGTGATGCACACTTAAAAATATGGAATGTCAATGATAATTTTTCGTTACATCAGGACATTGTTGCTCATTTATATGCTTTGAATGA
>RDZP01000020.1 GCA_004294005.1 Cytophagia bacterium
TTCCACTCCAACCACTTAAAGCAGTAGTAGTATTGTCTGCTCGCCAAGATAAATTAGTTGAAGTAGGCGAAGTTCTCCAAGAATTATTTACTGCATCTTCTCCCAAAGGTGCAACTACACAAGTAGTAGCCCAAATAGATTCAAAGCTTTCTGTCAATGGAATAGTAGCATAAGTGGCTGGAATAATTGTTATCTCAAAAGCATTTGTTTCAATGCTTTGGGCACTATTCGTACAAGTAACCACAGCCCTAAACCAACCACCATTTGGAGGTATAGATGCAACATAAGCCCTTGTAGTGGCACCTACGATATTAGTGTAAGGACCAGCCGATGAGGTAGCGGATTGCCATTGAAATGTAATACCACTTGCCACAGTAGTACCTGCAATATTAAAACTTACATTTGCGCCAGCACAGACTGACGAAAGTGATGAACTTGCTGTACCTGCTGTAGGCATTCCACTACAAATTACAGGGGGGGTCCAAGTGAATGTCAAACCATTGGCTGGAAGATTAACAGGTGCTGTCAAGGTTTGAAAATTCATTCTTTGATCGTTGTTAGTTCCCGCAGTTGAAGTTGCCCAAGAAGCACCTGTTCTATTGTTAAAATCCGCGTTTGTTGCACCACGCAAGCCAACTTGTGGACCAGTAGTAGTCTGTGAAATATTAGTTGTCCCCACCGCATATACAAACTGACCATATACTATCGAAACATTATTGTTCTCATTCAATCTAATTTGAAAGTTAGTAGCGAAAACATTTGTAGTAGAAATACTATAAGTAGGACGAAAATCTTTGTATTGTATAACAATTTCTCTGTTTGGTGCGGTGCCTACGGTCGTCCAACTAATATCTGATGTTCTTCCACCAAGACTAAACATACCATTTATATCTCTTGACCAGGCTGCAATAGCACCAGCATAACCTTCCGTACTTGATATACTAGTACTTGTAAAACTTGAGGGTGCAGTAGCCCCGAAGGTAATGTAACCGTTTGAGTTAACATTACAACCTGTATAAGCCACACCATTGAAAGTAAAGGGAAAAGGAAAAGACCCGTTGGCTATAGGATAAAGTCCACTGTCCATAGAACCTGCACTAGTATTAGCAGTAGCAGTAGCCAATACTGTGCCACCTGTAATGGGTGTATAAGTTCCTGTACTCTGTGCAAAGGAATAATTTGATACTTGGGCTTTTACCCCCCCCCATATCCCAAACATCATCAAAAATGCCAATAACCAAGTCTTTGTGGGACTTTTCATTATTCGGCAAAACTTGTAAATTTTGTTCATAATTTGAATAAAAAATAAATTAATTATAAATGAATTAAACGTAATAAATTTCAATAAAATCTTAACTTTCTTTTTTTGTTTTGAAAGAAGTACAAAAATAAATACTTTCTTTTGAAAAAGAAAATTTTAACACACATTTTTTATTTTTTTAAGATAAATATTGTATTTGTATTCTTTTTTATAGGAAATAGTAAACAAATTAACAATTTTATTTTATTTTATTATTTTATTACCATATAAAATACATTAAAATAACTTATCAACAAAAAAGAAATACAACCAATCATTCACATTCTTTTATGGCTAATTTTACTTTATTTCTATTCGATTGCTTTTATTTCTACCAAAAAACAAAGGAAAATACATCATCTCAATTTTTGTTGGATTTAAGGCATAATGTCCTGAATAACGTGGTTGTAAATCTATCGAATATTTATAATTACCAATTGGTAACTTTTGGATAAAAATACAAACTTTATCTCGATAATATTCTTGATGAATTACGTGATTTTGAAAAGATTGATTTTTATTTTCATATACACAACCTGCAGGAATCGGAACTTCGAGCATTAAAAACTGTGCTTCTTTTTTTATATGAACCATTACATTAAAACGAACAGATGTTCCTGCTTGCAACGTTTTTGGATTGTTTTCAAAAAAAGTATTGACCACAAAATCATTCTCAATTTTATCAGGTTTTTCATTCCATTTTTGATGATAAGATGTAAAATAGATTGGGAAAACACCTTTTTTAGTAATTTTTATGGTTTGATTGGCTTTGATTTTTGTCTTGAACGGAAAAGTTTCTATTTTTTTCTCGATTCCTCCTTCTAATATCAAAATAGGTTTTGTGGTAGATTGATTTGCTGTAATTGCCAACATATCTTCCAAAATCGTTTCAATAATCAAAGATGATTCATAAGTATTTCTCCATCGATTTCTATCCTCAAAAAAATAATTTCTTATTTGTTCTAATTTTCTTGTTTGTCCACCTAAGGTTTTTAAAATAGAATACGCACTTAACGTACTTTGCACCTGATTATCAAATAAGTTATTTTGAGATTGTCCCCAAAAAATATTACCAAAAATTGTTTTTTGTTCCAATTGAAGCAGAGAGTCAATAGGAATTTTGAGGTTATTTTCTGCTAAAATTTGCCAGATTTGTAACTGCTCAGTAGTGTTAATATTTATTTTGGGGTTATTTTTTTTCCATCGATAAATATATTTTGGATAATCTATGGAAACAGCCTCTAAGTTTTTCAATAAGCGTATCATAGCAATAATATCATACAATCTTTTATTATCACTTTCTAAGTTAAAAATCAAATCCTTTATGGCTATATCCTTTCTAATATTGACCTTAAAACCTAATTTTGAAGCTTTTGATAAAGATTCTAAAACCTGAGTACTTACCCAAGATACACTTTGGGTACGTTCCCACCAACCCCAAAGACCGTCTTCTTTTTGGTTTCCTTCTAATTTTTTGATAAGTTTGTTGATGTCTTTGTCATACAAAAAAGGCTTTTTAAGGAGTTGATAAATTTGTTTTTCTGCCAATAAAGCCAATAATTTTGACGCGGCTTGCTCGTTACAAAGATGTTCATAGTCTCTTAACTTTTGTGTTTCAATCAAAATCATATCCAATGGATTAGTTTGTGCATAGATTTCTAACTCTTCTCCATTTTTACCTGCTGGAATTTCAAAAGTAGTATCTTTTTCTAATACCATAAACTGTCCAAGTGTTTCTTTGACACCATAAGGATAAATAGGTAATTTTTTCAATTCTCCATCTAATAATTGTCCATTTTTCTTTGCTTGATAAACCACTTCCAGACTGTCTTTTCCATTAGCAATTAATGACAAAGAATCTATTGCTGCATTGGTCAATCGATGCGAAAACTGCTTTAAATCTTTTTTATTCAATGAAAAATGAGTGGTAATATTCAAAGTATCATCACCATAATTGGCTGTTTTGCCTATCATATTCACCGTATCACCTTCTACCAAAAAACGTGGCATCGACAAATTAGCCACCAAAGATTTATAAGATTGAATAGAAGAAACCAACATTGCATTTCTTTTTTTATTATCATGTGCTAAATAAATTGTTTTCCAAGCCGTAATATCATCAGGAAAAACTGTTTCAAAACTTACTTTTCCCTCTTGATTGGTTACTAATTTTGGCTTCCAAAAACCTACATCTGAAAAATTACTTCGTAACGAATTTTGAGGTTCAGTTATCAACAAAGTTTCATTTTCTAAGCGTTGTTTTTTCTTTTGAGAAGCAAAAATATTATTTTTTGTTTGTACTACCACTACTCCATTCGAGGCTTTTGCACCATACAAAGCTACTGCTACATTGTCTTTTAAAACTTCTATTTTTTCAATATCAAGACCATCAGCAGTTTTTAACAAAAATTCATCAGCAGAGGTTATCACACCATCTACCACATACAAAGGAGTAACATTTCCTAAACTTGCTATGCCCCTTATTTTTACTCCTGGCGCACTTCCTTGTAAAATACTATCAAAATTAGTTCTACTGATTGAGCCTGTGTTAGATTCTTTTGTTATTTCAGAATAACCTGTTACCACTACTTCTGAGAATCTTCTTGTATCTTCTTCTAAAATAATGTTTAATATCATTTTTTCATTGACCTCTACTTCTTTTGACACAAAACCTATTGATGAAATTTCAAGTATCGAATTAAGAGGAGTATTAAGCGTGTAAATTCCATCTAAATCCGTTGCAGTTCCTTGCGTTGTGCCTTTGATAAGTACTGATACACCCGGTATTCCTTCACCTTTTGAATCTTTTACTTGTCCGTGTACAACATTATTATAATACAGATAATTGATTGGTATTTGAGTTTGAACCGCTCGCCTTTTTGTTGTATTTTGCAAATGTGGTTTATAAATTTTATTCCAAAACAATTCAAATACTTTTTTGCTTTTATTGTCTTTGGCTATTATTTTTTCTACGTCAATAATGACAAAATTGACACCAAAAGATTTTATTTTATCTGTTTTTGCAGTGTAATAATCACCTTTTTCTGTCATCAAAAACACATCATACCGAGTATCAGGCAAAATACCATAAAAAGTATTAAAATCTGTTATTTCCACAAAAGTCGTATCATTTTCTCTAAGTAAAATTGCATATTCTATGGTTATATTTTCAGGAATTTTTTGATTTGTTATAAATTTTAATATTGTTTGAGGAAGATTAAACGGTAAAATTGATGAATTTCTATTTTGGTCATATTGATTTTTGGCTTTCTTTTGGTTCCATAAATGTTTTATTTGTTTTTCATTCAAAGCACTTTTTTTCCAATTCATATACAAATCAGCATTGGATAATTTTTGAGGGTTGAGTTGTTTATCAAAAGGATAGAAAATTTTATTATCCGTCAATGAAATGATTTTTTGGTCAAATCTTGTATCAAAATGATAAGCAAAATGATATCTAAAATCTATATTAAAACGGATAGAATCTTGATAATCAGTACTTTTTGCAAATATATCAAATTGTCTAGGCATTATCGGAAACAGAAATCTTGTGTTATTATTTAACCAATAATAATGATTGTCTTGTTGTAAATATGTTTTATCAAATTTATTATTGTGGTGGTAAAACATTAAATATTTTTCGATTGCATTGATTTCTTTTTGCTGCCAAACAGGTGGTAACATCTCAACCTTCACAGTAGGATTATGCACAGATAAGTTTACGCCTAAAATTAGTTTTTTGTTAGTAACAAAGCGTTTGTAATCAATCGTAATGCGTTTGTTATAAGTTCTTAAAACTATTTTTCCAATATAAGGATTAACAGGAAAACTAAATATTCCATTATCTGCTTTTTCAAAATAAATTGGCATATCGTCTATCTCAATGTAATAAATTTTCTGTAATTCTCCATTTTCTACCACAAAAGGTGAAAAATTTGTTTGATTACCTTCTAATTCTATCTCGCGATCATAAAAACCATTTTCTGCATACATCAATTTATAAAACTCGAGTGAACTCAAACCCATTTTATTTTTCCATTTTACCCATTTTTCTGTATTTAGTAGCTGTGTTTTTTCTTTCATTCCGCGACTATCATTTTTTCTACGGAAATACTTGATATTTTTTTTATTTCTTATTTTATAATCAGATATTAAAATAGGTGTTGTAATATCTGTAAATTTATTGGTCAAACTATATGCAAAGACATCAGCATCAACAACTGGTTGGTTATCACTGTCTTTTAGTTCAATGTCAATTTTTACCTTTTCACCGGGCTGAATTTTTTTAGGCTGATTGACAAATATTTGAATTTTTTTATCATTGAAGCGAATATAATAAGTAAATTCTTTCATTTGTGATGCCCACACATATTGAAAAGAAATATAATAGGTTTGAGAAGATTTATCAAACTTTTTAAAATCTAATTTTGTATTTTTTCCTTGCTCAATTATTTTATCTCCTTTAAAAATTGTGTACCAAAAAAGAATATTTCTTGGATTATCAGCAATAATCAAAACAGAATCTTTTGTTTTTTCTGTATAAATTGCTAATTGTGCTTCCTGTTTTTCTATTGAGTAAGTAGTTGATAATGAATCTATTTCTATGGAGTAATTACTCACAAAAGAATTGATTTTTTCAGTATATGGCAATGTAATAATACTCGTACTCCACTGTTGTTCTTCTTCGTCATCATCATTATCATTATCATTATCATTATCATTATCATTATCATAATAACGATTATAATATTTATTTTTTGGGGAAAAATAAGCATTACCACTAAATTTTTTGTTTTGAGAATACCTAATTAACTTTACTTTTTGATTGGGCTGTAAGAGATGAGAATAAATCAAAAGTGAATCTTTTTTTAATTCAAACTCTGCCAAATTTTTTTTTCTTGGATTAGGAACATAAGTGAATCGTTGATTTTTTTTAATTTTCTCTTGATTACTATTCAAAAATTCTGCATAGATTTCCGCCGAAAAAAAAGCAGGAGGCAAAATACTATCAGGAATAATAATTTTTGTTTTACCTATGATTTCTAATTTTTGTTCATATTTCCATAAGGTATCAGGCACGAAAGTAGTTTTTTTACTTATTAAGTCTATATCATTTGTGTTGATAACCAATGTCAATCGTAAGCGTGCATCTAATAAATTCAAATCATTATTATCTTTACCTTCTGCCAAAATAGTAATTGGTTCTTTTTCGTAAAAAAGATTGTCATCTATTTTATTTTTCGGATTATTCAACGATAAAAAATATTTGTTTTCATTCAATAAATAATCTTCATAACCAAAATAATTAGCCGTCAAAATTGCTTCTTGATAATAATCATCTTCCATCCTACTCTTTTTTCTTTTTTCTTTTATGGTTATCACAACTCGACTATCCAATCTCAAACCTAATGTATCGTGTAAAATAACTTGACCTTCAAAATGCCCATTTCTATAAGGTTGCAAAGTGGTAATTTTTTTCTGTTCCAAAAAAACATCTACTTCTTGAGCATAAATTTCACCTTTATTAGTCATCACAAAAGCTTTGAAACGCACAGTATCACGTGGCATATATCTTGGTTTGCTAAACACTAAGTAAGAATATTGAGCATATTTTGATTCTCTCAATCTCGTTTTTCGATTTGCTTTTTCATCAAGATAATCATCATTTTGTCGTATTTTTTGAATCACCCCATTCACACCATGATACACCCAAGCCAAAGGCTTTAAGATAATATATTGAAAAGAACGATTCATTTTTTGTCTAAATTTTCGTAAAGCAGATATTTGATAACTTTTTTCGATTTGATGATACGAAGTAACACCTTGATAAGTAAGCGTCAATATTCCTTTGCGATTGCTTTTAGGAGTACGATAAGTATTTGCTTTTTTATCAAAATAAATGCGTTTTTGATTGATTTTTACCTCAGCATCATCAATCAAATTCCCCAAAGTATCATAAGCAATCACCTGAAAATCTGATGTATTGTTTAGTATTTTGATATTAAGAGGTAATACTGGATAAAGTTCGACCTTAAATTGATTTTCGATAACAGAAGCAAAAAGATAATATCCGTTTGATAGTTTTTTTTGATACTCTTTGTCGGTCGGAAAAGAATCTACAAGTTGTTTACAAAGGTCATCAATATTTTGTAATTTTGTTTTTTCATGCAAAAAAACCTTTGCTTCTTTGTCTGTGATTTTATAAATATAAGTATAAAAACTATGATAATTATCGCTAAGTGATTTTTTTTGTGCCTGAATATTAATAATAATAGAAAGAGAAAAAAGAGAAAAAAGAAATGTTATTTGTTTCATAAGAGTAAGTTTTTTTGCAAATAAAACGAAAAATAATTAAAAATCAAAATACCTACTCTATCTTCAAAAATAAAAATTATAAAAAAATATTGTTTTGTATTCTTTTTCGTTATAATCTAAATTTCACTACTAAAAAAAAGAAAAATATGAAAAAAACAGTACTTTTGATGTTTTGGTTTATTATAATCAATATCACACACATCATACACGCAAAAACACCACAAAATTTGTATGAACAACTTTGTGAAGTCAATCAAGAATGGCACAAATACAAAAAAATTGCCACTGATTTAGGCTATTTAATGATGCCAAAAATTGAAAATGAGCAAGATTTATTGGTTTTTCATATTCAATCATTAGAAAAAATATTCACAGAAAAAAATACAAATTATTTATCAACATCGCAACTTATACAACGAAAAAAAAATATTGAAGTCTTAAACGAATATTGGAAAAGACGTGATTGTCCAAAAAATTATTATCTTCCTTACCGAAATCCTGTTTTTATAGACCATGAAGGGCGTTATTGTGCAGTTGCTTATTTGATGTTAAAAAGTGGAAAAGAAAAATTTTGTAAAGCCGTTCAAAAAAATAATAACTTTGTTTATATAAAAGCAATTCAAAATGATGAATTTGCTAATTGGCAAAAAGAAAGTGGGCTTTCAATAGATGAATTGGCTTGGATACAACCCGGTTATGACCCTTACATAAGGTTTGCTTATTATGATAAATTAGATAAAAAAGGCAAACCTATTTATTTGCCACAAAAACAGTCTAAAATGTATTATAACGAAGAAAAAGATAACTCAACAAATATTATGAGTGTTATATTTTTTGGAAATATGATTGATGTAGAAAAACAACTCAAAAAATTAAATTACAAAGGAAAACAACCTGATTGGGAAAAATTCAGAACACAAAAAAGAATTACGGCTGTTACAGTTTTTAAAGATGAAATCTATGTAGGTGTTGATTCGATTACTTATAACTATATAGGTGATTCAACAATCATAAAAGAAACTTCTGGCATTATGAAATATAACAAAAATAATAACTGGGAAACGATTTTGGACTTAGAAGGAAAAGACAGAGTTTTTAAATTAAAAAATTTGAATGGCAATTTATTGGCTTATGGCGGCGCTCATATTTATAATAAAAATACTCAAAAAGTAGAATACCATTCTTTTTTAGGTCAGTATGATGGAAAAAATTGGAAAATCGATAGCAAAGATTATCAATCCATTATTTTTATGGTGTTGGCTTCAAAAGGAAAAATAAATTATATAGGAACAACCATCAATAGAATGGATTTTTATAACGAATTTTATAATGAAGATGGTTCAGAAAAAAAATAAATAATTTAAAAACAAGGTCTTACCAAAATTGATAAAAGTTTGACCTTGTTTTTTTTGACAAAATTATACTGAAAAAAAATATTAGTTTTTGTAATAATTTATAATTTTGAAAATAATCAACTTATATCTTAAAATAATAATAAATATAATATGTTCAAAAGGCTTAGTTTTCTGTGTTTGTTTTTATGTTTTTTTGGTAAAATATATGCCCAAAAAACCAATGAAGACATCATTGTTCCACCCAAAAATACGGTTTATCCTGAAAATGTTGCCCTCAAAATAAAAGAAGTGTATAGGGCAAATAAACACAAAATTCCCAAAGAAAAGGCATTGAAAGAAATGGCTACAAATCCAAATTTGCCTGAAAATCTCAATGAAATTTTGCAACAATTTGATTGGCTCGAAGTAGCACAATATTTTTTTCACCCCGAAACACCCGAATATACGCTCAATGATGTGCGATACAATTATCTGCGTCATAATCCAAGCAAAGGATTATTGGAGTTTGAGTTTATGTTGCCTGATGACCAGCAACCTACACTTACTTTTATGAATAATAATGCCAATGGCAAAGAAATAAAAGAAATTAGGAAAATGGGAACGCAATTTTATTATTATGATAAAACAATGGTGCCTCAAAATCGTGATGATGAAATGCGAAGAATGAAAGACCCATCAAAAGCATATAGCCCTGTGGTGGAATACAAAGACAAACTTTTGGTAATTGATATTACTTTTTCTGCGGAATTGGGAAGTGCAGAAAGTCCAACGCGTTTTAGAAAAGTTTTTATGGCAATTCCTAAGTTTTTTTCGTTGGGAGAACCCAAAAATCCCGTTGTATCCAATCCAAAAACAAATAATGCTAACACACAAAATGTGAGCAAAAACAATATAAGTGTGTATGATGATAATACCATATATACAAAAGACCAACTGATTGAAAATGGTGTTCCGCAAAAAATAAAAGAAGTATATAAAGCAAATAAACACAAAGTTCCTAACGAGCAAACGTTGAAAAATATGCCTTTGAATACCAATTTACCCAATAATCTTACAGATATTTTGTATCAAAATGATTGGTTGGAAGTGGCACGTTATATGTTTAGCCCAGAGGATTCGGGTTATTCAGGCATTGAAATACAAAATACTTTCAAAAGATTTCACTCTACAAAAGGTATTCTTACTTTTAGGTTCAGATTACCAAATGACCAAAGCCCTTATCCCCCAAGATTGGAATATGTGGATAATGAAACCAATGTGCCTGTAACAATTAGAAAAAATGGCACGCATTTCTATTACCAAGACAATAAAAATGAAAAAGACATTGATTATTCGCCAATGGTGGATTATAAAGATGGTATTATGATTATTGATTTTACAGAATCTGCAAAATTGAATGACTTTAATAATGTGAGGCGTTCAAGGTCGGTTTTTATGGCAATTCCTAAGTTTTTTTCATTAGGAGAACAAAAAAATCCTGTTGTATATAATCAAAAACCAGATAATACAACCATAAATAATACAACTAAAATCAATACAAATAGTAATGATAAGCGACTTGTGAATGTAAGTGATGCGTATGATGATAACGCTACATATACAAAAAATCAACCCATTGAAAATGGTGTTGCAGAAAAAATAAAAGAAGTGTATAATGCGAATAAACACAAAATTCCAAACGAACAAGCATTGAAAAATATGTCTTTGAATACTAATTTACCTAATAATCTGACAGATATTTTGTATCAAACGGATTGGTTGGAAGTGGGAAATTATTTTTTTCACCCTACCGAACCAGGTTATTCAAGAATGAGAACAGAAACGCGTCTTCGTAGGTTTCATTCTACAAAAGGAATTCTTGCTTTTAGATTCAAATTGCCAGATAATGATATCTATCCGCCAGTGGTGGAATATGTAGATGAAATGAACGGTACTCCTGTAATTATTCAAAAAACAGGCACACATTTTTATTATCAAGACAATAGAAAACCTGAAGTTAACCGTAAAATTTCGTATAAACCTGTGGTGGATTATAAAGATGGTATTTTGATTGTAGATTTTACCTATTCTGAAGCCTTGAATGATTTTAATAATGTCAGACGCTTTAGACAAGTTCTTATGGCAATTCCTAAACAATTTTAGAAACTGAGGAAATTTTTTAATCAACAATCTAATTTGGTCGCAGTACTTGCTGCGACCTACCAAAATTTAAAATTTCCGCCTGAAAATAACAAAATTTAAAATAATTTTTTAAAAATGAAAATCAAACAAAGACTCTTTATTTTAATTTCTTTTTTGTATCTATTGGCAAATCAAGAAGTATATTCTCAAACATCAACACCAGAAATAACTAAGGAAAAGTGGTTTAAAACAATAAGTTTTACAATCAAAGCTGGAGGTGGTATCAATTACGTTCCAAACATCAACAAACGAGTCGAATCTTATACATTAATGGGCAGTATAAATCTTTACAAACAAAAGTATTGGTTAGAATTAGAGAGAGGTTTTTTTGACTATATTTCTCCCAAACAGCCTGCTAATTATGATACAGGCAGTAGTGGTGCAGCACCTGATGGATTTTCTTATTGGGGTATTAACTTTCAAAGAAAATTACAACTTAATAAAAGTTTTTATCTTTTGTTGAGTTCAGGCTTGAGCCTTAATAGATATGCTTTCAATGAGTCATATAGCCCAAACCCTGAATATGGACGAGGCTCTGGATTTGGAATTTCTTTTTCTCGCCCAAGTTCGCACATTGTTGATAGACAAAGTAGTCGTTCCACAGGTTTGAATCTACGTGCTACTTTAGGAGCAAATATTTATGAGCGGTTTAGTTTGGACACTTCTTTATTGGCAAATCTCAATAAAGATATATCTTTTTATGGCGTACAACTTTTGGTAGGTTTTGGAGTTTTCAGAAATCAATCAGCACCAAAAAAAGAGTAATACAACATTGTGGTAATTGAATAAAATTCTAAAGTTATGAAAAATCAAATAAAGCAACAAAAACTTACAAAGTAAATTTATTAATGAATTAAGACGAACAGCATTAAAATATCGATAAAAATCCAAACTTTAATTATTTTATTTCGTAAAAGTAATAAATGACCTTATAAAATTGATAAAAAAATGATATTTTCAATCAAATCTTACTTTTTGTTTCACTATCAATATTTTTCTATAATTTATAAAACAACATATTCTCACTAACTTTGCAGTATCAAATTAAAAAACCGCTTTTGAGTATGTTTCGTTTCACTTTACTATTTATTTTTCTGATGAATTTTGTGTCTATCACAAAAGCAAAAAATACTTTGATGAATGGCGATACAAGCCTTATCAAAATAACAAAAGGTGTGAATAATGTTCTCATCAAACAATTAGAAAAACCAACAATTGTGAAACGAGGTGAAAATTTAATTATTGAAGTTGAAAATCCAAATAATCAAAAAATAGTCATTCGTTTGCATACTTCATTAGGAAGATTAGTAAGAGAATATGGTGAAGTGGAGAAAAAAATTATTGTTGCTACACAAAAATTTTTGCCCGGTTTGTATTTAATCATTATCAAAAAACAAGACCAAAGAGAAGTAAGAAAAGTATTAGTAACCGATTAGCATTTTCCGTTTATTATCAATAAAGTGTAACAACAAAAAGAGAGGCTGTTTCAGATTGAAATAGTCTTTTATTTTTTTGTGGAAATAAAAAATAACTAAAAATTATATTTGACTTGCATACGTATGTCTGTGCGTGTATTTCCCTGTATATTTTCACCTGCAACACCTATTTCTTTGAGATTAGGAAACTGAAATTCTGCCCATTTCAACCAAATTTTACATTTTTTATGCAGTGCATACTCCATTCCAATATAACGCCTTTGTCCTTCACCATAATAAGGTGGCAACGTAAAAAACCATAAAACATCACGCTCCAAAATATATTGCCTTGTATCAAAATCATCTGTTTCAAACAAAGCAAGTCGTCCAAAAAGTTTGAATTTTCCAAAATTATATTCTAAATCTTGCACCAACGCCCAACCAAACGAATGTTGTCCACCAATATCAAAAGTAGATGCCTGCCAACGCATATTCCAAGTAAAATTTTTATCAGTTTTATAAGAAGCAGCCAACCAATAATTTCTTCTGATACTTTTTTCGATGCTTTTGAATGTAGTGTTACTTATTTCACTGCTCAAATTTCTGTCTTTTGTTTCTTCTCTTATTTGCACAAAAGCATTTATTTTTTTTGAAAAATTGTGTGTAATTCTACACAACCATTCTGCCCCATCTGAAGGTGCATCAATTCTAAATTTAAGCCAAGGAAATCTAAAATAATCATAATAAGCTGCGATTTTCCATTGTCTATTCGGTGTAAATTTGATGCCCCAATAAATACCTTGTTCGTTAATATTACGACTTCCTTCTCTGAGTGCCTCACCAAAAAAAGTATGAAAATTTTTATCATAATGCCTTATTACCCACGCAAAATCCAATGTAGGCGTGAGCGTACCTAATACGCCTGCAATAGCACCCTTTCCACCGCTTTTTGAGATAGCACCCTCGCCAAAAAAAGATAAATTTTGATATTGATACGAAAAATGCGTACCAATATTATAATTACTCTGCCCCGAAAATTCAAATTGATAACGAATAGCATCTTTTTGTCCTCTAAATTCTCTTTGCAAAGGTCTATCAAATTGTGTATTCAAAAATGTAAAGCCTATTTCAAAAGGTATTTTTTTTGGTTTAAATAATAAATGTGTACCCGCTGTAAACTCTAAAAAACGACTTTTCCCATTGATTTCTCTTTCTGTTCGGTGCCAGCCTGATAAGGCTACATTTTGAATTGTTCCATCTGTATCATCACCCAACAAAGAATCTCCGTCAGTATTGATTTGTCCGTTTCTTCTGATACGAGATACAAAAGCAGTGAAAGAAAGTTCATTAGTAAGTTGATAGGTCGCTCCTACTCCTCTAAAAAAACCTGTTTCTAATGAAGAAGTGTAAGGACGCAGCCCAGTAGTAGGTCGCCTGACGGTCTGTACGGTTTCTGCTCCTTTTCCAATAGCAAATCCACCTGCTAATAATAAGCCTTGTCCAATTTGCAGTTGAAAATCACCAAAAGCCAATGTTTTCCATTTTTTTTCACTTTGCACAAAAGCGTGAAAAGAATAAAAATCAAAACCATATTGTCTTTTTTCAGGTTGCCAAACAATTTGTTCGCCTGCATCTTTCTCAATAGTTAATCCAATACTAAAATCTTGTGCTTTACTATATCTTGCACGCACATAAGTACGCCAAGGTGAGCCTGTATATTTTTGACTTGGTGTTGCTTGTTCGGTATATCCTTTTTTAGTTTCTAATGTTCTATCAGTTCTCATCAAAACATAACCAGTACCATCATTTTGTAATCTATTCCACAAAGATTGTGAGCCTTTTTTAATACTAATTTCATCAATAGACACAAAAGGCAATAATTTTTTGATGACATCAATCGTAAAATTTGGAATGGCTTGTAGTTCATAAATTGTCAAAAAACTTCCAAATTTATTTCTATACACTAAAAAAGATTGAATTTGTACTTCATTCAATACATATAATTGTATCAAATCTTCGTATTTTGCTTTGTTTAAATCTAAGGGGTTTTGATAAAATTGTAAAAGTGATTCGTAAATATCCTCATAATTTAAGTCTTCGTCTTGTACTGCAAAAATATCCTCCGCCCATTGCATCACATCTATTTCAGGACGTTGATAAGTTTGTGCTGATACAAACAAAGAAAAAAAGAAAAACATACACAAAAGTAAATATATTCTCATACAATTAAAAAATTAGATTTTTTTTAAATATAACCACTTAAAAATCAATACATTATTGATAATAAAAAGTAAGTTTAATATAAAAATAATGATTATTTCATATAGTATTTCAACTTAATATTAACCAAAAAATAAAAAAAATGTTTATTTTTATAAAAAAAATTGAATTTTATTTGGAAGTTTCAAAAAAATTTTTTACCTTTGCACCACAATTAAGGAAAACAAATATTTTTCTTATTTAAAAAGCTTCCTTAGCTCAGCTGGTAGAGCAACTGACTTGTAATCAGTAGGTCGTTGGTTCGATCCCGACAGGGAGCTCAAAAAAAGCAAAGAAAATCTATTATTTTCTTTGCTTTTTTTTATTTATACTATCATTAATCAATTTTCATTTTTAATATACTATGGGGTTTTTAGTAAAATTACAAGAGAAATGGCAATTAAAAGGCATTACACAAGTAGTGATTGTTTTGATTGTTTTTGCTTGCACAGGTACTACGGTTGTATTTATCAAACAACCTTTGTTTGCTTTATTGGGTATTCAATTAAAAGGTTGGATTGGCTTTGTTTTGTATCTTATCTTAATTTTACCTTTGTATCAAGTACTTTTATTAGGATATGGTTTTATTTTTGGTCAATTTAAGTTTTTTTGGGAATTTGAAAAACGTACTTGGCAAAGATTGTTCAGAAAAAAACAAAACAGTACAAAAGTATAATTTTTCTAACCTTATTTTTTGGATACAGCAATACAGAAAAATAAATCAATTATCAAACAAAACAAACACAAAGATAGTTTATAAAGGCGTATTGTTTTCATTTTTATCTATTTTATTATGTTGGCAAAAGTTTTTGGAAGTTCTTTTTTTGGTGTGAATGCCTCTGTGGTTACCATTGAAGTCAATGTTACACAAGGAACAGGTTTTTTTATCGTTGGATTAGCAGACGGAGCTGTGAAAGAAAGCCAGCACAGAGTAGAAATGGCAATCAAACATTTAGGATTTCCTTATCCACGTACCCATATTGTAGTGAACTTAGCACCTGCAGATGTCCGAAAAGAAGGAGCAGCGTATGATTTACCAATTGCCTTAGGTATTTTGGCATCACAAGGCATTATTCCGCAAGACGCATTAGAAAAATACGTTATTTTAGGAGAATTAGCCTTAGACGGCGAACTTAGACCTATCAAAGGTATTTTGCCGATTGCTATTGAGGCTCGAAAAAAACAATTCAAAGGATTTATACTTCCCGAAGCCAATGCAGATGAAGCAGCGATTGTTAATAACTTAGATGTAATTCCTGTTACAAATTTATTGGAAGCAGTAGATTTTTTGAATGGAAAATTACCTATTCAACCCAAAGAAAATAGAACAAGAGAAATATTTGCAGATGCTCAAAACGAATATGATGTCGATTTTTCGCAAGTACAAGGACAAGAAAGTATGAAACGTGCCTTAGAAATTGCAGCAGCAGGCGGGCATAATGTCATAATGATAGGACCGCCCGGTGCAGGAAAAACGATGTTAGCAAAAAGATTACCTTCTATTTTGCCACCTTTGAGTTTACAAGAAGCCTTAGAAACAACCAAAATTCATTCTGTTGCAGGCAAATTAGCGGCACATTCGTCTTTGATTGCTACAAGACCTTTTCGTTCTCCACATCATACAATTAGTGATGTTGCATTGGTAGGTGGAGGGCAAATTCCACAACCGGGCGAAATTTCTTTGGCACACAACGGCGTTTTGTTTTTAGATGAATTACCTGAGTTTAAAAGAACAGTTTTGGAAGTAATGCGACAACCTTTGGAAGATAGAAAAGTAAATATTGCAAGGGCAAAAATTTCAGTCGAATTCCCTGCTAATTTTATGTTGATTGCAAGTATGAACCCTTGTCCTTGTGGTTATTATTCTCACCCCGAAAAAGATTGTGTGTGTCAGGCAGGCGTTGTTCAAAAATATTTGAATAAAATTAGCGGGCCACTTTTGGATAGAATTGATTTACACGTGCAAGTTACACCTGTCTCCTTTGATGAAATGACAGCCAATAGAAAAAATGAAACCAGCCAAGAAATTAGAGAAAGAGTTATTAAAGCAAGAGAAATTCAAACAGAGAGATTTAAAGGGTATGAGGGAGTTTATTCAAATGCAATGATGCCTTCTTCTTTGGTGAAAGAAGTTTGTGTTATCAATTCAGCAGGAAAAATTCTTTTAAAAACAGCAATGGAAAGATTAGGACTTTCCGCACGTGCTTATGATAGAATTTTAAGAGTAGCAAGGACTATTGCCGACCTTTTGGGAAGCACAGACATAAAAACTGAACATATTGCTGAGGCAATTCAATACAGAAGTTTAGACAGAGATAATTGGGGACAAAAATAATAAAAATTTGAAAATGAAAAAAAATTGGTGGAAAATACTCACTGTATTTTTAATGATTTATACAATATTAATGGGTTTTTTGGGCGATGTCCCTCATTTACCTATTTTGAATGAAAGCATACGAAATTTATATTTTCACGTACCTATGTGGTTTGGGATGATTTTAATTTTATCTGCTTCTGTTTATCATTCCATTTTATACCTCAAATCTCAAAAAGAAAAAAACGATTTTTATGCTGTTGAAAGTGTAAATATTGGTATTTTATTTGGTATTTTGGGTATAATAACAGGTATGGTTTGGGCAAAACCCACTTGGGGTGCTTATTGGAGTGGCGACCCAAAACAAAATGCCTCAGCGATTGCTTTATTGATGTATTTGGCATACAGTGTTTTGAGAAGTTCGATAACAGATGAACAAACAAGGGCAAAGTTTTCAGCAGTTTATGCTGTATTTGCTTTTGCTGTCTTTATTCCTTTGATTTTTATTTTACCTCGTTTGACAGATTCTTTGCATCCAGGCAATGGTGGCAATCCAGGTTTTAATGTATATGACCAAGCCAAAAGTTTAAGATTAGTATTTTATCCCGCAGTATTGGCTTGGACTTTAGTAGGTTGGTGGATAGTTACATTAAGAGTAAGAATTAGAGTTTGGGCTTTTAAGATGATGAGTTAGCATTTTGAATCAAAAAAACACTCTTTTGACTACTATTTTTTAGTAAAAAATAAAACATATTTATCCGTTGTTTGTGGGAATACAGACAACGGCATAACAGGTACAAGAGCATAAAAAACTACATCAAACCAAAAATAAATAATACTTCAATATTATATCAAATTAGGAATACTCACTTCAAAAGTTGTTCCTACACCATATTTAGATTTTACTTTGATATTTCCTTTCAAAATTGTAAGCGTTTCTTTTAAAATATACAATCCCAAACCCGAACCAGTATTAGTTTCAGTTGCTCTATAAAACATTTCAAATATTCTTGGTAGGTATTTCTCATCTATCCCTTGTCCATTATCTTCGATAATAATAATAATATTTTTTTCATTAAGATTTGCAGTAATTTTTACAAAAGGTTGTTCTTTTGTTATATCTGCATATCTAAAAGCATTCGAAAGGAGATTATTAAGAATTACGCCGAGTCTAAAATTATCAGTAACAATTTCGCTTGTAATATTATTTTCGATGATTACTTTTATTTTTTGACTATTAGGCATATATTGTAAATTTTCAATGCTGTATTCAATCAAGTCTTTCAAATCAATTTTTTCAGGTTGAATAGCAACTCTTACATTTCTCGAATAATGCACAATTTGTTGAATAAAATCATCTAATTTTTTGATACTTTTCTGCATTAATCCATAATAAAACTGTTTTTGCTCTTCTGATTCTTCTAAATTGAGTAAAGAAATTAAACCTAAAATAGAAGAAAGAGGTGCTCTCAAATCGTGTGAAGCACTATAAACAAATTTATCTAATTCAGTATTTACTTTTTTGAGTGCTTTATTTTTCTTTTTTAGCATCAATTCATTTTTTTTGATTTGGGTAATATTTTGGGAAAAACAAGCAATTCCAACCATTTTATTTCGTTCATAAATTGGAAAACCTTTGATATTGAATATATATTTTTTATCATTTAATAAGTATTCATCAATATAATTTCCAATATTTCCTTTCAAGATATACTCCATTCTTTTTAAAGACTCCTCTTTAAAGTCAGGTTTTAAAGTATAGTCTAAATAATTATCACCAACTTTTGCTTCTATCTTTAAAAATCTTTTATAAAAATCAAAATAAGATTGATTAAAATCAATTAACTGAAGATTATTGTCCATCATCCAAATAGCAAAATCATTATTTTCTAATATTGCCCTTAAATTAGCTTCTTTTTGAATAATTTTTGCTTCTTGTGCTTTTTTCTCTGTTATCTCTCTTGCAAATATTCCAACACCAATAATTTCATTATCTTGATTTTGGATTGGATTATACAAGATTTCAAAAACATGATTTCTTATTTTACCTTGTCCATATCTTCTTTCCACCAAAAATTGCTCACCTGCCAATGCCCTGTCTATATCTTTTTTAAATTCATCAGCATCAGGCGTATTTTTGACGTGTTCTAAAATATCATCTCCAATTTTTACTTGACTCTCATAAGCATATAACATTCTTTTTCGATGCCTTTCATTAAAAATAGTATATCTATAATTATTATCGATAGCAAAAATGGTATCACCTGTGTTTTCCAAAATACTCTTCATTTGTCTATTCAAATGATTGATATGTTCTTCTGCTTTTTTTCGGCTATCAATATCAGTAACTCTTACCAACAAAAACTCTCTTGATTGTATCATAAAATTAGAGCATTTTACTTCTCCCCAAAAATTTCTTCCACTTCTATTAATATACCTAATCTCATCTCTCCATTCTTTTTGTTTGATGATAGATTGATAGACTTGATTGAGTTTTTCTTTGTTTAATGGAATATTATTTTTGAGCATTTCTACAATATCAATTTCTTCTAACTCGAACATTTGTTTTGCAGTTTGATTGTATCTTTGAACAGAAAAAGGCTCTTTATCGATTAAAAATAAAGCATCAGGAGCGCTATCAAAAATTTTCAATAACAATTTTTCATTTTCTGTGAATTTCTTTTTAGTAATCATTTCATTACTAATATCTCTAATAAACAAAGAAACACCAACTGTTTTATTTCTTTCTTTTGAAAAAATAGGATTAAAAGTCATTGAATAATATTTAGCAAATGCATTTCCTACTTTTCTTCCTTTGGTTTCTATATTAATTCTTTCTGCGTTTTTGAGTGTTTTTTCTAATAGTGGTTGAAAAAAATTTGCCACCTCATCTGGAAAAATATTTTTGAAGTTTTGTCCAATCTCAAAAGCATATCCATAAGTTTTCATTCTTTCTAAAGCCATTAAGTTAGCAGTCAATAAATTAAGATTTTCATCAAAAGAATAAATATAATCAGGACTACTTTCTAAAATACTCTCTAATTGCTGTGTTTTTGCTTCTAATTCTGAATTACTTTCTACTATTTTTTGCTCTAAATCAATGTTTTTCTTTTTGATTTTTGATTGTGCTTCTTCTGTATTTTCAAAAAAGTCTAATTTATTTTTACGTAAATCAACCAAAAACAAATAATTCATAACCAAAATCTCACAAAGAAAAGAAATATGAAAATTCCATCTTGTCAGGTCAGTAAGTGAAAAAAGATTGAGCAATGACAAAATATTAAAAGTACCTAAAATAAAAAAGAACCAAACAGCCGTCAAAATCAATGCTCCATCTTTGATTTGATGATACAATACCAAAAAAGAAATATAACATAGCAACAAAAAAACAACAGGTAAATTATAGATGCCTACCCAAAATCCAAAGGCTTGTTCTAATAAACCTAAAATAGTAATTATGCCACCAATAAAAATAGAAATTTTAATAAATTTATCTACCCAAATAGAGATTGATTTAATTTGTAAACTTTCTTTAATGAACAACCAAAAAAAAGAAACCAACATACCACTCACCACAAGAATATGATAACCATTTGCCCAAGCAATCAAAGGATAAAAATAAATAAATAAAAAACCATCTATACTTGCAGTAAACAATAAGGTAAAAAAAGTATATATCAAAAAATACAAAATCTTTCTTTTTCTTTGAATCAATAACAAAATAAAGTTAAGAATAAAAACAAAAAAAACAACCCCATAAAACCAACCAAAAAACGCAAATTTATCATATAACATACTCTCAAAATGGTCTTCCTCTGTTAAAGTTGGAAAAATATGATGGAATGATACATTGTAAATGCGCAAATAAAAAACTTTGGTTTCTTGGGAAAATAATTCTATTAAAAATGAAGGAGATAAACTTTTAAAATTTCTTTGATGAGGCGGAAGAGAAGTTCCTGTTTTTAAGTGTTGATTAAGATTTTGTTTATCTATAAAATATAAATCTGCTTCATAAAGATCTGTTTTAATAAAACTTAAAACTAATTTTTGATTTTTGTTACTATTATTTTTGATGATAAATTTAAACCAAACCGCTCCTGAATTGGGTGTGTTAGAGACATAACTGATACCCTTCAAAGGTTTAAATTGATTAGAAAAATTATCAGATAGTAGTTGTGAAAATGTAAGTTGATTACTTTTATCTTCCAAATATTTTGTTTGTTTACCAAAAAAATATTGTCTTTCATTTTCACTAATAAGAATTGTGTCTGTACCTTTTGCTACTTTTATAAAAGAGAATAAAAAAATAAAAAAAAGTATAATTTTTTGCATTTTGTAAATTATTTATAAATGCAAAGATATTATAAAAAAAACTTTTTTTATTGATTTTATGAATATTTTGCAAAAATCTATATCTTTTCAAGATATAAATCAGGATTTTTAATAAAATTAATAGAGAATTTATTAAACAACTCAGGTTGATCTACATTGACAACGTGCCCACAATCATCTAAAATCTGTAACCAAGATGTTTGATGAATATTGACTACATTTTTTACTTGTGGTAAAAACATATAATCTTCCGCTCCCATAATATACAAGGTAGGAATTGGAACATCTTTTTCAGTAAAATATTTTAATAAGGGATTGACCTCAGCAGTAAGTTGATACCATCTCAAAAATTCTTTTTGGTACAATCTTTTTGCTTCGTTAATAAACAATGAACGTGATTTTTTATGGCGGTCACGAGGCATAATTACCCACGCAAAAAGCGTATAAATCCACATATAAGGTACAAATCGTTTTATCCAATTACCCATAGTAATCAATATTTTGGAACGAACATTGAGGCGAATCACTGCACCACCTAAAGTCATAGATTTTATTCTTTCAGGTTGTAATTCGGCTAAGGTTCGAATAATAATACTGGCTAAGGAAATACCAACAAAATGTGCTTTTTCGATTTGATTATGGTCTAATACTTCAATAATATCTTTGGTAATATCTTTGAAAGTATAATCATTTTTGAGATAATTATGTAAAAAATCTTTCGATTTTCCGTGTCCTCTCAAATCTAATAATAAAATATTAAATTCTTGCTTAAATGCTCTTAATTGTTTGAACCAAATTGACGAGCTACCACCCGCTCCATGCACAAAGACCACCCATTCTTTTTCAGGTGAAAGTTCGTGTTTCTTAAAATAAAGCATATTATTATAATATTTTAAAGTATGACAATCAAAGAATACGTGTTATTTGAGCTCAATATATAATTATTTTCAGTGCAAATATAACAAAAAAAAGAAATAGATTGGTTATAAATCAAATAATAATTTTAAGAAACATCTATCCAACGTCCATCATCTTTAATTAAATTGATTAATTCATTGACCGCATTTTCACTTGGAACGCTTCTTTTCATCACTTCTTGTCCTTTATAAAGTGTGATTTTACCTTTTCCAGAGCCAACATAACCATAATCAGCATCAGCCATCTCGCCTGGACCATTGACAATACAACCCATTATTCCAATTTTTAATCCTTTTAAATGGTCTGTTCTTTTTCTAATCATCGCTGTTGTTTCTTGTAAATCAAATAATGTACGTCCACAACTTGGACAAGAAATATATTCCGTTTTGGTCATACGTGTGCGTGCCGCCTGCAAAATACCAAAAGACAAAGAATTTACATTTTTAATTTGTTCCAAACTTTGATTTTTTTCTGTATGATATTTATCTAAACTAAGCATAATTCCATCACCAAACCCATCAATCAACAAACCACCTAAGTCAGTTGAGGCTTGTATTTGCAAAGTTTCGAGGTCTAATGAATGTAAATAACTTTCACTGATAACGATAGGTAATTCGATTTTATTTTCTACCAATTTCAAAGTTACATCACGTAAGGTCGACATTTTGCTTTGTTTTTTTGTATTAATTATCAATACAAAAGGTTTTTTTTCTTCTTTTAGATGATGGATTAAATTGGCATTGAAATCAGTATCTTTCAGTGTTAAAAAATTTAATTTTTCTGATAATTTATCATTGTTAAAATACTCATTTACATTGAGCATAGGAAAAGACTTTTCTTTTTCTGCTAACCAAATTGAATAGTTTTGAATAGCTTTCAAACCATTTGGCATCATAAAAGGGATTTGATTATCACCTAAATAAACATAATCAGAAGCAGTATCATTGCTTCCCCATTTATCTGTCAAAGGTAAATAAGTATAACCAAATGCTTTAAAATCAACCATTTCTATATTTTTGATTTGACTAAAATCAATCAATACACGTGGCACATTGTCTTTTCCAAAATTCTCTATTTCCTTCGTTTTTCTTTTTTGATATTGAAATGGATGAAAAGATTGAACAGCACTATTTTCGCTATCTTCATTGTGAGTAGTATAATTTTTTGAATATTTTTCTACTAATTTTTTGCCCACAGGCATTTCTGCTTCAGGCTCTTCTGTTAATGAAACCCTGACCGTATCTCCCAAACCATCTTCTAATAAAGTACCAATTCCTAACGCTGATTTGATACGCCCATCTTCTCCATCACCTGCCTCTGTAACGCCTAAGTGCAAAGGATAAGGTTGTAATTTTTCATTTGCTAATCGATTGACTAACAAACGATAAGCCTGAACCATTACTTGTGGATTTGAAGATTTCATCGAAAGCACAATATTATAAAAATTCATTTCTTCACAAATGCGCACAAATTCGAGAGCAGATTCAACCATTCCTAAAGGATTATCACCATATCGATTGATAATTCTATCAGAGAGCGAACCATGATTGGCACCAATTCTAATGGCTGTTCCGTATTCTTTACAAATTTTTAGAAAAGGAATAAATTTATCTCTAATGCGTTCAATTTCTTCTTGATATTCTGAATCACTGTACTCGATAATTTCAAAACGTTTTTTATCTACATAATTACCCGGATTAATGCGTACTTTTTCGACCAATCTTGCAGCAATTTCAGCCGCATTAGGAGTAAAATGAATATCGGCTACTAATGGTGTAAAATATCCTCTTTTGCGTAATTCTTTTCTGATATTTCCTAAATTTTCGGCTTCTTTGATGCTTGGTGCGGTAATTCGTACATATTCACAACCCGCTTTTATCATTCGGATAGATTGTTCTACAGTACCAATAGTGTCCATTGTATCAGTGGTAGTCATAGATTGAACGCGAATGGGGTTTTTTGCTCCCAAAGGCACATCACCAATTTGTACTTCTATTGTTTCTCGTCTTTTGTATTCGGTCAGTGAATAACAATATTTCAAATTTTCGAACATGAATTTTTATTTTTATTACTATTTTCTTATTTCTTACAATAATAACACAAAAATTATAAAATTTGTTTATTGCACTCATAATTTTTGTGCAAAGTTTTTTTGAGCCACTTAAAGTATATTATATTTACTAATTACTACCTAAAACTTAATTAATAGTACTAAAAACTTAATTTACAATACCTAAAACTTAATTGATAATACCTAAAATTTAATTTATAGTACTAAAAACTTAATTGATAATACTATAAATTTAATCAATAATATTAAAAACTTAATTTACAATACTAAAAACTTAATTGATAGTATATAAAAAATAAAATAGAGTACTTAATAAGTACTCTATCGTATATAAAATTAAATAAATAAAAAAATAAATTACTTTTTAGAAGGAAATCTACTCAAAGCATCTTTTACTGCTTCTGAAATTTGATTATTAAAAGTTTCTTTTCCATAATTAAATTCACCTATTACCCAACCTTGCCAAACGATTTTTCCTGTTTTTTTATCTTTAAAATCAATAATTAAAGTAGCTTCTTCATAATTTCTTGTTGTTGTTTGAGGGCGAGCAAACATAGGATTATTATACATTCCCCAGTATCCCCAACCCATTGTAGGCATTGAATTAGTAGTAGTTGTTTCTTGTTTATTTTGTGTATGCGTTTGAAAAGAATAAACTAACTCAGGACTTTGTGTATCATTAATATATGATTTTGAAGTAAGTTCATTGTTAATTGCTGTTTCTATACGTTGTCTTGTAAGTGGACTATTCAAAATTGGATTACTCCTTACCACAAATAAGGTTACTTCTTTTGCAAAACTTTTGTACTGACGTACATCTACGTTAGGGGCAGATTCAGCACCAACTTTAAATTGTGTTTGACAAGCACTTAAAACAAACAATACAATAATAAGAATATAATATTTCATTTTTTATAATTTATTTTTTAATGTTACTACTTAAAACATATATAATAGATATTCAATTTGTCAGATGTTTTGATATACTTTGATTGATTGTATATTTTTTTAGTATTTGATTAATTGAATACCTACAATATTTATTAAAAAGATTAAACAATGATTTTTGTACTTAGTAAATAGTACTATTTTAATTAAAATACAAAAAGAAAATTAATCAGAATAAAGTGGAAATTATCTACTTTGTGCTTCTACTACTGCTATTGCAACCATATTGATAATTTCTCTTACTGAACTACCTAATTGCAATACGTGAATTGGCTTTCTCATTCCCATCAAAATAGGTCCGATCGCCTCTGTAACGCCCAAACTTTGTAATAATTTATAAGCGGTATTCCCTGCTGATAAATTAGGAAATATCAATACATTTGCACCTTGCTCTGCCAAAGGACTAAATGGATAATTCTCTTTTAGAATATCTGTACGCAAAGCAACGTCTGCCTGCATCTCTCCATCAATAATCAAATGAGGATATTTTTGTTTTGCTAATTTTACCGTTTCTCTGCATTTGTCCGCTTCCTCTCCCTTTGTCGCTCCAAAGTTAGAATAAGATAAAATAGCCATTCGCGGTTCGTGTCCAAAGGTTTTCACTACCTTTTCAGTGAGTCCAATAATTGTAACAAGTTGTTCCGCTGTTGGATTAAGGTTGATAGTTGTATCAGCAAAGAATAATGTTTTTTGACCATTGTTAATCACATACATACCTGCGACTATATCTGTATTAGGTGCAACTCCTACAATCTCCAAAGCGGGTTTTACAACACGAGGATAGTTTTTTGTAAGCCCTGAAATCATTGCATCAGCCTCACCTTTTTCTACCATCATTGCACCAAAATAATTTCTTTCTTTCATTTGCCTTTGTGCATCATACAAAGTAACTCCCTTTCTTTGTCTTTTTTGAAAGTAAAATTGTGTGTACTCTTGTAGTTTTTGTTCGTTTTTATCAGGGTCTATAATAACACAATCACCCAAGTCAAGTTTACTTGCTGCCATGATTGCTTCTATTTTTTCTTTATTGCCTAATAAAATTGGAATAGCGATACCTTCATCTTTTACGATTTGTGCGGCTTTTAATATCTTTGGATTGTCTGCCTCACTGAAAACAACTCTTTTTGGATTTTTTTTAGCGGCTTCTATTACTCTTGACATCAATTTGCTATCCAAACCAACTCTTTTTTCTAATGAGATTTTGTATTCGTCCCAATCAGTAATTTCTATTTGAGCAACACCTGAACTTATTGCTGCTTTTGCTACTGCAGGTGAAATGGTTGTAATCAAACGAGGATCCAAAGGTTTTGGAATTAAATAAGTAGCACCAAAAGCCAAATCAGTTTCTCCGTAAGCCTTCGTAACCATATCAGGTACAGTTTCTTTTGCTAATTGAGCGATGGCTCTTACAGCTGCTAATTTCATTTCTTCATTGATTTCAGAGGCACGCACATCTAATGCACCTCTAAAAATATAAGGAAAACCTAAGACATTATTGACTTGATTAGGATGGTCTGAGCGTCCTGTTGCCATAATAATATCTTTGCGTGTAGCCATTGCTATTTCATAAGGAATTTCAGGGTCAGGATTGGCACAGGCAAACACTATCGGATTT
Source organism: Cytophagia bacterium (assembly GCA_004294005.1). Lineage (GTDB taxonomy): Bacteria > Bacteroidota > Bacteroidia > Cytophagales > Microscillaceae > RDXZ01. Next base: position 27,024 of record RDZP01000020.1, read on the forward strand.
TTTGCCATCGTTAGCAGTATTTCAGGTGATAGAATATTGCCTTTTGATAAGCCTAAAAACATATCTGCATTATCAAGGGCTTGTTCTAATGTGTATAAATCTTGTGAAGTAGCAAATTCCTTTTTTGTATCATCAAGATTTGGATTATCAACGCGAATAACACCTTTGCTATCCAACATTATAATATTCTCTTTTTTCACTCCCAACGCTACATATAAGCGAGTGCAAGAGATGGCAGAGGCTCCCGCACCATTGACGACCACTTTTATTTCATCTATTTTCTTATTCACAATTTCAAGTGCGTTAAGCAAAGCAGCAGAAGTAATAATGGCTGTTCCGTGTTGGTCGTCGTGCATCACAGGAATATTCATTAATTTTCTTAATTCTTGTTCTATTTCAAAACATTCGGGAGCTTTGATGTCTTCAAGGTTGATACCACCAAAAGTAGGTTCTAATGCTTTTACAATTTTGATGAATGCTTTGGGGTCTTTTTCATCAATTTCTATATCAAATACATCGATGCCTGCAAATTTTTTAAATAAAACACCTTTTCCTTCCATTACAGGTTTTGAGGCTTCTGGACCAATATCGCCTAAGCCTAATACAGCCGTTCCATTCGATATAACAGCTACTAAATTGCCTTTTGCGGTATATTTATAGACCTCATTTTTATCTCTTGCAATTTCTTTACAAGGCTCTGCTACGCCGGGCGAATAAGCCAACGCCAAATCCATTTGTGTACTCATTGCTTTTGTAGGAATGACCTCAATTTTACCGGGTTTTCCTTGTTGATGATAGCTCAAAGCATCTTCAGGGCGAATTTTTATAGACATATTTTTTAGGTTTAATATTTTTTTTGTTCTAATTTACAAAGAAACAATTTTTTTTTGTAAATCTAACAAAAAACATACAAATAACCAATATTTTTTTAATTTTGTTACAAATACGCACAAAAATAGAGGTAATCTTTACAGCATTAATCCTTAAAAAATAATAGTTGGATAGTTTTTATGGAGAACAATTTTTGGATAAAAACGTATGTTCGGGATAATAATTGTTCAAAAAAGTGTGTAATTTTTCATAAAATGCGGTCAGACCTCCGTAAACTTCGGTACAGACCGCGTTTTATGAAAAATGTTTAAAATATTTTTTCGCCCCTGCTTGTGTCCCACAAGCAGTCGTTGATGATGTGCATCTTATTTGTTACAACTTTCGTTTGTGAGACACAAGCGAGTGCGTAAGAAAGGAAATTTAAAAAATATCAGTACAAAAGAGCAATAATTTTCTTTGCTTTTTTGTACTAATATTTTGTTATTTTTAGTATTTTTTGGTTTCTATTCGTTCTTATCCAAAAAATCTTGTAATTTTTTTAGTGCATTACTTCTATGACTAAGTACATTTTTTTGTTCCAACGTCATTTCTGCAAAAGTAGTTGAATGATTTTCAGGTACAAAAATAGGGTCATAACCAAAACCATTTTTTCCTTTTCTTTCTTTGATAATTGTGCCTTTGATTTCTCCTTCAAATTGATGAATTTTTCCGTCTATCACCAAAGTTAATACAGTTACAAACCTTGCTTTTTTGTTCTCAAAAGGTGCTAAATTTTTTAATAATAAATCAATATTTTTCTCAGCATCTCTTTCTCCTGAATAATGAGCAGAATCTACGCCCGGTTTGCCGTTGAGTGCTTCTACTTCTAAGCCTGAGTCATCAGACAAACAATTTTCTTGATAATTATTCCAAATAAACAATGCTTTTTGAGCAGAATTTTCGGCAATCGTTGTGTAAGTTTCAGGCAGTTCATCTTCACATTCAATTACATCAAGCGAAGTCCACTCAATCATTGATAATTGATGTTTAATTTCTTCTATTTTGTGTGTATTACGTGTAGCAAGACAAATTCTCATTTTTTTATTTTATTTTTTTGTTGTAAATGTTCATCAAATAAGCAAACACCATACAAATACAACTCGCCACAAAAAAATAACCGCCAATTTGTATAGTTCCATTAAGATTTAAAATATCTTTCATATAAGTAAATATCCAAATAAAAACAATACTATTAAAAAAAATGTGGGCTATTTTTAAGAAAATATTATCGAAAAATAAAAATAAAAAATTTAATATTGCTACAAAAATAAAAAACTCAACCAAATACAATTCAAAACGAGTAAAATAAATTTCAGTAGTAATTGCTTTTCCTAAAGGATAATAAATGCCTGCAATAAAAAAAATACCTGCCAATAAAAAAAAAGTTTTTTTTATATTTTTTACTTTTATATTCTGCATAAATAATCGGTCAAATCTCTAAAAGGCAATGCTTTTGTAAACATACTATCATTATAAAAATTGGCTACGACTTTAAAATACATTGGTTTTGTATCAATTTTTTGGTATTCCATCAAAATATTTCCATATTGTTGATTACAAATTTGTGCTTCTTTTGCTTGTGCGTGAATATCAGGTTTGAAGTAATATTTTTCGGTTATTTCTACAAAATCATCTTTTTCATTCCAATTTCTTTCGCTATTTTCAAGATAATAATGAGAAGTATTCAATAATTTTTCTTTAAAATCTTCTATCAAACAAATCATTGTATCTTCTTTGAGCGATTCGTCTGCGAGCAAAGCCCAACCTTCTGCTCCTGATGAATTTAACAAATGGATTTCGAAAGGTGTTTTTATATCTTTGAGTTTTAAAAAATAGCTTTGAGCAATATTACCTAATATTTTTGGTCTTTCTTTGCTTTTTTTCCATTGTTGAAATATTTTTTTTTCATAATTATTTCTTATCAATACTTCTCTAAGATTGATTTTTTTTGGATTATCAGTTGTACCAAATAAATCCTGCCATAATTTTTCTATAAAATTCATATCATTTTGGTTCTTATTTTGTTCTTTTTGTTACATAAATAATAATTTTTGATAGATTTTTTCAAAATTATTCCTTCATTTTTTATTTCCAGATTCAAAATAACAACAAAAAAAGAAAAGAAAAAAATAATTGATTGTTTTTTTTTATTTTTATTTTTTTTTGTTAAAACTTTACTCTTTTGAAAATATATCTTGTACAAAAAAATAATTTATTTTGAA
>RDZP01000155.1 GCA_004294005.1 Cytophagia bacterium
ACCAAAAGTAATCATTAAAAAAGCCCTCAAAAAGGTAAAGAACATATAAAATTTTAATAATGATTTTGTACTCGTTGTATTTTTGTCCAAAGTCTAAATTGTTTACATTAGTTTCATCAACGTTCTATGGTTTTAGAACGCGGATAAAACTGATTTTCAAACGCGGATTTTTATTCATAAACAACAGAAAAAAAGAGTAAGTTATTTAATTATCATTCTTTATCAACAAAAACATTAGCAAAAATTATTTTTTTGATTTAATTGTTTTTTATTATCTTTGCGAAAAATTAAAACTTTATCAATTACAATAAAATGAAAATATTTGCATTTTTTTTATTTTTATACCTTTTTATAAATATAAATAGTACTGCTCAAACTGATGACGATACAATACGCATTATTGGGAATGCAAATGACCCAAAAATTATTGCTATTAAAGAAAAATTAGAATCACAAGGAAAATTAGTAGCCATTCAGGCAAAAAAGAATAATCCTATTTTGACCAACAAAAAATCACCCATTAAAATAAGATATATCAATAAACCTTTAATTCCATTTGAACTTAAAAATTTAGAAGGTAAAAAAATAAATTCAAATGCAATGAAAGGAAAAATGATGTTCCTTTATTTTTTTGATATTGAAGATAAAAATGCAGTACAAGAGTTTTCAAAATTAAATGAATTAAAGAAAAAATATAAGAACGAAAATATTGTTTTTATTGCTTTTTGTGAAGAAAAAGTTGAGAAAACCAAAGAAGTAATTACAAAAAATAATCTTGAATTGATGATAATTCCGCAAGCAAAAAAATATTTTAACGAACTTGGTATTCATAAAAGTAGAAATCCTATGGTTGTTTTTTTTGTAGATAAAAATAATGTAGTCAAATATATTTCTGATGACTTAAATTTGGAGCTTAAAGACATCAATGGAAAACGAACAATGGAAGTTAATAATGTGCCTTTTTATGAAGATATTCTCGAAAAAATGATAAAAGAACATCAAAAATAAGTTTTTATATTTGGTTTCAAATCTTTTTATTATCTTTGCAAAACAAATCAAACGCAAATTATTTCATTATAAAACATAAAAAAAGTGGCTATTCAAGATAATTTAGATTTTTTTTATCAAAAAATTAAAAATACTACCACAAAATTATTGGCAGTAAGCAAAACACATTCACCTGAATTGATTTTAGAAGCCTATCAAACAGGTTGTAAAGTATTTGCAGAAAATCGTGTGCAGGAGTTGGTGCAAAAATATGAAACATTACCAAAAGATATCGAATGGCATTTGATAGGTACTTTGCAAAGCAATAAAGTAAAATATATTGCTGAATTTGTGCATTTAATTCATTCTATTGATAAATTTTCGTTATTAGAAGAGGTGAATAAGCAAGCAAAAAAATGCAATCGTGTCATCGATTGTTTATTGCAAATTCATATCGCAGAAGAAGAAACAAAATTTGGATTTGATTTTGAAGAAGCCTATCAACTATTACAAGATTCAAAATTTGAAGCATTGGAAAATATTTGTATCAAAGGTGTGATGGGAATGGCAACTTTTACAGACAATACAACCCAAATTAGAAATGAATTTAGAAGTTTGAAAGATTTTTTTGAGAAAATTAAAAATCAAATCGATAAAAAAAATGTTGTTATGAAAGAAATATCGATGGGAATGAGTAGTGATTACGAAATTGCTATCGAAGAAGGAAGTACTTACATTAGAGTTGGTTCGGCTATTTTTGGAAAGAGATAAAAAATTAAAAATATGTGGTCAAAACTTTTTGGAAAGAATAAGGAAAATAAAACTGAAACCACTGAGATTTCAGCAGAACAAACAATAGCAATTATCATCAATGATATTGCTATTACCATTCAAAATTGTGAAAAATCATTGATAGAAGCACAAAAAAATAAAGACGAAATTACAAATACATATTTTTTTCACCAAGAAAAAAGTGAAAGTCTATACCAAAAAGCAATGCAAGCCATGAAAAATGGCAATGAAAATCAAGCAAAAAAATACCTTGAAGATAAAAATATGGCAGATATTGCCACCAAAAATTATCAAAGCATTTACGAAAATGCCACACAGAATGTGAAGAAATTAGAAGTTCAATTATTAAAAATGAATACGCAATTAGTAGAGGTCAAAACAAAAAAGACGATATTGATTGCACAACTTTCACAAGCACAGACACAAAAAGAAATTACCCAAAAATTACAATCATTACAAATTTCAACTGATGATTTTGAAAATCAAATCACTTATACACAAGCCGAAAATTTCATACAACAAGACGACTTGACCACAAAAATCAATGATTTAGATAGTTTTAACGAACAAATTGATATTCAAAAAATAGATATAAATCAATTAGAAAAAGAAATTGAAAAAGAAAATCAACAAAAAAAAGAACAACAAATTATCAATCAATCTAAAAAATTTCAAAACTTTTTTGAAGAAAAAGATAAAAATAAAAAGAACACAACTGAAAAGTTAGAAGAGAAAAGCAAAATAAAAGATACAATTGAAACTTTTTTCAACCAAGAAAATTCATCAAAAAATGAAAAAATTGACGATTTTTTTACCAAAAAAAATGATGACAAAGATAAAAAAATAAACGACTTTTTTAATAATAATTCATAAAAAATAAATTTTGTTCTATGGCAATTTCGCTTAAAAAAGGAGGTACTTTTAACCTCACAAAAAAAGAACCAGCCCTCAAAAAAATGATGATAGGCTTGGGTTGGGAAATGAAAAGTGGCAATACATTAGACCTTGATGCTTCTGTTTTTTTGTTAGGAAACAATGGAAAACTCCCACAAGAAGAATATTTTGTATTTTATAACAATCTCAAATCACCTGACGGCTCTATCCAACATACAGGCGACAACCGCACAGGTGCAGGAGATGATGATGATGAAATGATATTGGCAAATTTGGATTTGATTGCTTCGAATATCAAAGAAATTTTGATAACTGTAAGTATTCACGAAGCAGAAGCAAGAAGACATACTTTTGGATTATTAAAAGAGGCTTATGTTAGATTGGTAGATGTGGAAAGTAAAAGAGAGATTTTGCGTTATGATTTAGATGCTGAATTTAATGGATATACTGATATGGAGTTTGGAAAACTGCGATTAGAAGAAGATGGCTGGCATTTTGTAGCATCAGGCATCGGCTCTAACATAGGTTTGGGTGGATATGTAGATATGTACGCTTAATTTTTTGTATCAAATTTAGTTTAATTCAGATAGTTGGATTAAACTAATTTTTTTTTATTTATTTTTCATTTTTTATGCGTTTTAGTTCTCGTTTAATTTCATTTTTATTGGCTTTTTCGGTGGCTTTGATTACCACTGCTTTTATTTCGTTGATAAAAGAGGCTAATTTTCCAATTTTATTTATTGCATTTGGCATTAGTTTGTCGTCTGCTTTTATTTTGAGTTATTTTACTTTAGAATTTTTAGTTTTAGGTGAAATCAATGAAGCCTATAATATGTTAGCAAAGATGAAAAAAAAAGACTTTAAATTACACAAAAAAAAAGTTTCAAACATTACACCTATCCAAAAACTCAACGAACAACTACATCATTATGCTCAAAATAAACAAGAGGAAATCGATAAATTAGAAGAATTAGGCACTTATAGGCGTGAATTTTTGGCTGACGTATCTCACGAATTAAAAACGCCTATTTTTGCAGCACAAGGTTTTATTCATACATTGTTAGATGGGGCGGTTGATGATATTGAAGTAAGACACAAATTTTTACAAAAAGCCGCTAATAGTTTGGACGGATTAAATGGATTGGTAGAAGATTTATTCACACTTTCACAATTAGAAACGCATATTATTGTCATGAAAAAGCAAAAAGTAAATATTATTAATTTGATAGATAGAGCATTTGAACAAGTAGAAGAAAAAGCAAGAGAGAAAAAAATTTATTGTATTTTTGAGCCTGAAAATGAAGATATTTTTGTGGAAGTAGATACAGAAAAAATGTTGAGGGTTTTTATCAATTTGATTACAAATGCCATTAAATATGGAAAAGAAAACGGAAAAGTAGAAGTAATAATCACACAACAAAATAAAAAAATAAAAATTAGTATCAAAGATGATGGGCAAGGTATTCCACCTGAACATATAGAAAGGATTTTTGAGCGATTTTATAGAGTTGAAAAAAGCAGAACAAAACAAAAAGGTGGTTCGGGGCTTGGTTTGGCTATTGTGAAACATATCATTGAAGCACATCAAACCCATATTTTTGTAAAAAGTAAAATAAATGAAGGTACACTTTTTTGGTTTGAGTTAGACGAAATATAATTTTATTTGGTAGTGCTGTACTTGTAATATTTTTGTCTTTTTGAACACTACCAACCATATTAGTTTTTTAGATTATTCATTCTTATTTTGTGTTCTTAGGAATTTGGTAAGATGAACGATTTTCAGGTAAAAAATTCAAAGTACTCACTACTTTTCTTCCCGTTTGTGTTTCAAGTTCCAAACGAGCATTTCCTGCAATATTTCCGCCATCTGTGGCACATTCTTTTATATCTTGATAAGTTTGGGCATCGCGTGCTTCTGTAAATTCTGCGGTTGCTTCCTCTGCCAAAATCATAAAAGCGAGTTCGAGGCGAGTCATATTATCACGCAGAGATTGTTTTTTTAAGCCTTTGAGTTCGCTATGTTGTTTGGGAGTAATGCCAAAAGTACCTTTAGAAATGATACTTGTAAGGACTGCATATTGTTGAGTAGAATTGATGCCACGTTCTCTCCAAATGCCTTCTAATTCATCTCTTACCTCAATACTTTTCAGTCTTTTTTCAATCCAAACATCACTATAACCTTGTTTTTGATAATAAAGACGTTTTTTTTCAAGGTAATTTTCGCTTTCGTTGATGACTTCTTCAAGTAATTTTACTTCTTTTTTGGCATTGTCAAAAGCAATTACCAAAGAGAGTTTAAAATCGACTACTTCTTCAGTATTTCTACTTAAAGTTACTACAAAACTACATTGCAATTCGTTGAGATAGCAAAAATTTACAGTTGTTCCACCTATTGCTCTTTTTCTCGTTTCGGTTTCAAACGTGAGTGAGCCTAACTGCTCCAGCCTACTTTGATACTTTTTGATGGTTTCCATCAAATTTTGATGCTTGATATTCAAGCCTTTAGCGATGATTCGGCTATCTACTACTTGTATGCCGTTTAATTTTTGGATTTCGAGTTGTTCCATTGTTATTTATTTTTTTAAGGTTGTATCTTATTTTATTTGTTTAATGCTTTTTCTAAATGGCTGTGTAGGCGGTCTATTTCCTTTTGTTGTGCTTCTATTCGGGATTCGTATTGTTTTTCGAGTTTGGCTAAAACTTCTTTATCCGCTATAACAGAACCATTAGTTGTAAATAATTGACTACTTGATATATAATTAGTTATCATATTTTGCTCATCAAAACTTACTAAATCTCGTAGAGGTACATCAAGTACTTTTGCAAGTTGTTCAAGCCTACTAAAAGGTATATCTACCTCTCCGCGCTCCAAACGACTATAACCAGCTTGAGTCATTTGTAATTTTTCAGCTAATACTTCTTGTTTAAATCCCCTATATTCTCTAAATTTTTTGATTTTATCTCCTATTTTCATATCCATATATAAATGCGAATGAGTTATAAATATTCACCCTCAAAATTAGGAAATTAAATTTAAAATACCAAAATTTGCGGTATATTTTTTAATTTAAACCCAAAAAAATTATGAAAAAAATTATTTTATTTTTCCTGCCTTTATCATCACAAGTCTTGAGGATATCTGTTTTTACAATATTTTTTTCAATGACTATATCATTGGTACTTTCACAAAGTAAAAAATTTCAAAAACAACATTCCATTTTGAAAAAAGATTTTGAAAAGAGCATTAAAAATCCAAATAATGCCCTCCAGAATATTGAAAAGATACTAATACTTATACAAGATGAATTCTCTAAAACTAAAAATGAAAAAGGCGTTTGGAACCTAAATTATTACCTAAAATGTGCAAAATATACTCGCGCTATGATTTATTTTGATTTACATAAACCTTCCATATGCAAAGAAGAACTTTCAAAGTACTCGGAAGAACAAGTATTAAAGGGAGAAGTTAAAACAGATTTTTACTCATATTATCCTAATTTACCTTGGTTCTCAAAAGATGCTAATATACGAAACCTGTGGTTATGGTATTGTGTTATGGGTTACTCAGAAGTTTTTTTACGAAAAAACGAGGATGGGGTAGTCTTTTTTGATAAACTTATTAAATCTATTGAAAATGAGTGGGATAAAACACTCAAAGAATATAAAGGTAGATATGATGATAATTTTTTCCGAAATGAGAAGGGGTATTATGTACCTAATCTATCTAATGCTTATGCCTGTCGTGCTGATGCATATAGAATTTTAGATAAACTAGAAAAAACTATTTTAGATTGTAATTCAGGATTAAAAATACTTGATGATAATGCTGGAATAGGTGGAGAAAGACGACCTTATGGTATTTTATACTATAACAGGGCAGGGGCAAATAAAAAATTAGGTAACATTCAAAGGGCTTGTAAAGACATGAATATAGCAAAATCATTTAATTACAATGTTACAGAAAAAGAACTAAAAGAAGTTTGCAAAGATTAAATAATAACTTTACTTACTTTTAAGTAACCAAACTAAGGCTGTCTAAAAAGTATAGCCTCTTTTTTTATCTTATAATGGTAATTTTCGCTTTCGTTGATGACTTCTTCAAGTAATTTTACTTCTTTTTTGGCATTGTCAAAAGCAATTACAAGAGCAAGTTTAAACTGTACTACTTCTGGTGTATTTCGGCTCAAAGTTACTACAAAATTGCATTGCAATTCATTCAAAAAATAAAATTTTTGAGGCTGACCTACGCCTAATACTTCCGTTTCAAACGGAAGTATTCCAAGTTGCTCAAGTTCATTTTTATACTTATTGATGGTTTCAATAAGATTTCTATGCTTGATATTCAAGCCTTTAGCAATGATACGGCTATCTACTACTTGTATGCCGTTGATGTTTTGGATTTCGAGTTGTTCCATTATTATTTATTTTTTTATTTAAAAGTTTCTTTTTATTTAATTAAACGTTGTTTTCCTTCTTTTAAGTCTATGATGTAGGTTTTATTTTATTTTACATATTTTCAATTTGTCTTTTCAGTTCTTCTTTATCAGGTAAATATAAAAGATATTTAGCTGCA
>RDZP01000001.1 GCA_004294005.1 Cytophagia bacterium
AAAAAAACAATATTTTTATGTTATTTTAAAACAAAAAATAAGATATTTTATTTGTTTTTATAATGTTTTTTTATGATAAAATAATTAAGTTGACAGCATTGAGCGTCCACGCTTGCACAAGAGCATTCAATATAACAATTTTAAATAATGACAGCATATCTTGCATTTTTTTTTGAACTTATCTACTCAAAAAGATGTTTCAAAATAAAAAAATAAAAATTTAAAAATGGAACATATACATTGTCTTATTGTTGGTTCGGGTCCCGCAGGTTATACTGCCGCTATTTATGCTGCAAGAGCAGGTTTGAAGCCTGTTTTATACCAAGGTGAAGAACCGGGCGGACAACTGATGCTTACTACTGAGGTTGAGAATTTTCCGGGTTATCCGCAAGGCGTACAAGGACCACAAATGATGGCAGATTTAGAAGCACAAGCGAAACGTTTTGGTACAGATATTAGAACAGGTTTTATCACAAAAGTTGATTTTTCGGGTGATAAGAAAATGGTTGTTGTAGGTGATAATGAGCATCAAATAGAAGCAGATACGGTTATCGTCTCGACAGGAGCATCAGCAAAATGGTTAGGTTTACCTTCTGAAAAAAGACTAAGAGAAGCAGGTGGAGGAGTTTCATCTTGTGCGGTTTGTGATGGTTTTTTTCATCGTAAAAAAAGAGTTGTAATTGTAGGTGCAGGAGATTCGGCTTGTGAAGAAGCCGCTTATTTAGCCAATATTTGTGAAAAAGTATATATGATTGTGCGAAGAGATGAAATGCGTGCATCAAAAATAATGCAAGCAAGAGTAAAAAATAAAGAAAATATCGAAATTTTATACAATACAGAAACCAAAGAAATCATTGGAAAAGAATTGGTAGAAGCGGTAGAAGTTATCAATATTGAAAACAAAACAACTACTCTTTTAGAAAATATAAGCGGCTTTTTTGTGGCAATCGGGCATACTCCTAACACACAAATTTTTAAAAATTTCTTAGAAATGGACGAACAAGGCTATTTAATTACAGAAAAAGGTTCGAGTCGTACTAATTTAGAAGGTATTTTTGCTTGTGGAGATGTGCAAGACAAAACGTATAGACAAGCAATTACTGCAGCAGGTTCGGGTTGTATTGCGGCTTTAGATGCAGAAAGATATTTGGCTGCATTAGAACACTAATTTTTGTGAGTTACTTTTTTTGAAGGAAGAAGCATATTTTGAAATTTTGATTTTAAGTACAAAATTACAAAAAATGCTTCTTTTTTTAAATTATATTAATAATATTTATCAATCGAAACAATAAAAAAACGTGAGTTCGTGATAATAATTGTTCAAAAAAGTGTGTAATTTTTCATAAAACGCGGTCAGACCTCCGTAAACTACGGTACAGACCGCGTTTTATGAAAAATGTTTAAAATAATTTTTTTAATTTGAAAGAATA
>RDZP01000156.1 GCA_004294005.1 Cytophagia bacterium
TTTTTTGCAACAATTGGCACTACTAGGCTGCGGTAGGTATTGCCTAAGCTTTGGTACCAGCTTCCCTTGTTACTAAAGTTGTTTTGTTGTAAAAATATAATATCGTGTAGGGTTAAAATTAGCGGTTTTTTATAAAAAACAGGAGCGGTATTGGCAGTGCAATGCAATACACTTATATTAATTTTTTTGCAAAAACTAGGGAGTAAAAACTGCTCCCATAATGGATAAAATATTGCTTTTAATGGGTGTATAAATTTATTTTCACTCGGTTCAATACAATTATCTACATCGTTTTTAACTATAATATGGTATTGGTTGCTATCATTTAGGGCGGGTAATCTACGCAAAAACTCGTAAGCAACTACATCCATACCATGTTTGCGAGCCCTAAATAACCGTTGTGCTTCAATGGCAATTTTCATATTGTTTTTTGATTATTGGTTTCGCCGTGTGGGGTATGTATAAAAGTTTTGTTTGCTCCTTTTAATTTAAAAAATAACTTAAACATACTTAAAAAGGCAACAGGTAAAGAAAAAATAGCGGTTAATAATTGCTTATTAAAGTATGATTTGGGGATAGCTATAAAAATGGAAAAATAAGTAATAATCCACAAAAAAAACCAATATACTGGTGATAAACTAGTTGGAATTACTATTGAAAGTAAAGCCATTATTGGCATTATACCAATAATTAAAATACGAGGTAATAAAAGGGTTTGTATAACTTTATCAAAAAAATCGAAATTGCCTTTAAACAGTTGCACAAAACCATCTAAAAAATAACGTTGCATATAGTGTAATTGTGCCGAAAGCCACCTGCGACGTTGGCTTTCGAAATGCGCTTGTTGGGTTATTTTTTCATCGTAAATTAACGCTTGCTGGGCGTATCCAAATCTAATACGCTTGCGTAAAAGCTGCAATTCCATCTCTTTATCAAACCCTCCAATGGCAGTTATTTGTGGCATAATAGACTTAAAAAGTGCAAAATTTAAGGCCACACCCGAGCCTATAATGGCCGCCGATAAACCTAAAGCAACATGTCCTTTTCTAAATATGTGGTTGTTAATACCTTCGCTTATTGCATCTAACAACGCAAACGAAGTGTTGGTGTTTTTTGCTAATCGTTGGCCTTGTACTACTGCAAAATTGGCATTTAAAACATTGTTTAATTTATAAAGTGCATGGCTATCACAAACATTATCAGCATCTAAAATTAGCGCATAATCATAAACAAGTTGGGTTTGCTGTAACGCAACGTTTAAGGCTTTAGCTTTGGTACTTTTCTCAAAATCTACTTTTACAACCTGTATGGGCAATGCGTTTAATGCTTTTAAAGTCGTATCTTGTAGCGAGTCGGCAATTACCACAATATGAAACTTATGGGTTGGATAATTTATGTTTAAAGCCGCTTTTGCGGTTTCAACAATTACACTATCTTCTTTGTAAGATGGTATGTATATTACAAAAGAGCCTATATCTTTAGCAGTAGCATATTTTTTTTCTTTAACCAGCCAGCCAGCAATTGCAAAAATAAAAAGATAAAGCCCTTGCAACGCAAGTACTATAAAAACTGTAACAGATAAAAAAAATATAGCAACATGTAAGTATAGCATCATAAATTGGGTTGGTTTTTATATTTAAAATTCCAAACTAAGCCTTTTAAAACCATTATAACGTATTGTTTTTGGTTGGCAAGTAAGTATCTAATAATTGTAATTGGTATTGAAACGAATATATAAAATATCCTACTTATAAGTCCTTTAAAACCAAAAATATTTCTTCGTATAAACAATAACCTGTTTCTGGTTTGGTAGTAAACTTTTAAGTTGCTTAGTTTGCCTACGCTCATAGATTCTTTATGGTAAACCACCGATTTGGGTTGAACCCAAATTTCGAAACCTGCATTTTGAGCGTGTTCGCAAAAATCAAGTTCTTCATAATATAAAAAGTACATTTCGGGTAATAAGCCAATTTTGTTAAACACTTTTTTATGTATAGCCATTGCTGCACCGTGGGCTAAATACGTTTTTTCTTCTACGCAATACTTATTTGTATCTGTTTCACCTGTGCCAATAAACTTTCCGCGGGCAGTAAATGGGTTAATGGGCGTACCGCCAGCATACTGAATAACGTTTTTTGTATTATAATACAACAATTTTGCACTTACAATACCTATGTTGGCATTTTTTTGAAAAAGGTTAACAATAGGTTCTAAAAAATTAGGCTCTACTTCGGTATCGTTATTAATTAACAAACAAATTTCTCCTTTTGCTATTTCAATACCTCTGTTGTTTCCACCTGCAAAACCTTGGTTTAGGGGGTTTTTTATAAAAGTAATATTTTTAAATTGTTGCGGAATACTATCGCAGTTTTGGGTTGATGCGTTATCAACTACTATAATTTCAACATTAGTGTAGGAAATATTAGAGAGCGAATGTAGCAACTCTAAAGTTACTTGGGCTGTATTATAATTAACAGTTATAATTGAAACCAATGGGAGATTAATTGCATTATTCATTGAAAGTATTTTAAGGTAAAGTGCTGTTTTTTAACGGTATATCCCACTTGTAAAGTAGCCAAATAAACCCTAAACTCATAAAAACCATTACACTTGTAGGTGTTTGCCCTAAAACCTGATTACCATAGCTTGCAAGTGCAATACCTACAAAGCCGGCAAATAGAGCAATTGCCGTTTGGCGGTTTTTAATATTGTATTTCATTTTAAATATAGCAATTAACCCCGTTAGTATAAAAACAAATAATACTGTAAGGTGTATTGTAAGCCCTATAATGCCTGTTTCTGCCCAAATACGAACATACCAACTATCGGTTGGAGTTTCGGCCAAAAACGTACCTGGAGAAAACCGTTGCCCCCAATACCCAGCCGATCCTATTCCACCTCCTAAAGGCTTATTGGTTAAATAAGCACTTATTTTTTTTTGGTTTTCAAGCCTTACAAGTAACGATGGGTCGTTAGGATTAAGGCCACTCCGCATTCGTTGTATATCATAATTGCCGCTGCCAATAGTGGTGAATTTTAAAGCCGAAAACAGTAGCCCAACGGTAACTATACCAATAATTAAAACTTTAAAGTTTTTACTTAGTAGCAAATAAACCATTATGCCCGATAATGGAATAATCAAGGCTCCGCGTGTACCTGATATTGCCATTCCCCACATAAAAAAAATACCTAAACCCCAGTAAATTACTTTTTGTTTAAATTTATATGGCCCAAATCCTAATATTACGCAAACCAAAAGCATATGGGCCATTGCTGCACCAAATTGCCCGGCATCAGAGTAAAAAGAAAAAGCTCTAAGTTTGCCAAAGAGTAAATGGGTTTTAAATGCACCAGCATTTAACCATTGTTGTTCGGCATTGTTTAACCCAAGATACACTTGCTTCATTGCCCACAAATTCGCTAAAGCCGACCATCCAATCCAAATGTTTAAAAAAGTGTTTAGTTTTTTTTCGCTATTCATTAATAATACTGTTAATATTATTAGTTGTATCATATATAATGAAGTTCCCCTTACTGCAAAAAACCAAGCCGAAATACTTTTTGATTGTGGGTTTATAATTTCAAATATGGTAAACCCAACCCATATAGCAATACCATATACAAATGGATTGTTTAGCCTCTTTCTATCGTTATTATTTGATTTTATAAGCCCTACTATTAATGTTAGCAGTAATACAACATCAACGCTAAGACCTATGGGGGCAGCCGAGTACCTAGAAACACCGTTGGCGAAAAAGCCAATAAACATTACAGCGTATAAGCCGTGGTGGGGGTTTTTGAATAGCAATACCAAAAACAATATAGTAATAGGTATGGCAACTAATGCACCTGCCCCTACAAAGCCTAACTGTGAAATAACAAAACCTAATAATACGCTTACAAATAAAATAAGGCCGCCTTTTTGGATAAAGTTTAAATATAAGTTCTTTTCTATCACGCCAATACGAGGTTTATTTTTTTAAAGCTTTTAGATTAATAATAACACCTTGTTGCCACAATAATTTGGCCGATAGGCTTTGCAGAATATCTTTAAGTTGGTACCATCCTACAATAATGCCGAACATAAAAGTAACAGTTGATACCGCTGCTACGCCGTAAATACCAGCACCAAGGCGCAATGCTGCTATATCGCCAATAACATTAATTAATAACATTAAAACCACTTTAAGTGTGTTTTTTTGCGGTTTATTTCCAGCATCTAAAAGTACGCCGCAATACCTATCAAGCGGTATTAATATGGCATACCCACAAAAAATTTGTAACAATATCGACGATGACTCATATTTACTGCCACCTAATAAGTTTACAATAAAAGTTGGGAAGAAAAAAAACAGCAATATAACAGGCAATATAATTGCTAACAGCATACCACATTCTCTATAAAAAAATAAACGAAGGGTTAAAAATTGATTCTCTTTATACAAAATGGTTGCCTTTGCTGCCGCTATTGATGCAAATGAACGTACTGGAATTTCAATAGCCTCGATTAATTTTTGTGGTATAGCATACATAGCAACCGCCGCAGGGCCAAGCCAGGTGGCTATTAAAAACTGGTCGGAACTGCGTAACAAACTGGCTGTTATCATTGTAAACATACTATATTTACCAAAGTTTGATAATTGTTTTCTTTCGTTATAGAGTTTAGTTTGCCAAATACCAAATTTTAACCAACCCCCCAAAACAGCAGTTAGGCCAACCAAAAATTGTATTAAAGCATATGATAAAGCCAAACTGTTTATACTTAATTTATACTTTGCTTGTAGCAATAATATAACCGTAAAGCATAAAGTAAAAACTAGCCTAATAATTGCTAATTTTTTAAACATACTTTTGGCCTGTAATTGCCACTGTACTAGTTGGTAGGGCAATGCCGAAATAAGCCACAGTAACGTGTAGTTTTGAGCTAATTTAAAAGCGGGCGATATTTGGTAATTGAAAATAATTAAAGGAATTAAAAAAAGAGATATTATTAGTGTAATAACAATTAACAATTGCCAAGCGGCTGCAACTAGTTTTAATTGTTGGGTGTAACCATTGGCAAGTATATAAAATCTAACAAATGGTGTTTGTACCCAACCGCTTCTAAGCATTTCTAATAAAGTGTAAACAGTTAATAACATAAACCACATACCAGCATCGGCTTGCGAGAATAGGCGGGCAATAAAACCTAAGTTAATAAAGCCTAATATAGCTATTAAACCGTTCGATGAAAGTGACCAAGCTGTGTTACTATTAATTATTTTTTTTATCACAATATAATGGTTAGCAAAAAACGAGTGCTTTATAATATTTTTTTAATTTATATATACCGTTTTTAAGACAAAATTTTGATAATTTACTGATTAGTAGCATAGGCAAAAATAAAATTTATAAAAAACTAACGCACAATTCTAAAATGTTTAAAAATGCAATTTTTTCGTTTTTTAAAAGATAAATTGGAGTTATTATACTTAAAAATTAAAAAAGTACTATTATTTTTTTAGTTGAAATAAGCTGTGCATAAATATCATTTCACATGCTTTTTAAAGGATTTTATTTAGAAATTTAATAGATATATTTAAGGTTAGAAATTAAAAACGAGCACCAGATAGTATGGTGCTCGCCTTATTTTATTTATTGTATATAAACTGGTTATTTCTATTGTTACCTGTGTTTAAATACCAATCAGGGTATGCACTTCCACCAGTTTTTGCCCATTCTAAAAAGTGCGTATAAGCTTTATTTATTGCGTTGCCCTCTGATGGATAATCAAAAGATTCCATAAAATGTAAAGCCCAAGGCCAGCTATCTTTGCTTTTGTAATATAAGCCAATACTTGGCTGTGAGTTGTCTTGTAAAGTATTAAACAAATTTGAGGCAGCTAAATTAGTGGGGGTTTGGCCAGGTAAATGTACCTCGTAGCCCCTTCTTTTATTGCTTATTAAAAATGGATTAAATGGTGGTGTACCAAAAACTGCAGCCGGAATTGGGTTATTAAAAGCAATGGTAATATGTGCAGTTTCGCTAGTAACTTTTGGCGCATTTGCACTATTTTCGGTATTTATATAAAATCCACCTGGTCTTTTAATTAGTGCATTATAATCATCAAATGGAATAATAACCGCTTTGGTTTGGTTTTGCTCGGTTCCGTTTGCATTACGCTTTATATAGTTACTTATTAAACGCTGACCTGTTACATTACTTATAAGGCTGCTTGCGAACGGAAACTCAACCCCAAATCCATTAATGTATGATGCGCCTACTGCTTTAATTATATAATCAGCTTCTAATTCAGTAACGGCGTTTTGCCCATTGGTAATATATTTATATTTATAGCCAATTACCATATCGTTTAAATCATAATCGCCAGTTGCTGGCCATAAGTCTTCAAACAATAGGGTACCAAAGTTATTTTGGTAGGGGAAGTAATTGGTATAGGCTTTGCTTGCATCGGTTGGGAACTCGTCGTAGGTATCTGTTACACCATCATTATCGGTATCAGTTGGGATATCAATAGCCCTTACATTACTTCCCGAAATAGCCGTAACAGGGTTTGAGGAGGCATAAAACAAAATATCGTTTAAATCATTGTCGCTTCCTTGCTCTCTATTTTGATCGTCCATACCAATTAAAAATATATTTAATATATCATCAAACAGTAAAACAGAGTGTTTTTTTAACTCATTATTTGTTTCGGGGTTGCAAGCCGATGTTGTATAAAACCTATTGGCATTTTGGTCAACAGTTCGTGAATTATAATCCCAAGCATTTGCTAGCACAACAAACCCAATTGATGTACCAGGGGAAAATCTACCTATGTTAACCTTACTACCCGAAAGTAAGTTACCATCGGAGTTTGGTAAAGATGCGTTAGGAAATATATATTTAATATTTGAAATATCGGCTTCGCTTCGTGGTGGGTTACCGGTAGGGTATGTGTAAAAGCCTAAAGTATTTTGATAACCTGCCCCTTCGCTAACAAAAGTTATCCAAACATCGGCAAGGGCAACAATGTTTAAATCAACCGTAGCTGAAGATTGTAAAAACTCTGGGTGGTGTTCACTCACGTTTTGAGATTCGGGAAGTGATGCATTAATATTCGATAAAAGTCTTGAGCCGATAGTGTCGGGTTG
>RDZP01000157.1 GCA_004294005.1 Cytophagia bacterium
TTTTTCATAAAACGCGGTCTGTACCGTAGTTTACGGAGGTCTGACCGCATTTTATGAAAAATCACACACTTTTTTTAACAATTATTATCCCGAACTCACATTTAAAAGTATAAAAAGCACCAAAAAATCCGTTTAAATCCGTAAAATCTGTGTTATCCGTGTGCTTTTTTGTAAATATAAAAAAACGTTTGAAAATAGAATTGCTACTTTCAAACGTTTTTAATTTCTCACTAAAAATCTTCATCTAAGGCAAATGTAGGAACACCTGCTTTTTTATATTCACTTACTCGATGTTCAAAAAAGTTAGTCTTTCCTTGTAATGAAATAGATTCCATAAAATCAAAAGGATTAGTTGCGTTATAATGATTACTCAAACCTAATTCTCTTAATAATCTATCCGCCACAAATTCAATGTATTGATTCATCAAACGACTATTCATACCAATCAAATCTACAGGCAAAGAATCTGTAACAAAGGCTTTTTCAATTTCAACTGCTTCATTGATAATTGATAAAATTCTTTCTTTTGGTAGTTTATTTTCAATATATTTGTTATACAATAAACAAGCAAAATCACAATGCAAGCCTTCATCACGCGAAATTAAAGCATTTGAAAAACTTAAACCAGACATCAAACCACGTTTTTTGAGCCAAAAAATAGCACAAAAACTCCCCGAAAAAAAGATACCTTCTACTACCGCAAATGCAATTAATCTCTCTGCAAAATTAGGACTTTCAATCCAATTCAAAGCCCAATCTGCTTTCTTCTTCACAAATTCAAGGTTATCCATTGCATTAAAAAGCCTATCTTTTTCTTGATTGTCTTTGATGTAAGTATCAATCAAAAGTGAATAAGTTTCAGCGTGAATATTCTCCATCATTACTTGAAAACCATAAAAACAACGTGCTTCAGGCAATTGTACTTCTTTCATAAAATTGACCACCAAATTTTCGTTTACAATGCCGTCACTTGCAGCAAAAAACGCTAATACATGAGAAATAAAATGTTTTTCACCTTTATTTAAGTTTTCCCAATCTTTCAAATCAGGTGCTAAATCAATTTCCTCAGCCGTCCAAAAAGATGCCTCCGCTTGTTTGTACATTGCCCAAATTTCAGGGTGTTTGATAGGAAAAAGCACAAATCTGCTTTTATTCTCTTCTAAAATAAATTCTTTTTTTATCATTATTTTTTTATTTTTATTTTTATTGATGAATGTATGCTATGAAATGCCAAACTAAGAGATAAATAAATTTGTTTTGCCTATTACAAAAATTATTTATTTCAAGTATTTATTTAAAAAATGGTTGATTTCCAATATATTATCTAAAAATATTAAAAATACTTACAAATATAATCAAATATAATCAAAAATTTTGCTACTTTTGTAAAATTATTTTAATATTTAACAAAAAATATTTATGCTCAATCGCACAACTCCTCCATCTTTTCAAATCATAGATACCATTGATATTTTGCCAATGCAAACCAAAAAATTAAAAAATGGTGTTTTAATTCATTCATTGAGCGTAGGTGAACAAGAAATTATCAAATTTGAAATTGTTTTTTTGGCAGGTACTAACTATGAAACACATAAAGGTGTTGCGGCAGCTACAGCTAAAATGCTTTTGGCAGGCACAGAAAAATACAATGCTCATCAAATCGATGAATATTTTGATGAATTAGGTGCTTATTATGATATTAGTACCGATTTAAAGCATATTACATTGAGTATTTTTGTATTAAGAAAATATTTTAAAAATATACTTTCTTTTTTAAATGAAATACTACAAAACTGTAATTTTCCTATTGAAGAATGGCAAATTAATCAAAAAAAAACAATACAAAGTTTATTGGTAAATTTAGAAAAAACAAATTTTATTGCGAGGCAACATTTTAGAGAAAAATTGTTTGGAATTGAGCATATTTTTGGTAAAACTACACAAGTTGAGGACATAGAAAAAATAAAAAATGAAGATTTAATACAATATTTTAAAGATAATATTGATAAAAAACCTTTTGAAATATTCTTGACAGGAAAATTTGATAATAATGAAATCGAAATAGTAGAAAATATTTTTGGAGAAAGGAAAATTGAACCACAAAGTAAAGTGTCAGGCTGGAAAACTCCGATTTTACAAGAAAAAAAAGAATTTTATTTGGACATTGCTGATAAAGTACAAACTTCATTTTGTATAGGGCAAATATTATTCAATCAAAAACATGAAGATTATATTCCATTGAGAATACTCACAACCATTTTTGGTGGTTATTTTGGATCAAGATTAATGAAAAATATAAGAGAGGATAAAGGTTATACTTATGGAATCAGTGCCGCTTTAGTGCCTGTTATGGATGCAGGTTATTATGTTATTCTGGCTGATGTAAAAAAAGAATTTTATCAAAATGTATTAACTGAAATTCACAAAGAAGCAAAAATTTTACAAACAGAATTGGTTTCCCTTACTGAACTCGCCACTGTTAGAAATTATTTATTGGGTAAATTTGCAGATGGCATTAACACTTCTTTTGAGTTGGCTGATTTATTCAAAAATGTTTATTTTGCAGATTTAGATTATAATTATTATCATCAATACATCAAAAAAATTCAAACAATCACACCTGAAGAATTGCTTTTATTAGCCCAAAAATACTTAAAAACAGACACTATGACTTGTATAGGTATAGGCTAAAAAGAATATTTAGTATTTTTATTGACAATGCAATAATTTTTATTTATTTTTGCAAAAAATGTAAGAAAATATTTTATTGATGAAAGTTGTTTTTAATTTTTAATTAACAACTTCAAAAAAATCATTCATAATAAAAAATAATGGAAAATTCATATACAGAAAAAACGCAAAATACAAGCTCAATCGAATATCCTGTTTGGTTTGATAAATATTTTCAAGGTGATAGAATTTTATGGTTAGTTATTTTTGCGATGGCATTGATTAGTATGTTGGTTGTGTATAGTGCAACAGGCACAATTGCTTTTAAAAATGAAAAAAGTAATACTCATTATTTATTCAAACATATTTTTTTGATGTTAGCAGGTTTTGCTGTTTTGTGGCTGGCACATCGTATCGATTATAGATATTACGCGAAAATTTCTCGTTTTGCATTACTTTTATCTGTGCCATTGTTGATGCTTACTTGGTATTTTGGAATGAATATCAATGAGGCAAATCGTTGGTTGACAATTCCTTTGATTGGAGCAAGTTTTCAGCCTTCTGATTTTGCAAAATTGGCTTTAATTACTAATATTGCTACAATGCTTTCAAAAAGACAAGGAAAAGTAGCTGATTTTAATGAAACAATATTACCTATTTTATTATGGTCAGGGATTATTTGTATGTTAATTGGTCTATCAAATATATCAAATGCAATATTATTATTTACTACAAGTTTTTTGCTGATGTATATTGGTCGTATTCCACTCAGACAATTAGGCTTGATGGCAATGGTCGGTTTTATTGCAATATCTATTGCTTTGGCTTTAGGACAACGTGGTGATACAGCCGCTAATCGTGTGCGTTCTTTTTTAGGCTATAACACTGAAAATAATTTTCAATCTGACCAATCTTATATTGCGGTAAGTACAGGTGGTTTTTTAGGAAAAGGACCAGGCAATAGTGACCAAAGAAATTTTTTACCCAATCCTTTTTCTGATTTTATTTATGCAATAATTATCGAGGAGTATGGTTTGTTGGGCGGAATAATAGTTTTAGGTTTATATCTATTATTATTGAATCGGGGAATGGTAATTGTCAGTAATACTAATTTTATTTTTGGTGGTATTTTGGCTGCAGGGCTTACTTTTAGTTTAGTAGGGCAAGCATTGCTCAATATGGGTGTTGCGGTTGGCGTTGCACCTATCACAGGTGTACCTTTGCCTTTTATAAGTATGGGGGGAACTTCCTTGTTGTTTACAGGGCTTTCTTTGGGAATTATTTTGAGTGTAAGCAGAGGTGAAATTGACAATACATACAATCAAATAAAAACTAAAACTTCGCCTATTGTGAATGATAACAACGTAAAAATCGATAACGAACAAGAGAATAGCTTTAGAGATTAGATTTCTGTGAAAGTATTTTTTTAATTTTCTGTTAATTTTCTTATTTTATAAGAGAATTTAAGTTTAAAAACGTTGTATTAGAATAATTTTAAAAGTTTATCAACAACTATTTTATGTTAAAAAAAATACTTCTTTTCATTTTTTGTTTCTCATTGTCTTTTGCCTTATTCTCACAAATTTTAACACTTGATGAAGTTTTACAAACAGCATTGTCCCAAAATCTTTCTATTCAAGTCATAAAGTTAGACCAACAAACTGCTCAAAATAATCATCAAAAAGGCAATGCAGGTTTACAACCTACCATTGTAGGTAATATTGATTATGGTGGAAGTATTATCAATGCTCGACAAGAATTTATTACAGGAAGTTCTCAAAATGTTAATAATGCAATCAATCGAAATGGAAATATTGGTGTAACAATGAATTGGTTAATTTTTAATGGATTGACTGGACAACGTACTTATCAAATTTTAGGGTTACAAAAAGAAACTACACAATTGAGTTTAAGATTACAAATTGAAAATATTACAGCAAATACTATTATTAATTATTGTAATATTATTCAAAATAAACAAAATGCAAAAGTTTTAGTAGAAAATCTTAATATTTCACAAGAAAGAGTGCGAATTGCTAAAGATAGATATGAGTTAGGAGCAATGTCAAAAAATGACTATTTACGCGCACAAATAGACGCAAAAAGAGATAGTGCTAATCTTATTCAACAATTACAACAAGTTAAAATGAGTAAAATAGCACTCAATCAAATACTGAATAAACCTGTTCAAACCGAATTTGAAGTAAGTGATAATCTACCGCCCAATGTTGTTATTAGCTATAATCAGTTATTAGAAAATCTCAAAACGCAAAATATACAACTACTTCTACAACGAAAACAAAGCGATATTGCACAAATCAACACACAGATTACAAAAGGACAACTATTACCAAGCATCAATTTTAATACAGGTTATAATTATGCAAATGCGGTGGCAGGAGCAGGGATTTTGAGAACAAATCAGAATTATGGGCTGAATGGTAGACTTACAATGACGATTCCGATTTTTGATGGTTATGAAAGACAAAGAAATATCCAAAACGCAATCATTGCCCAAAAAAGACAACAAGCCAATGTAGAACAAACTTTATTAGATGCAGAAACTGCTTTAGCACAAGCTTTTGAGCAATACCAAACTTCTTTACAACTATTAAAAATAGAGCAAGAAAATGTAATAATTACTAAACAAAATTTAGATATTACAGTAGAAAAATTTCAATTAGGTAGGATTACTGCTTTAGAATTTCGTGATGCACAACAAACATTTTTAGAAATTCAAAATCGTGTTTTATCATTAAATTTTCAATTAAAAGTACAAGAAATTAACCTTCTAAGAATAAGTGGAAGTTTGGTGCAATAATTTTTTATTTTGCTCAATAGATAAAATAAAAAAAACACTTATTTTTGGTAAGTTAAATATTTTATATTATTTTTGTGCCTATAATTAAAATTAAAATAATATGGCAGGCATATTACTCTCTCCTTTAACAGCACTTTCTCCACTTGATGGTCGTTATCGTGAACAAATCGCACCTTTGGCTAAATATTTCTCTGAACTTGGTTTGATGAAATACAGAGTATTGGTAGAAATTGAATATTTTATAGCACTTTGTGAACTGAATTTACCTCAACTATCAGATTTTGATAAATCACAATATGAAGAATTACGACAAATAATTCAAGAATTTTCTGCTGCTGATGCTTTTTTAATCAAAAATTTTGAACAAAAAACAAAACATGATGTCAAAGCAGTTGAATATTATCTTAGACAAGAATTTGAAGTATTAGGGCTACAAAAATACAGAGAATTTATCCATTTTGGACTAACTTCTCAGGATATTAACAATACTGCCATTCCCCTTTTATTGAAAGCAAGTTTAGAAAAAGTATATTTGCCACAAATTAAAAATGTAGTCAGGAAATTAGAACATAAAGCAAAAGAATGGTTTGATGTACCTATGTTGGCACATACACATGGACAACCTGCCACGCCTACACGTTTAGGAAAAGAAATGCGTGTTTTTACAGAAAGAGTAAAATCACAACTTAATTTATTGACAAATCTACCTTATAACGCTAAATTTGGTGGGGCAACAGGCAATCTTAATGCGCATTATGTTGCTTATCCGAACGTAGATTGGTTGCATTTTTCTGAAAAATTTGTTGATGAAGTATTAGGTTTAAAAAGACTTTCTTTCACTACTCAAATTGATTCTTATGATGGATTAGCGAGTATTTTGGATAATTTGAAACGAATTAATACAATTTTTATTGATTTCTCGAGAGATATGTGGCAATATATTTCAATGGAATACTTCAAACAAGTTATTGTGGCGGGTGAAGTAGGTTCATCAGCAATGCCTCACAAAGTTAATCCGATTGATTTTGAAAATGCAGAAGGAAATTTTGCAATGGCAAATGCTTTGTTTGAATTTATGAGTGCAAAATTACCTATTTCTCGCTTGCAAAGAGATTTAACAGATTCTACGGTGCTTAGAAATTTGGGTGTTGCATTAGGACATAGTTTTTTAGCATTGTTGAGTTTAGAAAAAGGATTGGATAAAATTGCACTTAATAAAACTGCTATCGAAAATGATTTGAATGAAAATTGGGCAGTAGTTGCGGAGGCAATTCAGACAATTTTAAGACGTGAAAGCTATCCTGACCCTTATAATGCTCTCAAAGACCTTACACGTACAGGTGAAACAATCAATCAAGTTACTTTATATACTTTTATTGATACATTACAAGTGAGTGATGCTATTAAAAACGAGTTAAAAAATATTACTCCTTTTAATTATTTAGGAAAACATAATCCATTTTAATACAAATTCCTTTAAAAAAATGGGAAATAAACAAAAATACATCAATCCATTTACAGATTTTGGTTTCAAAAAATTATTTGGAGAAGAAGCAAATAAATTATTATTGATTGATTTTTTGAATAATTTA
>RDZP01000021.1 GCA_004294005.1 Cytophagia bacterium
GATTTTTATTTTGGTATAGATTATATCAATGTTTGTGCATTTTGTTGGAACTGTTATTAAACAAAAAAGGAGGAAAATCAAATGAAAAAAATAATAATAATCATCTTCATATGTTTTTTATTTTTAGGTTGTATAGGGGGGCGAAGAATCTCGTCATCATCTTTTTATCTAAGAAATATTTCTAGTTTGTCTATAAATGCTAAATTTTATGATAATAGAAATGGTAAGATTTCCCAAGTATCCGTTAATGCAGGGCAAACATCACTCATAGAAATAGTAGAAGGAAATGATGCTTGGAGAAGTGGAATAAATATGGGATCTGATTCTATAACGGTAGTATTTTCAGACGGAAAAAAGAAAACGGATGTGCATTGTGCTAATGAGCAGTTACCTTCTACTGCACGATTTCAATGTTTACAAGATACTATTAGTTTGTATTATTGGAAACGAATTGATTCCAAAACAGGATCTACAACATATATGATAGACAATTCAGACTACCTCGAAGCAAGATAAAAAAACCAAAAATCCAAGCAAATGAAGTATTGGTTTGTTTGGGTTTTTATAAAAATAATAATTTCTTGCTTAATTAGACTTTGGACTTAATGAAAATTATTCAACAAAATATACTACTTTTGCCTTGCTGAACGAAGTGATGCATCTTTACCATTGAATAGCGTTTGTAAACAAAAAATTAGATTTTTCGCTCCGCTCAAAAAGACAAAAACATTCTATTTTTAGTGCTACTAAAATAAGTAATACTATTTTTATACTTTTCCATCATTGTTCATTTTTTCAAAAAGTACAAAAAAGGGAATAGAAAAATAAGATTACCAAAAATAATTTTGAAAAAAGTTCTCAAAAAGGTAAAGAACATATAAAATTTTAGTAATGATTTTGCACACCACTGTATTTTTGTCCAAAGTCTAATTCTTAATGATTATACCAAAATTTGAGCAAAATAAACTAAATATCACCATTTTTTATCATTCTATAAATGGTTGATTTGCCTACTTCTAATTTATCGGCTACTTTTAATACATTATTATCATATTTTTCCATAAAATATCGAATAATTTTAGTTGTATATTGATGCAAAGTCGTTTCTTCTATCATAAAATCAGATAAACTATTGGGCGAATAAAAATTCAAATCATCTTTTTTGATGCTATTATCTTGACACAAAACACAAGATAATTCCATAATAGCCTTTAATTCTCGAACATTGCCCGGAAAATTATAATTGGATAATTTTTTTTGGGCTTCAGGGGTAATCAAAAATGAATCGAGTTTATTTTCCTTAGCAAAAGCATCTACAAAATACTTAGCTAAAATCAAAATATCATTCCCACGCTGACGCAGAGGTGGAATTTTGATAGGCAACCCTAATAATCGATAATATAAATCTTCTCTAAATGTTTTTTTTCTGACTTCCTCACCCAAATCCTTGTGTGTAGCCGTAATGACACGCACATCAATTTTTGTGGTTTGGTTCCCTCCTACTTTTACAATTTCCCTTTCTTGTAATACTCTCAATAATTTAGTTTGCATATTCAAATCCATTTCACCAATTTCATCTAAAAAAATAGTGCCTCGATGTGCCTCCTCAAATTTTCCAATTCTTTTATTGATAGCACCTGTAAAAGCCCCTTTTTCGTGTCCAAATAGTTCACTTTCAATCAATTCTCTTGGAATTGCCGCAACATTGACCGCCACAAAAGGCATTTTTTTTCGATTCGAATTATAATGAATTGCTTTAGCCACCAAATCCTTTCCTGTGCCTGTTTCCCCTGTGATAGAAACATTGATATTAGTAGTGATACTTTTTTCAATCCATTCAAAAACTTGTTTGATAGCAGGGCTATTGCCTTTAATTACCTCGTTAAAATTATATTTTTGTTCTATTTGTTGTCTTAGAGTAGAAATTTCTTCTTTCAAAGAAAGATTATCTTTGATATTTTTGATGATATTCCAAAGTCTATTTTTTACTTCTTCATTTTTAACAATATAATCATAAGCACCTTCTTTGAGCAAACTCACAGCGGTTTCGATTTCATCTTGCCCCGAAACCATTAACACAATTACCTCAGGGAGTTGATTTTTTATTTTTTTTAATAATTCTTTTCCATTCGTATCAGGAAGATGATAATCTAAGGTAATCAAATCTGGTTTTTTATGGAGATTATTCAATATATCTTTTCCTGAATGATACATTTCTACTGTGTGGTCAGGGTTTAAAGAAAGATGATAGTTAAGCATATTGGCATAAAACTCATCATCTTCAACAATAAAAATTTTAAAACTTTCAGGCATATTTTGATAGAAAAAAGTGTGTTATACAAAAGTACATTTTTTGATTGAATTATCCAAAAAGATTAGACAAAATGATATAATTTTACGATAAATGGAATTATCATAATTTTTCAAATTGATAACCTTTTTCTTTAAAATAACTAATGTATTTTGGTAATACATACTTCAAATTTTGTACTGCTTTTGTATTATCATGAAAAACAACAATAGAACCTTGTTTTGTATTTTGAATGGCTTTTTGAAGGCATATTTCAGGTTGTAAAGTTTTATCAAAATCATAAGTCAAGACATGCCACATCACAATTTGATAATTTTCTTGTTCTAATGCTTTTATTTTTTTCTTTGATAATTTTCCATAAGGTGGTCTAAAAAAATGGGTTGCATTTTCTTTCATCATTGTTTGACAAAGTGCTACATTTTCCATATACTTTTCTGTTGTTTCTTGCCAACCATTAAGATGATTAAAAGTATGATTACCAACTTGATGTCCTTCTTTTATTACCCTATCAAAAATAGTCGAGTGTTTTCTAACATTATCACCTACACAAAAAAAAGTAGCTTGGGCATTATTTTCTTTCAAAATATCCAAAATCCATTCCGTAATTTCAGGAATGGGACCATCATCAAAAGTAAGATAAATTATTTTTTGGTCTGTTTTTTTTTTCCAAAGCAATGAAGGAAAAAAAGAAGAAAACCAATCAGGCATATAAAAAAAACGCATTTTTTAATAAATTTATTTTAAAATCTCAAACCTATTACCAAAATATCATCCATTTGTTTATTATCACCTTTCCAATTCAAAAACTCTTGTTCTAATAAATCTCTTTGCGTGGTAAGTGAATAGCCTTGAATTTTACCTAAATATTCTTTGAATTGTTTTGTCATATATTTTCTGTTGTCTTCGCCACCAAATTGATCGTGATAGCCATCAGAGAAAATATAAATTGTATCTCCTTCCTCTAAGTAAATATCATGTTGTGTAAATATTTTAGGTCTATTGAACTTAAAATTACCACCAATCGGAAAAGAATTCCCTTTAAATTCTCTCAATTCTCCACTTTGTGAAAATACATACATAGTGCGATAAGCACCTGCGTATGATAATTTTTTCTCAAAAATATTCAATGAACACAAGGCAATATCCATTCCATCACGACTTTGTGAATTGTCTTCGTGTTGTCGAAGTGTTTCTTGCACATCTTTGTCCAAATTATTGAGAATAACAGAAGGTTCTGTAATTCCCTTTTCTATCACAATTTTATTCAAATTTGAATAACCAATCAAAGACATAAAAGCACCCGGCACGCCATGCCCTGTACAATCGACAGCGGCAATCAAAGCGTGTTCATTTTTTTCGGCATACCAATAAAAATCACCTGAAACAATATCTTTAGGAATATACAAAATACAATGATCCATAAAACCTTTTCCAATGACTTTTTCGTTAGGCAAAATTGCTTGTTGTATTCTTTGAGCATATTCAATACTTGCTGTAATATCTCTATTTTTCTTTTCCAATTCACCTACAAGACTTGCAATTCTGTTGGCTTTCTCTAATTCTTCTTGGGTTTTTTTTCGTTCTGTGATGTCGTGAATAGAAATTAATTTTATCATTTCTCCACCAAAATTAGCATTTCGGGCTTGAATTTCGATAGGAAATGTTTCTCCATTTTTTTTGACTGCTTCCATTTCATGCGCCAATCCATCATCCAATAGTTTAGTGTCTTCGATTTCAAATCTATATTTTGGAGCAATTAAATTAATATAATGACTTCCTAATATTTCAAATTGATTATCATAATCGAGCATTTTTAATAAGACAGAATTAACATCTTTGATAAGATTATCCTGTAAGAATACTAATCCTTCTTGTGTTACTTCTGATAATTTTCTAAATCTTTCTTCATTTTCTTTAATTTTTAATAGACTTTTTTTCAACCTTTTTTCAGCCATTTGAGAATCTGCAAAAAGTTGATTAATTCTTTTTTGGTCTTGTAAAGCCATCAAGTTTGAGCCAATACCTTCTTTTAATTTCTTCAAAAAAAGTAAGATTTTTTCTTCTAATGGTTCTACAGCGGTCATTTCCAAAACGCCTGATAACGTTTCGTTTTGAGTAACAGGCATTATAAAAATAGATGATGGACTAATGGTTTCAGTGGCAAGTTGATGAGCATATTGATTGGTTTTTCCATTCAATTCAGTTAAGTAAATACTTTGCAATGATTTTGCAGCTTGCCCGACTAAATTTTCACCCAGCTTAATTTCTTCGAATTGAAACGCCTCTCCCCTTTCTATAGCATAATCACCAACAAGATGCAAAAGTTCAGTTTCATCATCATACACATATAAAGTAGCGCTCAAACCATTGACAAAAGGCACAATTTCTTCCAAAAATTTATTTGCCCAAGTATAAATCGTTTGTTCTGATTGCCAACGCATTACTTGTGAAAAATGATTCAAAGAAGTTTCAAAAAATTGATTTTCTTGTAATTTTTTTTGTGCTTCAATAATATCATAACTTTCTTTCAAAGCCTCTGTTTTATTTTGAATTTCAAGGTTAGATTGTATCAATTCTGCCTGAATACGCATCAAATCATCATTTTTTTGTTGCAATTCGTTAGCATTTTGTCTTGTTTTTTCTTCTTGTTCTTTTAATTTTTGATACGCAATCGAAATTTCTAAATTTTTTCCTTCTGTTTCTTTTTTATCGGTTTCAATTTCATTTAAGTAAGATTGTAATTTATGAATAATTGGCGGAAATAAATACAAAACTAAACCCAATAAGACCAAAAAAGCCAATCCTAATAAAAGACTTTGGTACAATTTGATAGTTTGTATGTGTGTGTGTGCCTCCAAATTATATTCACTTGCCAAATCAGAAAGAATTTTGGTATAGTTTTGTTCTTTGTGTAATATTTTTTGAATATACAAATCCATTTTTCTCTTTGTAAATTCATTATTTTTTTCATTTTTTATTTTTTCGCTTAGTTTTGCAATTTCATTCGCAGATTCCAAAATAGGATAAAAAGCATATTTATTTTTTTGGTGCAATGAATCTAGCACTACTGAAGATACTTTCAACCTTTTTTCTTCTGCTAATAATATTTTTTGAGATTTTTCGAATAAAATAGAAGTTTCTATCAATATTTTTTTGCTATTTTCACATTGTCTATCTGTTTGACAATCTTGCAAAATCAAAGATTGTTTTCCAATCTCTTGGCTCAAACTATTTTGATTGACTATTAAATTAACCAGCCCCACTAAGTCTGCTTGTTGATTGAGAGCAGATACCAACATAAAATAGCTCATTGAAAATAAAATTGCAATCAATCCTAATCCTCCCCAATAACCACGTACAAAATCACGTGTAGCATCATCATTTCGAGAACTAAACAAAGTATCGATTCCAAATTTTTCGGTAATTTTTTGAAATAAAGACATAAATTTTGGTGGTATGAAGCAAAAAATCAATGAGTAAAAAAATATTTTTTATAAAAATAATTTTATTTTGATACCAATGAGATTGTATTTTTGTGAATATTCTATAATTAAAAGACAAAATTAAAGATTATTTATGGAAATATAAATATTTTCTTTGTTTTTTTATCAATATTTTGAAGAAAAAAGGAAGAACTAAAAACTAAAAAATAATTTATTCATTTTTTTTCTTTTTTTCAAATAAAAATACTAACTTTGCAGACTTTTTTAATTATTAAATTTCTAAAAAATTTTTATATTACAAATATTATGGCAGTTACCGTATTACAACGCAAAAATCGCAAAAACTATGCAAGGGCAGTCAATCGTCAAACAGTTATTAAACAATTGACACGCAAGCCTATCATCAGAACTGTAGATGTAGAAGCAATCAAAGCAAGTTTTGCTGAAAAAAAAGCAGCAAAATAATCAAATATATTGTTGTTTTCAATTCTTTTTTAAACCTATTTTTTTATACATAAGAAAATAGGTTTATTTTTTATGTCATCATACAATCAACATTTGATAAAAAAACTTAGACTTAGATTTCATCAAATAAAAAAAAACTATTTTCTTTTTCAGAAAATAGTTTTTTTTTATTACAATTAAGTTATTTATCCAAAAAATTAAATTTTTTAGAACAACAAAACATTGTCAATCACATGCACAACTCCATTCGAACCTAATACATTTCTTGTACTTGTTATAGGGATTAAAGCCGAATTTCTTGTTCCTCTCACGCTAAAAAGTGCTTCTCCTCCTGATACACTTACCGTAATTTGTCTATAATTGATAACGGTTGGTGAGTTAGTTTGGTTAGGTGTTCCATTTGGATTGGCTGTACCGAGTGTATTTCCTGTGCCTACTGTACCTATAAACGGAACTCCATTCCATAAAAGCGTATTTTGCGAACCATTGGTGGCTGCAAAAGAAAAAAGACGATTGGGCAATACGTGTCCACGTAAAATATTGGCTAATGCTACTTTATCTTGACTTCCTGCAGGTTGAGCCGCAATAGCCGTTAATCTTGCCGCATCATATCCTGCCGCTGTCAATGCCGCATTAGTTGGAGCAAAAACTGTATAAGGTCCTGCAAAAGCCGCAGGCAAGTTTGGAGTACTTGCAGATGCTACCGTTCCAATACTTGCACCAGTTAAAGTTACACCTGTTGCTGTCAAAGCTTGTGCTAATAAAGTCAAATCAGGATTTCCTGCTGCAATTTGTTCTACGGTTTGCGTTGGAGTTATAACAGGACTCAAAACTGCATTTACTTCGTGTAAAACGCCATTCACTGCCATCTGATCAACTCTACCCGACCTACTAATTGCTCCTATAATTCTTGTAGATGTATTATTATTAAAAATAACATCATTGCCTACAATAGTTGTTGCTAAACCAAATCCAGTAGTACTGATTGGATTATTTACTGTAGTAGAGCCTGTGTTGGCTAAACCTGTATTATTGATATTAGTAGAGAAAATACGCGCACTACTAATGTGATAATTTAAAACTGCTGTAACTGCTGCTACATTGGCATCAATATAAGCTGTAGTGATTTGAGGCACTGCAGCATCAAAAGCAGCATCAGTAGGAATAAAAATTGTACGTGTATTTGTCAAAGTTTGCAAAGCCGTAACTGTTGCAGGCGTTTTGTCTATGATATATTTGACACGAGAATAATTAGGATTGGCAGCAATCAAATCATATAAGTTACCATTGCCTGCCCCACCTGCGATATAAGGAGGCATCAAAACTCTATCAATGCCATGAAATATACCATTAGCACAAATCACATTTGGAAAATTAACCCTTGCAATACCATTGATACTTACAATAACACCAGTAGCACCTGTCCTATTAATAAAAATACGATTGTTATTATTGGTTGGAACAGTAGCAGGAAATATTTCTGTCACAGATGCTGTGTTACGCATACGTAAGAAAGCAATTTCTGGATTACTATTAACCGTTGGAGTAACTACGTTGGGCATTTGTCCATTTCTAAAAGTATTATTTTCTGATGCGCCTGGTGCAGGAACACCAATGCCTAACTCGCGTCCTACTACTGGCACGTGATACAGTAAAACTTGCGTCAAAGTATTAATGTCTATGGTTGCCACGTTAATACCTGCTCTTGTGAAGGCATCATTATCAGGAGCTAATAAAGTGATAGAATCACCTACTGCACCCTCAGAAACCACAGGATTAAGAGGAGTATTAAAAGTAGTTACTAAACCTGCTCTTTCGATGGCGGCTACCAAAGTAGAATACCTCATATCACTTCTTAAAACTTCCATTACAGTTTTATTAATAATAGGTTGATTTACTTCAGGGTCTTTAGGTTGGCAAGCAAACATTGTCATAGTAAGCAATGCCAAAATAGCGAGAGAATTTATAATTTTTTTCATATAAATAAAAATAAATGTATGATAATCAACTTATAAGACCAAGAACAATAGTTCATAATCTTATAAGTTTTTTGTGAAATATTAATTAAAAATATAACGAAGTCCAAATTGCATCTGCCAACGAGAAGCCAAACCTGTACTATTTTGGAAAGTAGTACTCATTACTTGTTGGCGTGTCGCATCTTGATAAGGGAATGTATAACGAGGACGACCATCTGGGTCATATCCTTGGAAAGATAATAATTGAGTACGAATTGGCACTCTTTCTACGCCCCAATTAGAATTAACAAAATTCAATACGTTAAAAATATCTAAACTGATTTGTAATGTATTTCTTTTTTTAGAATTTCCTACAAATACAGAAATATCTTGCGTGATACGTACATCTATACGATTGTACCAAGGGGCTACCAAACCATTTCTTGCTGCATATTGTCCACGATTAGCACTCAAATAAGGGTCTTGAGCGATATAAGCATCTAATTGTTGCCAAAGAATATCACCTGTACGATTATCAGCAGGAGCAGTAGCGGTAGCATTACCCGCAGGCACTAAAATAATATCACTTCTATTGGCAGGAATATACATCAAATCGTTTGTAAAGCCATCTCCGTTCATATCTCCACCATAAGTATACGAAAATCTATCTCCTTGACGACCTTCCCAGAAAGCGGCAATGGAAGTTTTATAACGTTTCGCATATTCTTTTTCATATCCAATCGAGCCAATTATTCTATGTTGTAACATAAAACTTGAATAACTCAAAATCGGTGCATTAGGGTCGCCTGAAATTTGATTAGCACCATAAGCAGAAGCTGCAATAGACGCACCTGATAAACTATTCAAATCTCTTGCATTACCATAATTATAAGCAATCATACCAAAAAAACCATTTGAAAATGTTTTTTGAAGTTGTGCTGTGATATTTAATTGATAGCCTTGTTGATTATTTCTCAACATAATCGCTCCATCATTAGCAGATGCGATTGCACCATTAATTCGGTTGATAGTATAACGAGGTCTGTTATCGGCTCCTGTTACGTTTCCTGTGGCATCTGGTAAGTTAGCATTTTGATAATAAACAGCATTGAGATCTTTACCATAAATTGCCTCAAAAGTAGCAGTCCAACCATTTTTCATTTTATAATCTACTGCAATATTAGTACGCCAAACCTGTGGAATTTTAAAATTAGGGTCAGTAGCTGCCAAGTTAAAAGAAGTGGGTGCAGTTGGATTAGCAGGCACCCAAGAAGGAGTGATTAAATTTGTAAAAGGTCTATTCGTTGGATTGAATACTGATTCTGTGTTAAAAATAACACCATTGTTTGAAGCTTGATTTGAAATCCAAACGAAAGGTACGCGACCAGTGAAGACACCCGAACCTCCTCTGATTTGTAATTTTTGATTTTTTAATACATCCCAATTAAAACCGATACGAGGCGAGAACAAAGGTACAGTTTTAGCAAATTTACTCACATCAATTTTTTCACCATCTCTAAAAGTCATATTTTCAACAGTTTCATTGCGAGGCAATACACTGTTGTCATAGGTTGGTAAATCTACGCGCAAACCACCCGTCAATTTAAAATAATCATTGACTTGAAACTCATCTTGAGCATAAAAACCTAAAATAGCGGCTCTTAATTTTACCAATGGTACTGGATTATTAGGTTGTACCGAATAACGCAATTCATACAAAGTTGCATTCGAAACGCCACCATTTGCACTTGCATAAAAATCTTGCAATGTATTAAATCTATAACGACCGAAAAACGAAGGCATAAATCCATTTTCTGTTTGATAAAATTCAAAAGCAAAACCCGCAGTAATTGTATGTTTTCCTTTAAAATAAGTCAAATTGTTAGAAATTTGGAAAATATTTGTGTTCAATTTATTATTAGGAGAAAAAGGCTCGTAACCAAATGTTGTAATATTTTGATTGTTACCATTTTCAATATCTACCGTTGGAAAAAATCCACTTGTGCTTTCTCTAAAATCACGCATAGCAGTATAACCAATTATAAAATTATTTGTAATTTTGTTCCCAAAACGGCTGTTTAATTCTGCAATCACAGAGTTCATATTGTTATTGATACGATAAAAACTTCCTGAGAAAGGCAAAGTTACGCGACTTGGTGCACGTCCACCTTGCGCACCCGAACCTGATGGTGCAATATCTCTGAATGATTGTAAGAAATTATAACGTACATTTAACTTGTGGTCATTGTTGATGTTATAATCGATACGTGCCGTAATATTATTAGCAGAAGTCAAAGCATTATAACCTTGATAATCTCCCGGATTAAATCCATAACGATTAATTAAAAAACTTTTCAAACCATCAAGGTCAGACGCATCAACAGCAGAAACATTATCACCCGAAACACCCGGAGAGCGTGCAATAAATGTACTTCCAGGCTCTATACGACGGTTTGACTCCGCATTGACAAAGAAAAATAATTTATTTTTGATAATTGGTCCGCCTACTCTAAAACCATATTGATTTTGGCTAAATTCGTTTTGAACAATATCTACTCCGCCTAATCTTTTTCCTGTCAAATCTTGATTACGGAAAAAATAATACACAGAACCTTTAAATTCATTTGTACCTGCCTTAGTAACCGCATTGATGCCCGCTCCCGTAAATTGTGCCTGACGAACATCATAAGGTGCTAAGTTAATTTGTACCTCCTCAATCGCATCTAAACTAATTGGATTGGCATTTGCTTGTCCACCCACCGAGTTAGACAAACCAAAGGCATTATTAAAAGCCGAGCCATCAACGGTAAAGTTATTAAATCTATCATTTCTACCACCAAAGCTACTCGAACTTCCACCACCCGATTGTGGTGTAAGGCGTGTATAATCTGACAAACTACGATTTAAAGTAGGCAAAGCACGAATTTGCTCGTTACCAATGTTGGTAGATGCCCCTGTGCGGTCTGAATTCATTAATGGGTCTTTTTTGCCTGACACCACTACTTCGCTTAATTCGGTGGTTACTTCTGACACATCAACATTATACGATTTTGTTTCGCCTAATGTCAATAAACCAATGTTTTCCTTTTTGTCTGTATTTCCGACTGATTGTATTGTAACCTCATAAGGTCCACCGATACGCATACCCGGAATCAAATAACGTCCATCATCATTAGTGGTTGCACCATACTGTGAACCTGATGAAGTGTGTAACGCAATCACAGTAGCACCTGGAATAGGATTCCCTGTAGCATCTCTGACCACGCCACTCAAACTTGCTGTTGTAACCTGTCCAAATACATTTTGTATTGACATTACAAACAAACAAAGAGAGAGAATTAGTAAATACTTTCTCATAAAAAATTAGAATAATAGTTATATTTAAAATAAAAACAATAAAAAATTTAAAAAAAGTAACTGATAAAGTAGATAATTTTTGAATTTAATCGAGTTGCTTTTTATGTTCTGACGTGCAAAGGTAAGCCTTTTTTTGATGTAATTAGCTAAAAATACATATTATTAAATTGTTAAATTTGATAATATGAATCAAAAAGTACAAAATAAATAGTTTTTGGGATATAAAGTATTTATCACATAAACAAAAACCTACTTTTAATTTGAAAATCAAAGTAGGTTTTTTAAGTTTTTTAATTTTTTGAATAATCAATATTATTCAGCCATTTTATTTCTAATTTCTTTCGTTACATTCAAAATATTATCTAAGTCTTTGGTTGTAAATTCTATGATACTCTCACTATCTCCACCCACTTCAATCACATCACCTGTTGTTTTTACAGTAGATTGCTTGGTTTTTACAGTAATTTTTACATTTTCATACATTTTTTGCAGACGATTCATTTGCTCAATCAATGATTTGATATTTGCGTTATCATCATAAAAAGAAAGTAATAAAAGTAATTGGTCAAGGATAATTTTTTGGTCACCAATACGATTGTTCAACAATTCATTTGGCTTTTTCTTTGCCACTTCACAAGTTAAATACAAGGCTTCTACCCAGCCACCTGTTAAAATCAAAATAGTCAAATCAGGTCTTCCTTTTTCTTGTAAATGCTCATTGATGTCCTCCAAATTTTTGTTAGTAACTAACAATAAAGAATCTAAATTATCACGTGCAGAGGCTAATTTTTTAATTGTTTTAAAATCAAAATGTTGCCCAATTTTAAGTCCATCAGCCATTGTTTTTACTGCAGTCAAATAATTGAGTGCGTCTTGTGTTTGCCCATAAATATTTGAATAGCCTAAATCTGTACTATAAATACCAAGGTTAATGGCTTGTTTATAGTTATTATTAAATTTAGAAAGGTCATCAGCATTACTTAACACCTTTTTTTCGTAGGCAATATTCAAGTCTTTGATTAAAAATGAAATTTCTAGCGGAGAAGGAATTGACTTAATGATGTCGCTCAAAACTTCTTTTGAAATTGCAGGTGCTTTTGTAGTTTTTTCCGTTTTTTTCTCTTCTTTCAAAAGGTCTTTTCCTGTTTTTTCACCATTTTCGCTACAAGCGAATAAAAAGAATGCTAAAGTTGTGTAAATGATAAAATTTCTCATAGTGATTTTATAAGTGAGAATACAATATTTTAGTTATTTTTTACCCTTCCCAAAGGAACAATTTTTATTTTTTCTTTTTTTAAAGAAAAAAGGGAGTTTTTTTATGATTTTTTACTCTTAAATTTCGGCAATATTTTATAAAAAGTCAAAAATATTTTTTGAAATAATCCACCAATTCCTTTGATAGCATCAAAATACAAAGTTAAATACAAAATAAAAGTAAAAGCCCAGACAATAGACATATTAAACCAATAAGTATCAAATAGTTTTCCAAAAAAATGCTTTTTTGGAGCCATAAAATGTGTTCTATAATCAATAGGATTAGAAGAAATTTTTGGTTCTAAAAATATAGGATCAACTTGTTGCAAAAGTTTTCCTTTATGTTCAATAATCATATCTTTTACTTCTGCATTTCTAACAAAACCTGATAATCCATCATTAAAGTAAGTATCTTTTTGCTTATTAAGATTATAGTTTTTATTCCTACCTTTTCTAATAAGATCAGGCATTTTTTCTTTGTCTTTGTCTGATTCATTGATTCTATTTTGATATTTGTTAGAAAGACTATCCAAATAAACATTAAGATTATCTGCTGTTGGCGTATCAAAACTTTCAACCGTCATTTTTTTATCCAAATCGACATCTTTTAACAGATTAAGATATGCTTTTTCAACTTTTATTTCATTTCGTATCAAATCTAAATCTTTTTTCAGTACTTTTTTGATAGAATCATTTTTATCTGATTTTTCACGATTATCAACACTTCTGCTGACTCTATTTTTAAGTTCTGGCACCCAGAATTTTACTTTAAATTGGTCTCTGCTTATCTCTGCATCTAATTCTTGGAAATCTTTTTGAAATTTATTATGCATAAAATGATCCACTGAAATTGCCTCAAAAGCCCATCTTGATACCATAATATCTGCTAACAAAGGTACTTTTCCTTTTTCACTAATAGCATGATTCATTTTTTCATACCTAAAAATAATACCACTCAAAATAAGTTGTGGAATTAATAACAAAGGAATAGTAATATAAATTGTAATTACAGAATTGAAAGTAGAAGAAATATTTAATCCTAATACATTGGCAAAACAAGAAACAGCAAATAATATGCCCCAATAACTCAATAATTCGCCTTCAATACCCAAAATACCATTACCAATGACCACAAAACTAAATGTTTGAATGGCAGATAACATAAATAAAATAACAATTTTTGAAGATAAATAACCAAATCTACTTAAATTTAAGAACTTTTCTCTCTTTTGTATCTTCCTATCTTTGATGATTTCTTCTGCACTCACAGTCAATCCCATAAACAAAGAAATAATAATACAAATTAAAATATAAGCAGGAATATTGTCATTGTACCTAAAAACATAATTTTCTGTCTTTGGCTCATTTTGAAAACGAATAATAAAAGCCAATAGAACTGCTAAAACAGGTGCTTCGAGTAAGTTAATCAACATATATTGTAAATTACTTACTTTTGACAAAAAGTCTCTCACTGTAAAGAGAATAGATTGCCTAAAAACATTTGGTCTATGCAAAGAAGAAGGCGGTTGTTCAGTAATAGATGTAACTTCTTTTATCTGAAATTTTTGTTTAAAACGCCTGTTCCAATCTATTGGTGCAAATTGTCTTTTTCCCGTTTCACGTCCATAATCATCATATACTTCTTTTTCGATAATTTTGAACATCTCCTCTGGATTATCGTGTTCTTTATCAGCATCTGCTTGATTAGTTTCTCTTTTAAAATATTTAATTGCTTCAATCGGATTGCCTTGAAATGCCAAATATCCACCTCTATCCAAAATAATCATTTCATCAAAGGTCTTATAAATATCAGCAGAAGGTTGGTGAATGACAACAAAAATTAGTTTACCACGTAAAGCCAACTCTTTTAATAAATCAACTACATTTTGAGAGTCTTTTGATGAAAGACCAGAAGTAGGCTCATCAACAAACATCACTGCAGGTTCTCTAATCAGTTCTAAGGCAATATTAAGACGTTTGCGTTGTCCACCCGATATTTTTTTATTCAATACATTACCTACTTTTATGTCTTTGATATGTTCTAAACCTAAGCTATCTAAAGTATCAATTACTCTTTCGTGAACTTCATTTTCTTTGAGTTGTGCTAAACATAGTTTTGCATTATAATATAGATTCTGATAAACTGTCAAATCTTCCAATAATAAATCGTCTTGTGCAATAAAGCCAACCACACCATCTATTTTATCTGTATCATTATGCACGTCCATTCCATTAATATAGACATTACCCAAATACGGATTTTCTATACCTGAGAGAACATTCATCAAAGTTGTTTTTCCTGCACCACTTCCGCCCATTATTCCAACCAATCGTCCTTGTGGATAAGATAACGTCATAGGTTGAACACCTATTGCACCATTAGGAAAACGATATTCTATATCTTGTGCCGTAAAAGATAATTTAGTACCTTTCAGACTCTCCATAAAAAATTCATTAACCTCATTAAAATACAAACTAATACCTTTTCCAGAGCGAATTGTACTTCCTGCAGGAAACTGATAAACAACGCCAGAACGCATTGGAAAACCATTTCGTTTTAGGTTTTCACCTTTTCCAAGATATTTTACAAAAAATATTCCTTCTGATTTTAGTTTATTTCTTTTAGTGGCTATCGTATTTTCATCTCCATTATTGTTACCTTGTTTATTGAGTTCATCATTAGTAACAATTACATATTTGAATATAAGTTCACCTTGAAATACATCAAAAATTAAGTTTTTATGCAATGGATTATCAGAACTTTGAGCACTTGCGACCAAAATCTCACCTGCTTCTTTCAAATCTTCATCTGTACCTGTATCAGGATTATGGTATTTCAACTCTTTTGAACTTTTTGAAAGTACAAAAGCACCTAAATCTTTGTATTCACTTTTAAGTTTGAAGTAATCAGCTACGGCTTCAATTACCCCTTTGCGTGAACGCGAAAATCCACCAATTGTAATTAGTTCAAAAATACGCACTAAAATTAATACTTTTTGGTATAAATCTAATTGTGCTTTCGTAATTTTTTCAACTTCTCTGTTTACTTTGATAGATTCAGTAACTTTAATTTCACCTTGCACTTGTTTTTCAGTAGAAAGTTTGAATTGACTTTCTGCTATTTTTTCAGCGATAGGTAAAATTGTTTTTTGTAAATATTCTGTATGATAATATGGATTGGGTTGTGTAGTTTCCCAAGCAGTATAAGTAAAATCTCCTTCCTTATTATTTTTCTCGATGTATTTTTCTAATTCACTAATATAATCAATATCGGTTTGTTCTGTACTACCTTTGCTTGTTTTATCTCCTTTGAATGGAAAACCAACTACTGCCAATCGAAAACGTTTAACGTATTCATTTGCCAATTCTTCATTCAATTCAGCAATTAAATAATCTTTTACAAAGTCATATTCTTCTTGTGTTACCCCGCCATCTTGCCTACTCAAAAGTGCAAAAAGACGGACAAGGGTTTCAAGTATTTCCTTACTCATTATTTTTAGGTAATATTTCTATCATTCATTTGTTATCAAAATGAATTTATTTTTTTTGAAAGATAATTTTTTAAATTGAGATAAATAAAAAAAAATTATTGATTTTTATTTATTTCATATAATTTCTCGATAGGATGAAACTAAAAATTTATCCTATCGAAAAATATATTAAGAAAATAGAATAGCACGCGTTTTAATAAGTTTTGAAATCAAAGCTTACATCAACCAAGTCAGCAAATTCTTGACCTGCTTCTTGCATATCTTCATCATCTTCGTGATAATACCACACGACTTTTGCACCGTCAATGCTTTCTAATTTAGATAAAATATCTAAAATCAATTTAGATGAAGCGGTATTAAAGTATTCTAATTTAAAATTAAATTCGGTTTCTGGTCTTGGAGAATCCTTGTATTTATCCAACCATTCTAAAATAGGACCATAAAAATCAGCAGAATCCTCAGGTAAAGAACGACCTGAAATTTCAAAAAAACCATTATTGTGGTCTAAGATGACTTTTGGTGTATCTTCGCCTCCATCACGAGTTAAAATTTCCATATGTACAAAATCTTTGTTTATGAACAGAGTTATATTATTTTTTACTTTTTTACTTTTTTACTTTTTTACTTTTATTCCATTATTAATTTATTTTTCTTAAATAAATTAAAATCCTAAATGTTAGTCAGCGGTTACTACCCGTCTAATGACAGTTTTAAGCGAGAAAAATGAAATTTCTTCGTTAATTGGCTCAAAATCAAACTGTAGTTTTTGCCCCGATTTTCTTGCCATATCAATAAAACCAAGTCCTGCACCGCCTTTAGCAGAAAGACCTTTGTTATTTTTGATAACATCTTTATAATGTTCCTTCAAGCCTTCCTTATCCAAACTATTGATATGCGCCAATTTATCTTGTAATATTTTGACTTTATCATTTGTAATTGGGTTTCCTGAAGTTATCACATATTTATCTTCTTGTTTTCCTATCATAAAGATGGCAGCGTTATGGTCAGTGAGGTCAATTTCCTCAATCTCATCTGCATGTTTTACAATATTTTGTAAACATTCAACCATTACATTAAAAACTTTTCTTTTGATAGACGAGTCCTCTCCGATAGCATCCATATTGCGTTCTGCCATCGCTAAAACTGATTTTGTAATCTCCTGCGTAAACTCGCCCTCATAAACTAAAATTAAGTTACGGGCAACCATAGTTTTGTGCAGCTCATAAATGTACTTCATAAAATCTTTCGGTGTTTACTATTTACAGTAGATAAACAAATTTTTTGCAAAATTAAACAATTTTTTTAATATTTTACTTAAATTTCTAAAAACAGCTCTCAAAATTAGATAATAATTTTGAAAAAAGAATCTTTTTTTAAATTTTACTGCAAATAAAATTTATTTTTTTGAATTATTTTCACTTTTACTGATTTTTTTTTCAAAAATAAAGATTTTTTTTACATTTTGATACCTATTAACAATACATCATCTGTTTGTTTATTATTTCCTTTCCAATCCTCAAACTCAGTATCCAATTTATCTTGTACAACAGGCATTCCCATTGGTGCAAATTCGGTGATAATATCTCTGATTTTACGAGGTGAGAATTTTTTATTTTTTGCTCCACCAAATTGGTCAGGGAATCCATCAGAAAATATATAAACTGAATCACCTTCACGATAATTAATAATTGTATTCGTAAATTTCATGTGGTTGCTATATTGAGCACCTCCAACAGGGAATTTATTTCCTTTTATTTCATACAAATGTCCTTCATTCAAATAATACAAAGGGCGATGGGCAGCGGCATACTCAATTTGTTTTTTCTTATAATTGATTTTACAAAATGCAATATCCATTCCATCTCTTGTAGATTTATCATTATCGTCTTGTTTTAATGTACGTGTAACCTCTGAATCTAATTTATCTAATATTTCGCTTGGACTTGCGTCTTCTTGCATATTTACAATATTATTCAATAAGAAAAATCCAATCAAAGACATCAAAGCACCCGGTACACCATGCCCCGTACAATCTACGGCTGCAATATATACATTATTTTCATCTTGATAAAACCAAGGAAAGTCTCCACTTACCACATCTCTTGGTTTATAAATCATAAACGAATCAGGAATGTATTGTCTTACATAATTAGTATCAGGTAAAATCGCCTCTTGAATACGTTTAGCATAATTAATACTATCTGTAATTTTTTTATTTTTAACAGAAAGTTCATTTTCAATAATTTTTCGTTCTGTAATATCATGTGAAACCACCAAAACAGATTCCATCACATTTTGAGCATTAAATTCAGGAATCGCATTTACCTGCATCACTCTTTCCCCCATTTCAGAAGGGAAATTCATTTCAGTTGTTGTTTTTCGATTGCGCATCTGTACCTCATTCAAAATCTCTTGCCAAGAGTTCAAAATTTGTGTATTTAAAGTTGCGTCTGAGTGCAATTCTAACTGTTCTAAATCCCTTTGTAAATACTCCTCAACACCTTTTCCTGTATAATCTTTAATAATTGGATTAATATAAAATACTTTTCCATCTCTTGTGATACGTGTAATTAAATCAGGTGAATTTTCAGAAAGTGCTTGCATTTGTCCACGCAGACGTTGTTCTTTTTCAGCAGCACGTCTCTCAGTAATATC
This sequence comes from Cytophagia bacterium, assembly GCA_004294005.1. GTDB lineage: Bacteria > Bacteroidota > Bacteroidia > Cytophagales > Microscillaceae > RDXZ01. Next base: position 18,935 of record RDZP01000021.1, read on the forward strand.
TCGTGAATTGACAATAATTCCTTGAATTGCAGCATCAGATAATAAATTGATACCTGTTGCTTCCAACCAAATTCGCTCTCCATTTTTAATAAAATAACTAAACTGAATGGTAATTTTCTCATCAGGGTTGGCTAACAAATCTCTAAACATCTGTTCAAAAGTTTCTTTGCCTGCAGGGTGAATGTGTGTAACATCACGCAAACCTGTCATTTCATCTTGTGAATAACCTAATATTTTCTCGGCTGATGGCGAAATATAACGAATTGTTCCATTAGGTTCATAAATTGTAATTACCTCAGATGCATTTTCTAACAAAAGTCGGGTTCTATCAGTAGCTTTTTGCACTTCTTGAATTTGACTTTGTAATTCTAAGTTAGTACGTTCTAATTCTACTTGTGTTGCTTCCATTATTTCAGCATTCTGACGCAGTACTTCTTGTTGAAGTTGTAGTTCAGAAGTCAATTTTTGAGATTCTTCAAGTAAAATGGCAGTTCTTTGATTGACTTTTATATTGAATACTGTTCGGGCAATTAATTCACTAATTTCTTTGATAAATTCAATCTCTCTGTGTTCAAATCTTTCAAAACCTGCAAATTCAACGACACCATAAACATTTTCATTGGTAATTAAAGGAGCAACTAAAATACATTTTGGTTTTTGGTCGCCTAATATTCCTGAGCTAATTGTTACATAATCGTTAGGAATTTCTGTTCTAACAATAATATCTTTTTCGATAGCTGCTTGCCCAACTAATCCTTCCGCAAATTTGAAATTACTTTTTAAATACTTTTTTTTGTTGTATGCATAACTTGCATTCATTTCTAAAAGAAGATTAGATGCGTCACTATCATTAACAGTATAAAATGCGCCTTGCACTGCTCCAATTTTTTTGGTAACAAATTCACAGACCAAATCACCCAATTCCTCTAATTTCGTAATTGATGGCAAAATATCCCCAATTTCTGCCAAACCTTCTACAATCCAAGTTCTTTCTTCATCACGTTCTTGTGAAGATGAAATACTATTACGCATAGTTAATAATGCTGTTCCTAATGAATCACTTTGACTTGCAGGTTTAAAATCAGCTTGTAAATCTCCTTTTCCAATATCTCTGGCAAACTTTGCTTTTATTTTTAGATTTTCTACTAAATCATCTAATTTATAGCCCATTTCTCCAATTTCATCACTACCTCTGCTGCTTTTAGGTCTATCAGGCAAAACGCCTTGTGCCAAATAATCAACTGTATCTTTGAGTGTAAGCAAAGGGCTAACCAGAGTTTGTCTCGAAAAAATAATACCAATCAAAACGGAAATTAAAAATACTGTAAAACCTGCCAACAACAAATTATTTCTTAGAATATAAGTAGGTGCATAAATTTCAGATTTATCAATTTTAACAACAATTCCCCAATCAACCAAAGCAATATAATGCCAAGTCGCTAATACTTTTTCTTTTCTGTAATCAATATCACTAATAAAAGATTGTGTTTCTTTTTGGTCTTTTACTGAACTTTGCACTGCTATTTCGCTATTAGCACTATTATATACTACTCTTGAACGGTCAGAGTTTTTATCTAATCTTGGTTGATTAAGATAGACTACCTGATTTCCGAATGATTTTGTGAGGATAATTTCACCTGTATTGCCTAATCCTGTTGTATCTTTAATCAAATCAAACACATATTGCATTCGTGCTTCATAAATCAAAATACCCAATAAATTTTTCTTATCATCACGCACAGGCGAGGCAATGTGCATCAAACTTTCGCTATTTTGTTTAAAAATATTACTAAAATAAACAGAGTCTCTTGCAATAGAAAGCGTATTTCCATCTTTTTCGGGGAATAATGCGCCTCTTTTTATCTCATTAGTGCTTTCTCCTTGTGAATAAATAACAATCCCATTAGCAGAAGTCAAATAAACATTTTTAATATTATTATTAGCACGCATATTTTTCATTATATTATTGAGTTCTTCTTCTTTCGAACTAACAATATTCACGGGTACTTTTTCTTTTATTGTATCTTTTTTGGGCTTTTTATCGTTAGTATTTGTTTTTGGAATTGAATCTTGTATATTTATATTAGTACTTTTGACAGTCAAACATTTATCTTTGATTGTACCTAATTCACTTCCTAAATTAATAGCAGATTTAATTTTTTCAAAAAAAGTTTCAATTTTTTGTGTTTTAAGACGTGAAACTACGCCAATAGACTCTTGATAACGGTCTTCAATAGAACGAGAACTTAAATTAAAAGCAATATAACTAACAGATACTACCGATATTAACACAACGGTCAATACCAATGCTGTAATTTTAAAGCCCACACCTATTTTTAATCCTTTACGTGCCATTTTTATTTTCTTATTTTTTATTGTAGTAATTTATTATTACCCACTTATCAAATCTTTCTTTAATTCATTAGCCAAAAGTAATGCCACATCTTCTAAAAATAAAATATCAGCATCAGAAAAATCTAAAAAACCTGCCAATTCTATTACTCCCAATACTTCATTTTCGTTTTGTAGAATAGGTAATATCAATACAAAGCTTGGTAATGCCTTGCCCAAACCTGAAACGATTGGCAAATAGTCTTCAGGTATTTGATTAAGTTTGATTGTTTTTTTGTTTTTTGCAACCTGTCCCACCAAACCTTCTCCTATATTATAAGCAGTAACCGAAGTTTTCTCTTGATAAAGTGCATAACTTCCAACCATTTTCAATATTTTATTTTGGTTTTGATAGATAACTCCTATACTTGCTTGTAAATCTTCACAGACTAACCTCAAACTTTTTTCAATCATCTGTGTGTGATTTTGGTTTGTATCTGTCAATAATTGTTTGATTCTATCAATCGTTTTTTTATTTTGTAAATTTTCTGTAACTACTTGCTTGCTTTCTGTATCTTCATTTATTTTTTGATTTTCTTTTGTATTGGTTACATAAACTAATTCAGTTTTGGTGGTTACACCCAACAAAAGTCCAATGAAAGCCAACAAACCCAATAAATTGGTGGCAGTAGAAAGATAAAACAAACTTGGCATTTCTTTCCAAAGTTTTGCAATCGCATCAGCATACATCAACGCATTGACACCTACAGCAAAAATTCCAATAATATATAAAAAAACGGCAATGTAACCAATAACCCTATAACTCAATTTCATATTTTTTGAAATTATTTTTTTTGATTTTTACTAATTCAATTTTTGAACCAAAATTTTTTATCATTCATTTTTAAGAAGAGCAACCGATTTAATAGACTTATCTAATGCTAACAAAAATTCTATAATACCATCTGTATTCAAACTATAATCAATAGTAGTGAGCTTTAAAGCTGAAGCAGGCATTGTATCAATCAGGCAATCTTTAGGATCTTGAATCACTGTCAAACCACCCCTTTCTGCAATTTTTTGCATACCTGATGCACCATCACGATTTGCCCCTGAAAGCAAAATACCTACTAATTTATGTTTATACACATAAGAAGCAGTTTGTAACAAAATATCAATAGAAGGTCTTGAATTATTAACCAAGTCATCTGTACTTAATGCAAATGTGTTGCCAATATCAACACCTAAATGATAATTGGCAGGTGCTAAATAAATGCTATTTTTTTTGATACTTTCTTTATCTAATGGCTCTTTAATTTCTATATTACTTTTAATATTCAAAGCTTCTACAAAACCATTACGTACATGGCGTAACCGATGCAAACACATAATAATTGGTAATTCGAAATCACGCGGAAGAGACGATAATATCTTATTAATTACCTGAAAACTACCAGCAGAACCTCCTATGACGATTGCTTTGTATTGATTACCAATGCTATTGAATTTATCCATTTGTTTATCAGGTTTTTTTGAATAAAGATTTTATTATTTGCTAATTTTTCAAAAAATTAAAATCTTTAAAAAACTAAAAGTTTACCTAAAGATTATATTTTTCATCAACATTATTGTAGTTTAAAATAAATGATTATTCTTTTGTTTTTTTATAGACTTTTTCTTCATTATTAACCACTGTAAACTTGTTAGCAATTTCGCACCAAATTAAAGATTCTTTCGAACCGACAATTAGATAACTATTTTTGAATAAACTTTCATGAAATACTTTTAATACTTGATTTTGTAATGCCTGATTAAAATAAATCATTACATTTCTGCACAAGATTAAATCAAATTTACCAAAAGAAACTTCTGAAACCAAATTATGTTCACGATAAATAACATCTTTAACCAAAGATTTATCCATCATAGCTTTTCCATTTTGTTCTTTGTAATATTTATCTATTGAAAAAGCACCTTTTGCTCGTTCATAATTTTTAGCATTCAACTCCATATTCTTGATAGAATAAGCACCTTCTCTTGCTTTTTGCAAAATCGCCATATCTACATCTGTTGCAACAATACGTACTTTTTCTAAACAATCCAACTCTTTGAGTGTAATTGCCATCGAATATACCTCTTCTCCTGAAGAACAACCTGCATGCCATATACTAATGGTTTGATTATCCATCAATAAATTAGGTAAAATATTTTCTCTTAGTTCTACCCAAAAACTTGGGTCTCTGAACATTTCTGTAACATTAACAGTAATTTCTGAAATAAAATCTTGAAAATATTTTTTATCACAAGTGTTTATTTTTTCTAACAAAGCGTCAAAAGAACTAAATTTATAAAGTTCTAAAATTCTTTGAATACGCCTTTTGAATGATGACATAGCATAATTACCAAAATCATAATTAAAACGGGTTTTAATAAGTTCGGTCAAAGTGCGAAGCTGGGTTATTTCGATTTCTTGTATCATGGTTTAAAAAAAATAGTATTCAATACAAATTAGGCTTTTACATCATTATGATAAATTTTCACAAAGATAGTTTTTAAAACGTTTATTACAAAATTTTTTATAGAAAATATTTATAATTCTATGATTGATAGAATAAAATAAACTCAAATTATTATGGTTTTATCGATTTTTATGCTTAATTATGTTAATTTTAGGTAATTTATACTTTTTCTCTAAAATCATTTGATTACCAATATAAAATAAAAAAAGTAACTAAAATTCTATTAGTTACTTTTTTGTACACAATAATACGATTTTTACTACTTTATTTTGCAAGCCTTTCTTGAGCTTGAAATTACTTCAAACTATCAAAAAACCTTAAAACATTTCCTTGTAGAAAGAAATATTTACGCAAACATATATAAAAAAAATTTAAAAAACAAAAAAAATATATAACAAATAGATAACATAGCTAATAAAAATTACAAAACAGACCACTTTAACATAAAATTATGATTTACAAAGCCATTTATGTTTGTATTATTCCTACATTGTATCTTTTTTCGATAGGTGCATGGTTTGCCATTTCAATTCCTTTAGCAATAATTTTTCGAGTATCTAAGGGATTAATAATACCATCTGTCCAAAGTCTTGCCGCTGCGTAATAAGGTGAAAGTTGCTCTTGATAACTATTGGTAATATCATCTAATAATTTTTTTTCTTCCTCAGGCGTAATAATTTCTCCTTTCGCTTTTTTAGAAGCCACTTGAATTTGTAGTAATGTTTTGGCAGCTGATGCACCACTCATAACGGCTATTTTGCCTGTTGTCCATGAAAAAATAAGTCTTGGGTCGTATGCTTTCCCGCACATAGCATAATTGCCTGCCCCATAAGAATTGCCAACAATAAAAGTAAACTTAGGCACAACCGAATTTGCCATCGCACTCACCATTTTTGCACCATCTTTGATAATACCACCATGTTCTGAACGACTGCCTACCATAAAACCTGTTACATCATGCAAAAAAATCAAAGGAATATTTTGTTGGTTACAAGTCATAATAAATCGTGCTGCTTTGTCTGCTGAATCAGAATAAATTACACCACCCATTTGCATTTCACCTTTTTTAGATTTCACCATTTTACGTTGATTAGCAACAATACCTACCGCCCAGCCATCTATTCTTGCTCTTGCACAAATAATACTTTGTCCATATTTTTCTTTGTATAAATCTAATTCAGAATTATCTACAATTCTTTTTAAGATTTCCAACATATCATAAGGTTTTGTGCGGTCTTCAGGTAATATTCCTAAAATTTCTTGGGGGTTTTCTTGTGGTAATTGTGGCGTTTGTCTATCAAAACCTGCTTTATTAAAATGTCCAATTTTACCAATGGTATTTCTTACCGCCTCCAAAGCACTTTTGTCGTTAGGATATTTATTATCTGTAACGCCTGAAATTTCGCAATGTGTAATAGCACCACCCAAAGTTTCAGCATCAATATCTTCACCAATCGAGGCTTTAACCAAATAAGGACCTGCTAAAAAAATAGAACCTGTTCCCTCTACAATCATCGCTTCATCAGACATAATCGGCAAATAAGCACCACCTGCCACACAACTACCCATAATGACAGAAATTTGTGGAATTCCCATAGCAGACATTTGTGCGTTATTTCTAAACATACGCCCAAAATGTTCTTTATCAGCAAAAATATCAGCTTGTAAAGGAAGATAAATACCTGCACTATCAACCAAATAAATAGTTGGCAAACGATTTTCGATAGCAATTTCTTGTGCTCTTAGGTTTTTTTTACCCGTAATCGGAAACCAAGCACCTGACTTTACTGTGGCATCATTAGCAACAATCATACACAATTTTCCTTGTATTGTACCTATGCCCGTGATTACTCCACCAGAAGGACAACCTCCATGTTCTTCATACATATTATAGCCTACAAAAGTACCAATTTCTAAAAAATCAGTATTTTTATCGACTAAATATTCTATTCTTTCACGTGCAGTGAGTTTACCTTTTTCGTGTTCTTTTTTTATTTTTGATGCGCCACCTCCTAATTTAACAACATCAAAACGTTGTTTGAGTTGTGAGATGAGTAATTTATTAGCATCTTCATTTTTACTAAATTCAAGATTCATAACTTTGAAATGTTGATAGTTTAAAAAATTGTTCAAAGTTATATTATTTTTAGTAAATTTTGTAATAAATATAGAAAAATTAAATTTTATTCAAAAAAATGCTGATAAAGTTACTCTATCAGCATTTTTTTTCATTATATTTTTTCTAAAAATTTAATAATTCCACCTGTCAGATTTCTTACGTGCATAAAACCTTGTGACTGCAAATATTTTTGCGCTTGTGAACTTCTTGCACCCGACCTACAATGAACGATAACCTCTTTTTCTTTCCACTCCTCTATTTCTTCTATGCGTTGTGGTAATGAAGCCAATGGAATTAGTTTTGCACCAATATTTTGTTCTTCATATTCCCAATCTTCTCGCACATCAATAATATTAAGTGCCTCTTTATTTGCCAAACGTTCCTTGAGTTCTTCTACATTTATATCCATACTTTTATTATTTTTTTTAGTTGAAGAATTTATTACTTAAATTTTTTATGTTATTTTTTCAATACAAGAAAGTGTAGAGAATAAATTAAAGAAAAACTATTTTTTAGTTTCTTCTTTTTTATTGCCTTGTTTCATTATGCTGTTATGTTCATCTGCAAATTTTTTATGTTTATCTGCCATTTCTTGATGTTTTTTCTTAAATCCATCATGAAATTTTTGTAATTTGTAATGCTTTTCAGAATAATCTGTATCAGAAATTTGTGCTTCTCTGTGTTGAATGATGAGTCTATTGTGTGCCAATAGTAATTGTTGATGTTTTTCGATTTCAGTAAAATGGTCTATTAAAAATTTGTTGTGGTCTGTCAAAAATGTAGAATGATTTTTAAATGTTTCATCTTTTGAGTCCAATTTGGCAAAGTCCACTTCCCAACGTTTAAATTCGGCTTTCAAATCATTGTGTTCTTTCATCATCAAGTCGTGCTCTTGGACGATGGTTTGATGTTCAGTCTCTAATTTTTTATTGAGTTCCATATTGGCAGTAACTGCACTGCCACAATTAGTAAAAATGGTGCTAATGACGACAAAAGCACAAGTAAGAAATACATTTTTCATTGTATTGAAAATAATTACGTTTTTTGAATAAATTTTATTTGCCTTTATACTTTAACAAATTTTATGCAAAAAAAATAAAATATTGAAAAAAAATTATAAAATAATTATCATACTTCTTACAAAAATTGTATTTTAAAATATAAAAACAATGAAAAAATTGGGAAAATATTTTGAAAAATAGTTACAAAAAAAAACTTACATCAGGTAAAAATTCTTATATTTAAGCCTGATGTAAGGAATAAAACTAATTAATGAAAACTATTTACCTTTTTGTGTTTTATCCAAAACAGGTTTTGAGTTTGTGGGGTCTGAAGTTGTTTTTTTATCATCTACCAGAACATTTGCCTCAATTCTCAATTCTGTACGAGGATTAGCAGGGTCATTGGTGATAACGGTAAGCGTTTGTGTTTGAGGTCCCGCAGGTTTTCCTACTGTTGAAAAAACCACTTCAAAATTAGTAGATTCGCTTGGTGCCAAAGTAGTTTTTTCAACTTTCCCTAATGTGCAACCACAAGAAGCCTTGCTTTGACGAATAATCAAATTAGCTTGTCCATTATTAGTCAATTTGAAAAGCGTTTTATTGTTTGGATTTTGATTGATATTCCCAAAATTATGAGCAACTCTATCAAACTTTGCCATTGGTAATTTTGTTTCATTAGTGAGATTACCAAAATTTTCTACTACTTTTCCGTTAACATATAAATTTTTAACGGCACTTGATTTTCCTTGTGCATCTAAGGCGGCATCATTTGTAAATAGTTGCAAAGTATGAAATACATAATCCCAATCTTTTTGTTTGCTTGCATCAAAAATAACTTCTACTTTAATAGAATCTTTAGCAGGAATACTTGATTTTTGGGCGATAAATTGAATATGTGGTGGTAAGAGCTTTTTTGTTTCTTCTACATTCATCACAATTTCTTTATCACTTTGATTATAAATGGTCATTTTTTGTTTTGCTTGCCCATCATGTAATATTTTTTCAAAGTAGAAATTATAAGCAGAAAAACGTAAACTTCCATTTTCAGAAGGATAATAATCTTTAATTCCTTTTACTTTTGCTACTACATTTCCTTTTATCATCAATATAATAGGTGTTGATTGCCCTTCTATCGTAACCGTAACCGTTTTATCAATGATGCCTACACGTCCATTAGGGTCAAAAGCAGCCGTAACAATTCCTTTTTGATTGACACCAACAGGTTCTTTCGACCATTTTGGCGTAGTACAACCACAACTTGCTTGTACGCCTGATAATTTGATAGGTTGTTTTGAAATATTAGTAAATTCAAAATTATATTCGGCAACTCCTCCATCTTCTTTAATATTACCAAAATTATGTTCTAATTTTTGAAACTTAATAAGTGGAAGCGTTGGGTTGTTGTTTTGTGCAAATATCCAATTTACACTCATTAACACAATGGTCAATAAAAATATTTTTTTCATTGTTTTATATGATTTATTTAATTTAATTTTTTAATTTAATGTATTTGATACGGCAAATGTAAACGCTATTTTTGATAAAATAATAAAATATATGAGCATTAACGCACCTTTAACAAAGAAATATTTAAAATTAAAAACGTATTAATTTTTTTTCAATAATGATATAAAAACAAATTGGCGTTATCAAGATATGAGCAAAATAGTTTCAAAAAAAAACCAAAAGTACATTTGATAATATATAGAGAAATTTTCAACAATACAAAAAAACGCAATGCGTATTTTGTATTGTTTAGGAGGTAATATTATAATTTTTTTATTATAAATCGCTAATTTACAAGTTATTAAAAAATATTTTTAAAAATATTTGGTGTTTATAAAAAAACTACTTATTTTTGTATTGATGTATGCGCGAGTTGCGTGTATTTACGAGTT
>RDZP01000158.1 GCA_004294005.1 Cytophagia bacterium
GCAATACAACGAAGAAAAACTAAAAGAATTGGCTTTGGAAAAAGCAAAAAAAGAAGGAAATAAAAACATAGACAAAATAAAAACGAGTGAAAAAGGAAAGATTGTTGGCGTTGTCTATCAAAAAACAAAGGCAATCAATGTCTAATCAATTATCTCAACTAAAAATTTATTTCTTATGCAATATTAATAGACAATTTTTGTTTATTGAATAGTGTCTAATCAAAACCCAAAACAAGTCGATGTTTATCTTTATTTTTTTAATTTTACTTTTACAAGATGACTTACAAGTAAGCATGCAGAAAGGTAAAAAGATATATGAAACCAATTGCGTAACTTGTCATTCTTCGAATGGAGAAGGCGTACCGTCTATTTTTCCACCTTTAGCAAAATCAGATTATTTGATGAGTAACCCAACAAGAGCTATCAAACAACTTCATTTTGGATTGAGCGGAAAGATTGTTGTCAATGGAAAAGGCTATAATGGTACTATGCCTGCAAGTGGTTTAACGCCTCAACAAATTACAGATGTTATGAACTATATTACCAATAGTTGGGGAAATAAAAATAAAGAGGTTATAAAATTGAAAGATGTAAAAAAAATTTTAGGAAAATAGTAAAAATATAAAAAAAAATACCTATTTTTGTGCAAAAAAAGAAAAAAACGAGTACATTTGAAATAAAAATTAAAAAAAAATTAAAAAAAAATTAAAAAAAAATTAAAATTATTTTTTTTTTTTATATGTTTGTACTCAAATTCAAAAAATAGCAATTTTAAAATCAAAAAAACATCAAAAATCTATTTTAAAAAATATATCTTTGAACTAAAATTTTTTATTCTCTTTACAAATTACAATGGAAAAACGTTCTCCAAATTTGATTACCATCGCATTAGGCGCTTTATTGGTAATCGCATTAGTAGCCATCGGAATCATGGCAAGCACACAAAGTAAAACAAAAACATTGGCAACAAAAAACAAAAAAACGATTGATAGTTTGGATAAGGCTGTTTCTCAGTTTGGCGGTCAAATCGATAGCCTCAATAAAGTTGCTGCTGATTTAGACAAACAAGTTGATGATTTGGTTTCTCAAAAAGATAGACTTATCAAATCAAGAGATTCTGTTCAAAAAATATTGGCTTATTCTTTAGCTAACGATAGAAATTCAAAAGCAAAAGTGGGTCAATTAGAAAAAAAATTAAAAGAATTGCAAACCAAATTAGATGATGTGCAACGCAAATATGACGAAGCAGTTGCTAATAGTGGTGCAACTGATGTTGAATTACGCAAAAGAGTCGAAAGTTTAGTTGCTCAAAATAGAAATTTGCAAACTGAAAACGAAAGATTACAAGGCGAAATTGCAAAAACAACAAGCAATGCTGATAATCGTACTGCGTTATTTACGAGAGGTTTGACGGCTGTGCCAGGTGAATTGACAAAGGCAGGCAAATTTGAACCATCAAAAAGGTCTCAAAATATTGATAGAGTGCAAGCAAGTTTTGGCTTGAGTCGCGCTCCAAAACCAACAGAATCTATCATTTTTAAAGTATTTGATAATACAGGCAAAGAGATTCCTATCAAACCAAAGTATCGTAACGAATTGAACGCACCTGCTAATCCTACTAATGTTAAAGTAATATTAGAATTTGAAAAAGGCTTTTTGGCACGCAAAGATGAAGGTGTTTATAATGTACGTTCTTATTTGACAGATGTGAATAAAGGTGTTGAAAACCAAGAGATTGGTAGTGCTCCTTTCACAATAGATTAGTTTTTAATTTTTCTTACTATACAAAACAACCCTAAGTAAATATTTTTTTATTCTTAGGGTTGTTTTAAAAAAAATCAATAAAAAATAAATCAATAACTTTTAGTTTTTTTATTAATATATCATTCACTAACCCCCTTTTTTAATTTGGCTAATTTAAGAAATAATAACGACAGAAATTTCAATAGAGGACGAAAAGAAGAACCTTTTCGAATCAATGGACTCATTAAAGTAACGCAAGTGCGTTTGGTAGGCGATAATGTTACGCCTGGTGTTTATTCTATTGAAGATGCTTTAACGCTTGCAAAAGAACAAGAATTAGACTTGGTAGAAATAGCGACAACCGCTGTGCCTCCCGTATGTAAAATTATAGATTATTCTAAATTTAAGTACGAACACAAGAAAAAACAGAAAGAAATTAAAGCCAATTCTGTAAAAGTTGTAGTAAAAGAAATTAGATTTGGTCCTAATACTGATGACCATGATTTTAACTTCAAACTTAATCACGCCAAAAACTTCTTGTCAGAAGGTTGCAAAATAAAAGCGTATGTACATTTTGTTGGTAGAACTATCGTTTTTAAAGAACGAGGTGAAGAACTTTTATTGCGTTTTGCACAAGGGCTTGAAGAAGTAGGAAAGGTAGAACAAATGCCTAAATTGGAAGGGAAAAGAATGTTTTTATTAGTAAATCCAAAAGCGGGGCTTGCAAAAGCAGCAGATAAAAAACAAGAAAAGCCTGCACAAGAAAAACCTAAAAAGCCTACTACTAACAAAGAAGAGAAGGACGAACAACAAGATTAACATAAAAAAACAAGCAAATTTTTATGAACAATAAAAAGACAAATGATAAAAAAAATGAAGTAGCTTTTTCAAAAGAAACTTATATGCATTGGTTTGAAAGTATGATGTTGCAACGCCGTTTTGAGGAAAAAGCAGGGCAACTCTACAATCGCCAAAAAATCAAAGGATTTTGCCATTTGTATATTGGACAAGAAGCAAGTGCTTCAGGTGCAGTAAGTGCATTAAGACCTACTGATAATTGGATAACTGCTTATCGTGACCATGGGCAACCTTTGGCTTTAGGAACTTCTCCCAATGCAATTATGGCTGAGTTGATGGCAAAATCGACAGGCGTTTCTAAGGGAAAGGGAGGATCAATGCATCTTTTTGACAAAGAAAAAAACTTTTTTGGTGGGCATGGAATTGTAGGCGGTCAAATACCTTTGGGCGCAGGAATTGCTTTTGCTGATAAATATTTGGGCAATGACAATGTAACTATTTGTTATATGGGTGATGGTGCAGTGAGGCAAGGTGCGTTGCATGAAGCATTTAATATGGCGATGTTATGGAAACTACCCGTTATTTTTGTGATAGAAAATAATGGTTATGCAATGGGAACAGCCGTAGAACGTAGTTCAAATGTTACCAATCTTTATACTTTAGGCGAAAGTTATGATATGCCTTCAGAGGAGGTAGATGCAATGGCTGTCGAAAATGTACATAATGCTGTTTCACGTGCTGCTGAAAGAGCGAGAGCAGGTGAAGGGCCAACTTTGCTGGAATTTAGAACTTATCGTTATCGTGGACATTCGATGTCTGACCCTGCAAAATACCGTACAAAAGAAGAGGTTGAACACTACAAAAATTTGGATTCTATAGAGCAAGTCAGGGCTACAATTTTAAAAAATAATTTTGCTACCGAAGTAGAATTGCAAGCCATTGAAGATAAAATTATAGCAGCAGTTGAAGCATCTGTTGAATTTGCTGAAAACTCTCCTTATCCTGATGTATCAGAAGTGTACAAAGATGTTTATGTGCAAACTGATTATCCTTACATTATGGAATAACATCAACTTATTCAATATAAAAAAAACGATTTTGATGATTCTAAAATCGTTTTTTTTTGTTAAATTTCTTGCTCTTTTTTTCTTATTATTCCAATAAAATAAAAGATAGAAACTTAAAAAATAGCATTACAAGAAATTTATTACTTTAAAAATTTTCACAAAAAAATATGAAATTTCAAATTACAAATACTTATCAAGGTAATGAGAATATTATTTTGATTCCTGTTTTAAAAACAGATGATTATGCTAATTTTTTAAAAAATACATTAGAAAAATATAATTTTACTATTCAAAATATTGAAAATGACTTTTCTGCTGATGCAAAATCTTTTTTGGTATTACCTACTCCATCTCATAAAATTATTTTATTAGGTTTGGGTAAAAAATACGAGGAAAACGAAATGATTAAAATTTTTCGTTTTTTCTTTTTCAAACAAAAAAAATCATTGCAAGGAAAAATTCGTATTGATATTCAACACATTCCTCAAAATTTTTTACCTCAAATTAGCAATGGTATTTTTTTAGGAAATTACGATAGCCAATTACATAAAACAAATAAAAAAGACGAAAAAAATTGGTTTTTGAATCCTGAGAGTGAAATTATTTTTTATACAAATGCTCCTAAAGAAGATGCCTTAATTGCCTTAGAAGAAGGAAAAAAAATTGCTGACTCTCAAATGTCAATTATGGATTTGGTCAATGATGCACCTAATTACAAAACTCCAAAAAGTTTGACAGAATGGGCAATCAAATCAGGAGAAAAAAATGGTTTTGAAGTGAAAGTAATGGACAAAAAACAATTAGAAGAAGAAAAAATGGGTTGTCTTTTGGCTGTGGGCAATGTAGGCAAAGAAAGTGCTTATATGATTTTGATGGAATATAAACCTAAAAATGCCACTAAAAAAATAGGTTTAGTAGGAAAAGGAATTACTTTTGATAATGGTGGCGTTTCTATCAAACCAAGTACAAATATGCATTTGATGAAATGTGATATGGCAGGTGCAGCGGCAGTTTTTGGAGCATTTGAATTGGCTGCAAAACTTCAATTAAACATACATTTGGTCGCTGCTGTACCTGTTGCCGAAAATTTATTAGGCAATCACGCTTATTTACCAAGTGATGTTATTACTTCTTATTCAGGCAAAACGGTAGAGATAATAGATACAGATGCAGAAGGAAGGTTGATTATGGCTGATGCTTTGACTTATCTCAATAGAAATTATCAACCTGAAATTTTGATAGATATTGCTACTTTAACAGGTAGCACCGTAAGAACATTGGGTTATATGGCGGCTGGTTTATTGACAAATAATGATGATTTAGCAAAAAAACTCTATGAAGTAGGTTTAAAAACAGGTGAAAAACTTTGGAGATTACCACTTTGGGACGATTATGAAGATGATATTTCTTCTGATATTGCAGATGTCCGTAATTTTAGTGGAAAAGATATGGCAGGTGCTATCTCGGCAGGGAAATTTTTAGAAGTATTTACAGAAAAACATACTGCTTATGCTCATTTAGATATTGCGGGGACGGCTTTTAAAGTTTCAGAATTTGCGAGTGTTCATACAAGTACAGCATTTGGGGTGCGTTTACTTTTGGATTTTTTTAGAACTATTATTGCAGAATAAAATATTTTTTTCAAAAAAATATATAATTGATTAACTTTCCAAAAGTTTAAAACTTTTGGAAAGTGAGCAAGTTAGCATAAAATATTATCAATAAAAAAAATTAAAAATATGATTTATCCCTTGATTGAAGATTATAAAGATAGTTTTAGAAACCCTGAAAATTATTTTGATACACTCAAACCACTTTATCCCGTACAAGCCCCTTGGGATAACAAACAGCCTTATTTTGCTTCAGGTGGATTTGCTACGGTTTTTAAATTAAAAGATAAAAACCAAAAATATTGGGCTTTCAAATGCTTCACGCAGGAAGTAAAAGACCGAAAAGAACGATTACAAGCCATTGCTACGCACCTCCAACAACTCAAAAGCCCTTATTTTGTCGATTTTAAATATATGGAAAAAGAACTTTGGGTGTGTTCAGAAAAAGCAGGCGACAAAGAGCAACCTATCGTGGTGATGGAATGGATAGAAGGCAAAATTTTAGGTAAATTTATTGAAGAAAAAGTAAAAGAAAATGATAGAAAGGCACTTTTTCAGACACTGCAAAAATTTGTGCAAATGTCCGAATACCTACTCCAAAATGGTATCGCACACGGCGACCTCAAACACGATAATATTTTTGTGAAACAAAACGGCGATTTAGTTTTGATAGACTATGACGGAATGTTTGTGCCTGCTCTCTGGGACAAACCAATGATAGAAGCAGGTTCGCCCTCCTATCAGCACCCGCAACGCCCACAAGCACCTTTTAATAACCAATTAGACCACTTTTCTATGCTGGTCATTGTCATTGATTTGTATGCTTTGTATCTTAATCCTGCTTTGAGAAATGCCCTCAAAGACTCGGATAGCCTACTTATCCAACAAAATGACCTACAAAATCCTGCACAAAGTCCACTTTTTGCACAACTCAACCAACTCAAAGATACATTTCTTAACCAAATGCTCTTAGAACTCAAACGTAGCCTCGCCAATCAACAGATTTATGTGGTAGGCTTCGGGAATATTATTAAGGAAGTGAGGAGAATAGAGTATTTTCCACCTGTTTCTGAAACGATAATACTAACAAATGAAGATGAGAAAAGTATAATGGTTACTCAACTCTTATCTGAAATTATTTCTTTAAAGGAAACTAACTTAGTAAGTGCAATAATAACTCTATACAAAGAGTTATGCACAACAGAAACAACGTCGTCTGAAATTGCAAATCGTAATTCTAAAGAGTTAGAAAGATATTTTAAAAGCAATAAATTTATTAACTTTATAAGTTTACCTATTAGGATACAAAAAGTATTTGCTAATAAAAACACGAATAAAGTAGATGGAAAAATCTTTGACCCAAAATGGATTAATGAACAAGATACAAAGGACTTATATGATGAATTATTAAAAAATCAAAGAAAATTGAAAAATGACGATACCTTTGAATTTCATTTTGAAAAAAAGGAATACTCTCAAAGGTGCGAACTCGAAAACCATGTTAAAACATTTTTTGAATTAGATGCTACTTTTGTAATAAATAATAAAATTTCGTGTTTAATGTGTAAAATAGATGAGTACTATTTTTGTAAAAATGACATTGAAAGGATAAGAGCTTGTTTAAATATTATTTTAGGTTATATTATTTAAAAACATAGCAATAAATGCTATTTTTATCATATTTTCTGAATTTATTACTTTTTTTTCA
>RDZP01000159.1 GCA_004294005.1 Cytophagia bacterium
CATAATAAGCAACATTCCCAACAAAACCGCATCAAAAAGATATTGTTTGGCTAATTTATACAACACAATTTCATAAGGGGCTAACCTAAATGTTTTTTGAAATGGTTTTTTATCATCTACATTTTGGTAAGGCATACACACATATATATCTGTGATGCCTTTTGGCAAAGTTACCAATATTTCACTCAAAGCACCTGCAAACACGCGTTCATTTTTTTTGATATTTACGCCTTGTTTGGCTATTGTAGTTTTATTTTTTTCATAATCAATATAGACAATCGTATTCCAATCAAATTCAGGGTTCAGGAAAAAATGGTTATAATCCGTATTATTTTCTACCTTAAATCGCAACCAAAAATGTCCATTAGTAAAGGGTAAGGTATGTGTAAGGGAAAATAAATGGTCATATTTTCCACTTTTTAGTTCTTCAAAAGTTAATTTGCTTGTTTTATCTGTCCAAGATTCTATGTAAGGGTAACCAAACTTTTGAACTTCATATACATTTTTGATTGCAAAAACTTTACTTTTTGGGCTTGTAATGGTATCTGCTTTGATATTTTGATATGAACATAAAACCAGAATAAAACAAAATAAATATTTCATTTTTTGCTATTATCTTTTAAATTTTTGAAAATAAATGCAAAACTAAATAAACTATCTTAAAAACGCCTATAAATCTATAAAAAAAGAGAGTTTTTTGTTTATTTTTTTTGATGTCCCGTATTTGTCCCGCCCTATTTTTATGTTTTAATAAAGCCTGAACGTAAATTTGCACAAGTTTTTAATAACAATAATTATATATGTTACACAATTTCTATCACAACAACAAAGTATTCAATTTTACAAACAATATGAAATTTTTTATTACCCAATTATTAAAACAAAAAATAAGCATTTGCTTTTTTATTGTTTTGCTTGCTTTCACAGAGGGAAAAGCACAAATTAATTTTATTGTAGCAGGAGGTTCTTGTTTTGATGGTACTGGTAATTGGTCATTTGATACGCCAGTAGGGAGCAGAAATAGTTATGTAAGAAGTTCTACTGTTTTTATCTCTTGGAGCATAGCAAATAATAGATGGGAAATAAGAAATAACAGCACACTTATTTTTTATAATAATTTTGCTTCAATACCTAACCCGCCTGACCAGAATACAGGTACTTGGGTAAGTGCAAATGGTTGCGTACTTGGCGCACTTACAGGTGCTTGGACACAAAATTTTTTATTTCCCACCATAAACATTCAAGGTAATAGTACAAATATCATAAATGGTGCTACCACAACAACAAGTAATAATCATACCCATTTTGGGGGCTTTGCTGGTACTCCTATTGTTAGGACTTATACTATTCTAAATCCTACTGCTAATCCTATTATATTGACAGGTACAGCACCCAACTATGTAACCATCACAGGAGGTACAGATTTTACAACAATTACTCAACCCAATAGTGGACTTATAGTTGCGGGAGGCTCTCTTACTTTTCAAGTACAATTTTCACCTACTACCAATGGGTTTAAAAATGCCACTGTCAATATACCCAATGACTTGTCAAATTATACTTTTGCCATTAGTGGCACAACAACAGAAAAAGTAAGGGGCAATATGATTACCCTCAATGGCAGTTCGCAATACATCAGCACAAATTCACCTTTGACAACTGCCACCAACAATGTTACGATGGAGGCTTGGGTTAATTTTCAAAGTGCAACAACAGGTGCCACTTGTATTTTTTACAATGGTGATAACTTTGGCAATGGATATGGCTTATATTTATTTGGTGGCACATACCAAATTTTACAGGGTGGTGTCCAATTATTAAACACAGGTGTTTTGCCTACATTGAATACATGGACGCATCTTGCTTTGACTATTAACGGTGGGATTTGGACGGTGTATCAAGATGGTATCGTGATTCTTATTACTTCTGCAGGTGCGCCCATTGCCCCAACAACTAATTTTAGGGTAGGGGCTAACTCATCAGGTACATCTGAATTTCTCAATGCACAAGTAGATGAAGTTCGTTTTTGGAATGTAGTTCGTACTGCCACTCAATTAAGGGAAAATATGCACCTTACGCTCAACGGAAATGAAGCAGGATTAACCGCTTATTATCAATTCAATGAAACAAGTGGCAATGCAATAGACGTGGTAGGCGTAAATAATACAACATTGCAAGGGGGTACGCCTCGTGTGCCTTCTACGCTTTCGGTAGGGGGGGGCGTGAGCAAATTGGTAAGTGTTACAAATGTAACAGGTGGTTTTGTTGAAATAAATTTGACCACGACCAATATGGAAATTGACTTTGGAAGTAGTTCCGCTAATCCAAATAATAGTGTTGTGGTTACAAATATTACCGCAGAAAATCCTTTTAATAATACCAATTCTGTTGCAAGTCTTTTTGGTGGATACTGGGTGGTGCGCAATTTTGGTACAAATACAGGTTTATCTTTTAATAACATAAAAGCAAAAATATTACCTGCCAATAACATTCCAAATGATGACCTTACTACACCCAGTAATTTAAAACTATTCACACGCATCAATAATTCAGGCACAAGCACATGGTCGCAAGTAGGCAGTGCTAATAGTGCTGATGATGTTACCAAAGAAATCAATTTTAATAGCCCTACTAATACTTTTTTGGGTGAATTTGTGGTGGGGACTAATACCATACCCATTTCACCATTTATCACTACTTGGAAAACCACCACAGGAACGATTACAATTCCTACTTTCACAGGTGAAACCTATAATTACAACATCACTTGGACTAATCTAACCAATGCTGGCGCAGGCGATGGCAGTGTTACCAACGTTACAGGTGATTACACCATCACAGGATTAACCAACAATGACACTTATAAGGTAGAAATATCAGGCACTTTCCCACGCATTTATTTTAGTTTTAATCCAGAAAGGCTTAAAATCCAAACCATTGAGCAATGGGGAAGTATTACGTGGAGTTCTATGCACAGGGCTTTTTTTGGTTGTGCAAATCTTACGCACAACGCCACCATTGCCCCCAACTTGACCAATGTAACCGATATGAGCCTTATGTTTGCTGCTTGTCCTTTGTTCAATGGAAATATAGGCAATTGGAACACCGCCAATGTTACAAATATGTCTGGGCTTTTTGGCGGTTGTACTGTATTCAATCAAAATATAGGAAGTTGGAACACCGCCAACGTTACCAATATGTCTGATATGTTTACCAGTGCCAGCACCTTTAACCAAAATATAGGCAATTGGAACGTAAGCAATGTAACTGATATGAGTTATATGTTTTCTCGTGCCACATCTTTTAATCAAAATATCAATAATTGGACGACAAGCAATGTTACCAATATGTCTAATATGTTTGAACAGGCTAATAGTTTCAATCAACCACTTATTAATTGGAACGTGAGCAATGTAACCAACATGACATATATGTTTAGAGCAAATACAGCATTCAATCAATCTTTGAGTACGGGTATGTTTTCAGGTTGGAATACTGCCAATGTAACAAGTATGAATGGTATGTTTTTTGGGGCTACCAATTTCAATCAAAATATAGGCGGATTAAACATTAGTAATGTAACTGATATGAATTTTATGCTCATTAATTGTGGCATGACCACCTTCAATTATGACAATACCTTGATAGGATTTCAGTTTCAGGCTAATAATTATTTTGTTCAACCTAATATTACCATTGGCGTAGATGGTTTAAGATATTGTCAGGGATTAAATGCCCGCAATACTTTAATATCCACACGCAACTGGACTTTTGTAGGTGATGCCTTGGCTTGTCCTTTTATCACTACTTGGGTAACTACCACTACCACTATCACCATACCCACCACAGGCACAGGTTATAATTATAGCATTACTTGGGAAAATCTAAGCAATTTTGGCGTTGGTAATGGCAGTGCAACAGGTATTACAGGCAATTATACCATCACAGGTCTTACAAATGGAAACCTTTATCAAATATCTATTGCGGGTAATTTTCCAAGAATATTTTTTGTGAATGGTGATGGTCAAGCCCCTAAACTCCGCACTGTTGTTCAGTGGGGAAATATCGCTTGGACTTCTATGGCAAGTGCTTTTAATGGTTGTTCTAATCTTACAACTATCCCCACAACAGAAACCCCCAATTTAAGTAATGTTACGGATATGTCAAATATGTTTGCAGGAGCATCACAAATGAATAGCAACATAAGTAACTGGAACGTAAGCAATATAACCAATATGAGTAAATTGTTTGAAGGTGCAACACAATTTAATCAAAACATTGCCTCTTGGAACGTAAGTAATGTAACCAATATGAGCAGTATGTTTAGCGTTGCAACTGCTTTTAATCAAGATATAAGCGGTTGGAATGTAGGCAATGTTACAAACATGAGTTTTATGTTCGCAGGGTTTATGACCCTTACAAATTTTAATCAAAATATCAATAGTTGGAATGTAAGCAATGTTACAAATATGGAAGGTATGTTTCAACGCTCAGTATTCAATCAAAATATTAGTGGTTGGAATGTAGGCAATGTAACCAATATGCAAAGTATGTTTTTTAACAATACTTTATTTAATCAAAATATAGGCAGTTGGAATGTAAGCAATGTTACAAATATGAGTAGTATGTTTAGTGGTGCTACTAATTTTAACCAAAATATTGGCAGTTGGAATGTGGGTAATGTAATCAGTATGCAAGGTATGTTTTTTAATAATACAATATTTAATCAAAATATTGGCGGTTGGAATGTGGGTAATGTAACAAATATGACTAATATGTTTAATGGTGCAAATACTTTTAACCAAAATATTGGCGGTTGGAATGTAGGTAATGTAATCAGTATGCAAAGTATGTTTGAAAATAATAATGCCTTTAACCAAAATATCAGCACTTGGAATGTAAGCAATGTAACAAATATGATATCTATGTTTAATAATGCCATTACTTTTAACCAAAATATAGGCAACTGGCAACTAAGAAGCAATGTAGTACTTAATTCTATGCTCAATAATTCGGGCATAAATTTAGCCAACTATGAAAGTATTTTAGCAGGTTGGGCTACGCAATCCGTAACAGGACGTACATTGGGCGCAACAGGCAGACAATATTGCAACGTTACTAATAGAAACATACTCACAAGCACAAAAGGCTGGACTATCACAGAAGATGCAGTAAGATGTATCAATGTAAGCACCAAACGAACCAATGCTTTGGTTTTTAATGGTAGCACCCAATCCGCAATGACTTCAAGCGTAATTACCACAGCAACTACTGGTGTGAGTATAGAAGGTTGGGTAAATTTCAATAGTACAGGAGGTGGGGGGGCAATTTGTATTTTTTACAATGGTAATAATTTTGCCAGTGGATATGGTTTGTATTTATTATCCAATAGAATTCAAATTTTGTTTGGAGGAATAACCTTGACAGATACAGGCGTTACGCCATCCTTAAATACTTGGATACATCTTGCATTGGTCAATAATGGCACAAGTTGGGCGGTCTATCAAAATGGAGTACAAATAGGTGCTAATTTTTTCATTTCTGCCATTGCTCCCACTAACAATTTTAGAATCGGTAGCAACGTAAATGGAACTGCGGAATTTTTAAATGGACAAGTTGATGAAGTACGTTTTTGGAATATTGGGCTTGGTGTAGGGCAAATACGTGAAAATATGCACTTAATACTTGATGGAAGCCAAGTTAATCTAATAGGATACTATCAAATCAATGAAACAAGCGGTAACAACGTGGTTGATGGAATAGGTGCTAACAATATAACTTTAAATAACGTTACAAGAACAACCTCTACTTTGGCAGTGGCATCAGGAAGTTTTCATAGGAGAAATATAAGCGTTGGTATGAATAACTTTACTAATGCCAATGTAGCCGTCAACTTTACCACCGCAACTTTTGATGAATTTGTAGCCTATCAACTCAACGATAATCCTATCAATGGTATAAATGTAAATAACGTACCCAATCCTTCTTCTTGTTATTGGATAGTGCGTCAATTTGGCACAAATGCAGTAGCCTACAACCAAATGAATTTTACCTTGCCTGCCAGCAATACCATTTCTGCGACAGACATAGCAACGCCCAGCAACTTAAAGCTCTACAAACGTCCTGATAATTCTGTTGCTTCTTTTGGTACATCAATTGCCAACGCAACCACCGCCAACACCACCACAAAAGTTATTGAATTTACAGGACTTACCCAAACGAGTTTTAGCCAATTTGAAATCAGTAGCACATCTTCGCCTTTGCCTGTTACACTTTTGGGGTGGAGAGCAGAGAGAGTGGAAAGGAGAGGAGAAAAAACAGAGGAAGTAAAATTGAGTTGGAAAACCGCCACAGAAATCAATAATAAAGGTTTTGAGATAGAAAGTAGTGAAAATGCTGTTTCTTTTACCAAAATTGCTTTCGTTGATGGGGCAGGTAATTCTAACAATCTTAAAAACTACCAATTGACTATTGAAAATAGCAATGATGCGTATTATCGCTTAAAACAAATAGATTTTGATGGTAAATTTAGTTATTCTGATATTGTATTTGTGAGAGGTATAGATGATAATAGTATCAAAGTTTATCCTAATCCTGTCAGTGAAAAAATACATATAACTACTTCAAAAGAATCTTTTAGTTATAAAATAACTACTTTGCAAGGCAATGATATAATAGAAGGCAATACCATTAAAAATAGTGAAGCGATTGATATTACTTCACTACCAAAAGGATTATATATCATTCGGATTATGCAAAATAATAAAACGATAACTAAAAAAATGATAGTTCAATAAAAAAATCCAGCTCGTTAAAGAATACAAATAAAACATTTTTTTCAAAAAACAATAAGGGCTTGATTTTGTAATACATA
>RDZP01000022.1 GCA_004294005.1 Cytophagia bacterium
AAAAACTGTAGTACACACTTTTAGTGTGTCGACACACTAAAAGTGTGTACTACAATTGCTCAATAGAAAAAATCGTATAAAATTTAGTAGAACCAAAAAAATGTATCAACGGACTTTAGTCTGTTGATACGTTTTTTTTCTACATCTTATTATTTTTTTTATCTATAATTTTGATTTCTCCCGCACCAAAATAAGAATAATAATTAGGATTATACATAGCATCAATACTTGCAACTCCTAATTGAAATGTACCTACTGAAACAGCACGTACCAAATAATAAAAAGTTTTTGGTTCTTTGCTAAGATTAAAATAATAATTAATCCTATCATCACGAATATCAATATAATCTGCTTCGCTTCTATTACGTATCCAAGGAATTGTTTTTGAAGCCGTCAAACGTGGATTTTCTATCTCAAAACCCGCAGGAAGCATATCTGTTGCGACTAAATTATCCATTCCACCTAAAAAATTATCAGTAGAAACTGTAACTTTTACAACTATCAAATCATTTTGTTGGAATGTATTATTACGAATTACATTGCCTTCTTGGTCATAAAAAGTACGGCGGATTTTTAAAGATTTATCAATTTCTTTGATTTTATTATTGATATTAGCACTCAAACCTTGCATAGACCACGAATAATATAACTTGCCGCTTCCTTTGGTGGTGATGTTTATTTTTTTACCAAAAATATTATTCAAAGATAAATTTCCACCTTGAGAATTTTTTGTACCTATCTTGCTACTTGTAAGCGTTGCCTCAATATTTGCATTTTCATTGTTTTTTAGTAATTTGCCTAATGCCAACAATGCCATCGCATTTTCTTGTGTATTCAAATTATTAGCATTTTTACTGAGTTTATCGCTTAAATGCTGTGCCATTATCGGAATTTGTGGGTGAGTAGGTATTGCTTCTATCAAAGCATTGAGCGAAAGTGCTTCATCACGAATGGCTGATTCGAAACTTGTTCCTGTGTTACGCTCTACAAACTGCCCTTCAAAAGCACTTGGCAAAAGTTCTTGATAAGCACTTTGTTCACCAATCAATAAATAAGTAGCCGCCAATAAATATCGACTGTCTATTGTCAAATATTTTGCATTTTCTTTCAAACTATTCATTACTTCTACTTCTGTTTTTTGTGCCAATGTCAATACATACAAAGCATAAGCAATGTCTTTAGGAACAAAAGTTCCTCTTTCGAGAGGTGCTTCTTGATTGTCTTGTCTTGTAAAACGATAAGTAGTTCCGTTTCTGATAGAAAAATTAGTAACTCTATTTTTTAAATAGTCTAAGGCTTGTTCCAAACTATATTCATTGACCGCAAATCCTGCTTTTTTTGCTTCTAACATAAATTGTGTTGCATAAATGGAAGCAAAAAATTGTGGTTCATATTGCCCTGACCAATACGCAAAACCACCCGAATATAACTGTAAATTTTGAATTTTTGCTAATGATTCTTGTATATTTTCTCTGATTTCAGCCTCATAAATTTGTCCATTTTGTAGATTTGGACGTGTTGCTTTCATCAAATCTTTTACATACAACTGAGGAAATGCTCCCGAAATAATTTGTTCTAAACAACCATGCGGATATTCGATAAGATAATCTAAGTTTTCACCAAATTGAATCAAAGGAGAACGCCCAAAAGCAATTTTTGTCTGTGTTGTAGAGGCAACTAAATCACCTTGAAAATTAATATCACGCATTGTTCCATCTTCCAAAACTCCACTTCCTGATGTTTTGACTAAGCCCGAAGCAGGTCTAATATTGACATATAATTCTTCTGAAAAGACACGTCCTAATGCTCTCACAGTAATTTTTATTTTTGCACTATCTATCACAGGTTTTGCTGTGATATTGTATTGAGGCATAATTTCTTGATTGCCTTTTATGGTTTGTGTTTGTGAAGTTTCGCCTTTTACTATCAAATTATCACTTGTTTCTATTTGAACAGAAGCCGAAACTTCGTTTTGTGTAGTATTCATTATCATCACAGGCACAGTTACTTGGTCATTAGGACTTAAAAAACGTGGTAAGCCTGTCGAGATAACGATTGGGTCTGCGACAATAATATTTTTTTCTGCTGAACCAAAACGACCATTTTTATAAGCAACTGCCATCACTCTCAAACTTCCTGAAAATTGAGGAATATTCAAAGTATAATTGACTTCTCCTTGTGCGTTTGTTTTCAAAATTCCTGACCATACACTCATTAATTTTACTCTTTTATTAGTCATTGGGTTGGTTCTTGCTCCGCCTAAGCCGTCAGCATCACCGCCTGTTGCTTGATTTCCTATTGATATTTCAGGGAATATTTGAGGGTAGAGGTCATAAGCATCAACGGTTAAAGCACGTTTTTGATAAAAAAATGAATGAATATCAGGCGTTTTATATCCTTTGATTTGTAAAATTCCTTCATCTACGATTGCTAAAGTAACTTCAATATCACTTTCTAAACGATTGGTTTTGATTTTGATATTTTGTTGAGTCTTTGATTCGCTTTTATCTACACTTTCGATATTAAGCGTAAGTTTTGAGTCAGGATTTTCAACTTTTACCGATTTAAAGCCGTGTGCAACCATCAAAGGTACACTTCCTTCACTGATTGGCTTCAACAAAGTAGCAGTAATATAAACATTGGGTAGATGTAAATCTTTGAGTGGTAAATCAAAAGAAAGTGCTTTGTTTTTTACTTCCAAATAAAAATATTGTTGTAAATTTTCTCTTTCTAACGTAACCAACATTCGTCCATCAAAAGGTGTAGTAAACAATACTTTGGCTGTTTCTCCTAAGTTGTATTTATCTTTATCTAATTGAATATCAACTTTTCCGTCTTTATTGATTTGAAAAGCACTACTTTCTGAAAAACCATTTTTATAGACATAAAATTCTTTTTTCACATAATAATCACTGTTAGCAATTTTTAGACGCACTTCATAATTGCCTGCTTTTAAGGGTGTAAAAGAAAAATTACTCATATTCATAATCGTAATATTTGTGCTTTGTAAAATTTCTTCTTTTTTACGTGATACATATTCTAATTTATTTTGATAATTTTTTTCCAACACAGTACTCCAATTATACCTTACAATTTCAATCACTGCTTCTGTATTGGTAGGCATTTCATCAGCAGAAAGTGCTAACAAATTAAAGTTAAGAGTTGCATTTGTAGTTACATAATAAGGAATATTTTTGATACCTACAAATGCTTTTTGTGTAAATAAATCAAATTTTGCAAAACGATTCACACTTCTTCCTGTTTCATCGCTTACATTTGTAAAAATAGTGCCTTCTAATTTTCCTATATTTTGATATTCTTTTGGAATATAAAAACTTTGAAAAACTTTTCCTTCTTGATTGGTTTCACCTTCTACCGAACTATTAATTAAATTACCATAACGTTCTTTTTGGCTTTCCAAATCAAAATCATATTCTTTGTATTTTGCACTTGTAAATTCTTTTTTAGATAATCCAAAACTCATTTGATAACTTCTATTGGCGGCAGGTGGTCCGAATAGATTGAGTGCTTGCACTTGCACACGCACAGAATCTCCTGCTTTTTCATTGTCTTTTTTGAGTGTTTCGTAATCTTTTTCTACTCTTTTGATTTTTACTTTGATTCTATCAGGCATAAATTCCTCGACATTAATATAAGTAGAAGACAATAAAACTTGATTAGAATTATAAATTTTAGCATAATAAACGCCTGTCATTGCATTAGCAGGCAATTTAACACTGATTGGAAATGAGCCTTGTGGACTTAATTCACCTTTTTGTTTTGTAAAAATACGTCCATTAGGCATTTCTAACTGAAAAATAACGGGCATTTTTGATTCTGTTTCCCATTGTTGATTTCTTACTACAGTATTAAAATGCAAAGTTTCATTAGGTCGATACAAATTTCTTTCGCTGTATAAAAACGCTTGATAATTTCCTTCGGGCGTATATCCGCTGGTTTCAAAATTAGAATCATCAATTTTTGTTTGATTAAAATAAAGATAATTAAAATCTTTTCCATTCATTGCAGTCATTAATTGAATAGATGCATCTGGAAACCTTTTTTTAATACCTTTAAAAACTGCTACACCATTGTCATCAGTTTCCATTCTTTCAATAGTTTGATTACTTTTACCAATCAAACTAATTTTAATATTTTTGAGTGCTTTTGCTTCTGATAAACTATTAGCAAAAACAATAATATCTTCTTTGGTTTGTTTGGCAATAAAACCAATATCAGAAATAGCCACTAATTTTTTATCGCCCAAATATAATTTATCTGTACTTGTTACACTCACAACATACACGCCTTTTACGTCATTCATTTCATCTAAATCCAAATTCAAAACTCTGAAATCATTGACGAGAGGCAAAGTTTTAGTTTCATATTTTCGGTCAATGATAACATCAGCAAATTCTTCTAAACGATAAAAATCACCTCCATCATTATAGTTGCTAATATTATTTTCTTTCAAAAAATACAATAAATTATTTTCATACACTTTATAAATTTTGACATTGACAGAGGGAACATTATTGATAGAAATACCAATATTTTTATTGCCTTTTTTAGATAAATAAACTGCTCTTTCTGTGATGAATTTGATTTTTGGTTCTATTTTTCCAAAACTAAGTGTTTGTGCCCAATCATAACTTTCATTCGAAAAAACGCCTTTTAATTGAGCGGAAATAGAAAGATTATAGCTTGTGTTTTGCTGAAAACGTCCTTCTATAATAAGTCCGTTTTCTATTTTTTTGATAGAATAAGGAATTTTAGGCGTAATATTAATCCATTCTGCCCAATCATTGACATTTCCTGCTAAAGTTTGGTTGGTTTTGATGCTGATGATAGGTTTATCGTCTTGATATTCAGCGGTAGCATTTTCGATGACTAATTTTTTTAAGGCAGGAACTTCACCATTTTTGCTAATTATTTTTTTAGAAATAAAATTACTTTCAGCACATTTCAAACCTTCTTTGAATTCGATAGTAATTATTTTTCCTTCCCAATTTTCATTAGAAGGTTGTTCGATGGCGATATCTAAGGTATTATCGGCTGTAGTAGTCAATAGTTTTACATTGTTCAGTATTTGATTGCCTATTTTTGCAGAGATTAAAT
The DNA here is from genome assembly GCA_004294005.1 of Cytophagia bacterium. GTDB lineage: Bacteria > Bacteroidota > Bacteroidia > Cytophagales > Microscillaceae > RDXZ01. The sequence continues at coordinate 5,119 of RDZP01000022.1, forward strand.
TTTGTGCGTTTTCGGGGTTGATTTTATAGTTAAAATTAACTCTTGTTCTCAAAACTTTAGATTTTGTTTCATTGATTACCCAAAATAAATTGATTGTTTCAGCGGCGAGATAGCTTGTATGAAACTTGATTTTTTTGTCTTGATTAAGACTTAAATCATTCTTTTTTTCACTATCAGACGCTAATTTAAGCAATGTTTTTTGGGTAGATGCTTGATAATCAGTGCTTGGCAATAGATTTTGTTCGGGTGAAAATACCAATTCAGTGGCAGAAGTCCACATAAATTTCCCTTGAATATGCGGTGTAAATTTCAAATATTGTGTTGTATCCCAACGATTGAGCGGAATATTTTGAGCGATTGGTTTATTAAACTTAAATTTTAAGTTGGTTGTTGTACCGATTTCGTCTTTGAAATCAGTTTGGACAATTTCTAATAAATTTTTTCGTCCACAAGTAATGAACAAAAAACCAATAAAGAATAGACTTGTCAATAATAAGTATCTTTTCATTTCGATTGTATTTTTTTATGATTTGAATAATAAACGCAATTTAATTATTTTTATTGATAAAAACAAAATATAAGCACATTTTTTACTTTTTTTTCAATAATAAAAAGTCAAAATATACATTTTTATACGCCTCAGAAAATAATTTGAGAGATTTTAAGCGTATTTTTTTTAATGAAAAAGTAGAGGTTGATAAAAACTATTAAAAATTAACAAAAAAATCCGTTTAAATCTATGTTATCTGTTTACTTTTTTGTAAATATAGAACTATACTTTAAAAATTGTCTAATTATTTATTCTAAACTTTTCTGATTTTTTTTATATCTAAATGATTATTTTTTTGGAAATCTCTATCATAATTATTACTTTTGTGAGGTAAAATTAAGTGCAAAGATAACATTTTTTTTTTAACTTAATAGTATTAATACAATGACAAAGAAAGAAGAAGTATGGATAATCAAAGGTTATGAAACATTTGCATTATTTGGTGAGAAAGGATTAGTAATTGAACAACTTGCAAAAGACGTTGGAGTAAGCAAATCTTCATTCTATCATCACTTTGCTGACATGGAAATATTTATTGAAAATCTTTTATCACATCATTTAGAAAAATCAAAGATAATCGCAGAAAAGGAAAAACGCGCAGAAACTATTAATCCTGATTTGATTGATATATTGATTGAACATAAAACTGACTTGTTATTCAATAGACAATTAAGGATTAATGCTAACAAAATAAATTATAAGAATACTTTGCTGAAATCAAACTATATTATTGGAAAAGATTTCATTACTTTATGGTTGACAGATACCAAAATTAGTTTAACAATAACACAAGCAGAAGGACTGTTTGAGTTGGCATTAGAGAATTTTTTTTTACAAATCAATCCAGAAAATATCAAAAAGATTTGGTTAGAAAGTTATTTTGAGTATTTAAAACGAATTATTCTATCTTTTGGAAAGCCATTGTACGGTGTCGACTAAAATATAAATAAAACAAAGATTAACTTTGCCAAAAATTAAAATTATGAGTAATAATAATCTTTTCAAAATTCTCTTGACAGTTCAAACTGTTGCACTATTGGCATATACATTTATCGCCTATCAACGCGAAGGTGCTGATTTATTCAGTGTATTTATTTCAAACATTCAATCATTGACATGGTCTGGTCAATTTAATCTTGACTTTCTTTGTTATTTGACATTATCAGGATTATGGATAATGTGGAGAAATAAATTTAGTGGAAGTTCAATCTTATTTGGGATAATTGCTGCAATTTTGGGAATAGTTGTTTTTGCACCTTTTTTGCTTTGGTTATTATACAAAGAAAATGCTGACTTAAAACGTGTATTTATTGGTGACAGATAACAAATCTATTCAATTAAGAAAAAAAGTGGCACAGGGTTTACTTTGTGCCACTTTTTTTTCAAAAACAAGAATCAAAAAACATAATTTTTTCTGTCTTTTTTTACAAAAAAATAAAAAAAGTCATTTTTATTTTTTTTATTAAAAAAAAGTACTAACTTTGCACCCTATTAAAAATAAATCAAGAATTGACGGGTTCAATTCAATCGCCAACAAAAATCTAAATTAGTATTTACTAAAATGGTAAAAATTAGACTTGCGCGTCGTGGACGCAAAAAATTGGCTATATACGACATCGTAGTAGCAGATGCACGTTCTCCAAGAGATGGACGTTTTATTGAAAAAATTGGTAATTATAACCCAACTACTAACCCTGCAACTATCGTTTTGAACGAAGACAAAGCGTTAAAATGGTTATTAGATGGAGCAGAACCAACTCCTACAATGAAGGCAATGCTTTCTTATCGCGGCGTTTTAGTACGTAAACACTTACAAATAGGTGTGATAAAAAAAGCAATTACACAAGAACAAGCAGACGCTAAATATGCGGCTTGGAAAGAAGTAAAAGATGCAAAACTACAAGGAAAAGTAGATAAATTAGCAACTGAAAAAGCTACCTCTGCAAAATCTCGTTTAGATGCAGAAAGAAAAGTAAGCGAAGCACGTGCAGAAGCACTGCGTAAAAAACAAGAAGAAGCAACTCAAACTTTAATCGCTGAAATCAAAGAGGCAGCTACAGAAGGCACAGATGCAACAGATGCAGTAGCAGAATAATTATAGTTCTCTTATTAAAAATTTTATAAAAAAGCATTCATTACTTAGATTTTGAATGCTTTTTTTGTATTTTAGTCGTTTTTTATTTGTATTTATTCTAAATTATAAAAAAATATTGTATTTTTTTTGGTAATCTCAAATTATAGTTAGACCTTTGTGCGGTTATAATTCTTAAACGTATTCAACTGAGATGAAATCTTTAAATATTCACAACACAACCTACTCACTCACAAGTGCTTTCGCTCCATTTAACATCGGAGTATTGTTAGCCGACGTTGTAGCTGTATGGTTACAATTTGGTTGTGATGATACAATGAGAGAATCGAAAATAAAGGGCGTTGAGGTGCCTATCAGCTTGAGTTCAAAGACAGCAAATCTAAAGAATTTAGCAATTTGGTAGCAACTTCTTCTTTTTAATATAGTATAGTAAATATACGAATAAAAGCCCTAAACTCTCAAAAAAGTTTAGGGCTTTTTCGTTGGGTTTTTAAAACCTTTTTAATGCAAATTATGATACAACACACAATTCCGTAAAAAAAGCAAACAAAATAAAACAAAAACCTGCTTTTTTTACACAAATTTTTTTAAAATTATGTTAAGTTTATTCAATGCACCTACAAAACAAAAAAAACAAGTTATGACAGGTGTAAAATTAACAGCGGTTTGCTTACATGCAGATTGGTGTGAAAACAGCAGGGCTTTGTTGAAATATTACGAAAACTTGAAAAATAAATTCGATGGGCAAGATATACTTTTTGTTACACTCGATTTTACAAATAGAACCACAAGGCATCAAGCATCTTTGTTGGCAACTGCTTTGAACGTACACGAACAAGTAGCACAATATGATGAAACAGGCGTGATATTGTTGGTAACACAAACACAAACACGTAAAGCTACTATCAGAAAAATCAGTGGCGTGTTAGAAAGAACTATGTCTTTTGAAGATATGGCAATCGCTATCAAAGAATTGTTAGGTAGCTAAGCCAATAAAAAAACCTATTATTTTGAGAGAAATAATAGGTTTTCTTTTATTATTTTTTATTCAACCATTCCATTATATCAAAAGCAATAGTAACTTCCTCTGCCATATTACTCAAAACTACTACACCATTTTTGGTATCAGGACAAAAAGCTGCCAATGTCCTAAAACCACCCGTTCCACCACCATGTTGCCATATATCGTATTCTTTTGATTTAGCAATATGCCAACCCAAACCTACTTTATTTTGTGCATATTCAAAAGTTACTTTTTTTGTTAGATTGATACTGTTCAACATGTTTTTATCAGGGTTCAGATAATTATTGATGTATTTAAGCATATCTTCTATATTAGAGCGTATTGCTCCTGCTGCTGCCATAGATTGAAATTCCCAAGAAGAAACCGCTTTGCCTTCTTCGTTATATCCTTGTGCAAAATGTTCTTTCTTATCTTTTTCATTCAAAGTTATTTTTGTATTTTTCATACCAAAAGGTTGGCAGATTTGAGTCAATATTTGTTGTTCGTAACTTTTTTTATTGATTTTTTCTAATATTACGCCCAATAATCCAAAAGACAGATTAGAATATTCATATTCTTTTAGAACTGGTCTTGTTAATTTGTATTTTTCTAAGAATTCAAATAAATCTTTGTCTGAATAATTTTTATATGGATTTTCATCGATTGTATTTGGGTTTCCTAATAAATTATCAGGCAGACGAGGTAAACCTGAACTATGATTAGCAAGATTTTCTAAAGTTATTTTTTTGCCTTCGAAGGCTAAATTAGGAATATTATTTCGTAAATAAGTATTAATTGGCGTATTTAATGTTGTTTTTTTATTTTCAATTGCTTGTGCCAATAACAAAGAAGTAAATGTTTTTGAAATAGAACCTATTTCATACAAAGTGGTATTGTTGGGTAAATTTGTATTATCTTTTTTAGTTTCTCCGTAATGATAATATTGCATTTTTCCGTTATTGATAATACCAATACTCAAACCAACTGTTTTTGGATTACTGAGATATTTTTGTGCAAATTCATCAATTTTTTTATCCATTTCAGATTGTAAAGTATTATTTGATTTTACTTTTTCTTTTCTTTTTTCTTTGTCATCTTTGAAAGGTCTAAACAAAAAAGTAAAAATTTTTTCTTTTTCATCTAAATTAACATAAAAAGAAAGAGGAGAGTTTTCAAATTCTGCTTTATAATGAGAAGTAATTTCTTTTATTCCCCAAAAAGTATTTTTGTTCCAATTTCCTAATTGTTTTTTAAGTCCCGAAAATGTTTGTGAAAATTTTTCGAAATCTAATTGTTCCTTAAACTTTTCACCCATCAAAGTGTATAATTGTTCATATTTATCTTCGTTATAAAGTTTTTGAGCAATAACGGTGATAGAATCATTTTTTTGTTTTAATTTATTTTGTGCATTAATATTGATAGTAACGCAAAAAACTAAAAATATAAATAAGTTTTTTTTCATTGTTTTAATTATTTTTTTTAAATTTAAAAATTGTTACTTTTGTGAGTATTTTTTTGATTGATTTTATTACTTTATTTTCTGATTTTTTATATCATTGCAAAAAGCGATAAATAATGTAACAACGGACTTTTGCAGGAAGCCTACTATCAAAAAATTGCTTATATATGTGTGTACAACAAAATACCTTTGTAATGTCTTCAATAAAAAAAAGAAAAAAAATATATTATTTTTGGAATTATCAAAAAAAGTCATTATATTTGTCAGAGAAAATAAAAAAATTAAAACTAAAATGGAATCTAATTCACTTTTGCCCGCTCTACAAACTATTGAACAAAAACTTCAACAAAATCAACTTGTATTTACTTTAGGAGATGCTGCGGCTATCACAGGAAAACCACTTCACGAAACCAAACAAGTGATGACGCGTTTGATGGAAAAATATAATTGTAGTCTGCAAATTACAGAAAAAGGAGATTTAATTTATAATTTTGGTACTTCATTGCATCAAAGAGGCGAAAGAAGTTGGAACGAATGGTGGTTTGATGTCAAAAATATCGCTTGGGAGGTTTTTGCTTACATTCTAAAAGTTGGAATTGCTGTTATGTTAGTGGTTTATTTTACACTTTTTTTGATTATTTTAATTGCAATTATTATAGTTTCCATATCAAAAGGTGATGGTGATTCGGCTGATTCAGGTATTTTTGATATTATTGGAGGTATTTTTAAAGGTATTTTTGAATGGAACACACACACAACTTATATACATTATTCAGTGGATAATCAAGGATATGACTATCGTGAATATGACGCAAAAAAATCTCATATTCCTAATAAAAAAGGCAAAAGTTTTACTTCTGCTACTTATGATTTTGTCTTAGGACCACCAAGAGTGAGAATCACAAAAGAAGATAATCAAAAAGAAATAGTAGCATTTTTAAGAAAAAACAAAGGCATTATTACACGCCCAGAAGTGATGGGTTTGGCAGGTTGGAGAGGAAAAGAAGCGGATAATTTTTTCTCTGAAATCATAGGTAAATACAATGGAGAAGCAGAAATCAGTCAAAATGCTGTATTATACGGCGATTTTTATGATTTGATACGTACAAAAGGCGTAGAAGATGACACAAAAATTGTTTGGTATTGGGACGAATACGAAGCGGAATATAAACTAACAGGCAATAGCTTTGGGAGAAATAGTGGCATATTTTTTATGAATTTGTTTAATCTACTTTTTTCTTTTGTGTTTTTATCTCCTTTACTTTATTCTAATAATGTTGATGTTAATATTTATATGTCTATTTTTTTGGGACTAATTCCTTTCATATTTTCATCGCTCTTTTTTATAGTACCTATTTTTAGATGGATAAATATATTACCAAAAAGAAGAAAAAGAAATATCGAAAATGTAAGAAAAAGATTAATGAAAGCAATTTTTCAAACCGAAGAAAATGAAGTTTCATTAGATAGATTACAAAAAATTATCAATCAAAGTAGCCAAAAAGAAAAAAATATAGAAGCACAAAAAATTCAATATATGATGCAAGAACTTATTTTGGATTTGCAAGGCGATATTGTCTTTGATAATAATGGAAAAATCGCTTATCAATTTACACAATTTCAAACAGAAAGAAAAGAAGCTGAAATAATAAGAAACAAAAAAGAGGCAGGTGATAATTTAGGAAAAATTGTTTTTGATTCGAATAATTAAAAAATAGTAAATATTTAGATATTTTTGGTGCAAGCGTGGACGCTTGCACCAATTTTAACCTTGTGCAAGCGTCCACGCTTGCACAAGGTTAAAATACCTGAATAGTTATAAAAAAAAACAACCTCTTCAAATCTCATTCAAAAACTATAAAGAATTAAATTGGTAAATAATATTGGTTATTTTCTCATTTTCTAACAAAAAACCATCATGTCCATAGTCAGAATCTATTTCAAAATAAAAAGCATTAGGAATATATTTTGCTAATAAACGTTGCTCCGAAGGTGGAAATAATACATCAGAACTAATACTGACTACACAAGTTTTTGATTTAATCAATGCCAATGCTTGTTCAATTCCGCCTTTATTTCTCCCTACGTCATGTGTATCCATCGCCTTTGAAAGTGTATAATAAGAAAAAGCATGAAATCTTTTTTGTAATTTTTCGCCTTGATATTGTTGATAACTTGCCGCTCTAAAATTATCAATTTTTTCTTCTGTTTCTGATTGTGTATTTTGATAAGCACGATAGTTTCTGTAAGATAACAAAGCAATTGCTCTTGCTGTTTTTAGTCCATTCAAACCTGCTTTTTCGTCTTTTTGTCCCCAAGTTATATCATTTTCTATTGCCATTCTTTGTGATTCGTTGAAAGCAATTCCCCACGCCGAGTGTTGTGCATTGGTAGCAATTAAAAACAAATTTTTGAAAATCGAAGGTTGTTGAATTGCCCATTCTAACAAAATTTGTCCGCCTTGTGAACCACCAAAACCAAAATGAATACTATCAATTTTTAAATCCTGACGCAATAGTTCTAAACTATTTGCCATATCTTTGATAGTTAATAATGGAAAATCATAAAAATAAGATTGACTATTGATAACATTGATACTCAACGCATTAGTAGAGCCATAACAAGAACCTAAATTATTCACACAAATAATAAAGTATTTTGTTGGGTCTAAAATTTTATCTTTTCCAAACAAACCTTCCCACCATTCATCAACTCTTGAGTTGGCGGTCAAGGCGTGTATTACCCAAATGACATTATTTTTTTCTTCGTTAATTGTTCCGTAAGTAGTATAAGCAAGTGTAAATTCAGGCAAAATTTTTCCATTTTCTAATAAAAAAGATTGTGGATAATGAAAATATTGTATTTCATTCATTTTTTTAATTTTTTTTTAATTTATGCTAATAAATCTTCAAAGTTGAGTCCATCAAAAGTGCCAGAACTCATCATCAAGAGATTAGCATTATCAAAATTAAGATTTTTTAGGTAATTTTTAAGTGTTGTAATATCATCAAATACAATAATTTTCGGATTATCAAAGGCATCTTTTATTTTTGTTTTATCCAAATCAGGCATTCTTTTGAGTGCCAATGCTTTTGGATTAAAATAAACCAACGCAATATCTGCACTATCCAAAGTATTTTTATACAGAGGTAGAAAATTTTGATTCAAACTACTATAAGTATGTAACTCTAAACAAGCCACTAAATTTCGGTCTTGAAATTGTGTTTTGACCGCTTGTGTGGTTGCTTTTACTTTTGAAGGAGCATGTGCATAATCTTTGAAAAGGATAAAATTTTTATTTTCGATAATTTTTTCTAATCGTTTTCCTGCACCTTTGAACGAAGAAATTGCTTGCAAAAAATCTTTTTCTTTGATATTGATTTGCATACAAACTTGTTTGGCGGCAGAGATATTTTGTAAATTATGTTCTCCAAATATTTTGAGTGCAAATTTTTCATTTTCTTGCGAAATCAAATAAGTAATTCCATTAATTATTTCATTTTTATGGGTTTTATAAGGAATAGCGTTGATATGTTGATGCGCTAAATTGGCTACTTCTTGCACTTCTTTGTCATTTTGACAATAAATCAATGTGCCATCTTTGGGTAGGTTCTCAACAAATTTTTCAAAAGCACGAATGTAATCTTGATAAGTTGGATAAATATTGATATGATCCCAAGCCACACCTGTAATGACGGCAATATGTGCCTGATAAGCCAAAAATTTTGGTGTTTTATCAAAAGGTGCGCTTGCATATTCGTCACCTTCTATAACAATAATTGGTGCGTTTTCTGTAAGTCTAATGGTTTCTGTAAATCCTTCCACTTTTGCCCCAACCAAGTAATCAAAATCATAATTACATGCTTTTAAAACGTGCATAATCATAGAAGTAACGCTTGATTTTCCATGACTTCCGCCAATTACAATTCTTTTTTTTGTTTGTGCGTGTTCTTTGATATATTGTGGGTAAGAATAAATTTTAAGCCCCAATGCTTGTGCTTTTGCCAGCTCAGGATTGTCTGCGTGTGTGTGCATACCCACAATTACCATTTCAGTTTCGGTAGTGAGTATATCAGGATTCCATTCGAGTTGATTGGGTAATATCCCTGCTTGTGCTAATCTTGAGCGAGAAGGTTCGACTATTTCGTCATCAGAACCTGTTACAAAATAACCTTTTTTTTGTGCATCTAACGCAAGATTGTGCATAATACTGCCTCCAACTGCGATAAAATGTATATGTTTTTGATGAGATTGCATTTTTTGAATAATAAATATGAATACTTTTTTTGAATTGATTTGTAAAATTAGATAAATTTTTTATATTGATTATCAAAAAACTTAAAAAAAATTATTGTGTTGAGATTTCTAAGGAATTAAACAATTTTAAAGTATCATTTTATATTGGCAAAAAAACACGTGTGTAAGCCAGATTTTACATATTTAAATCGATTTTTTTTTTTTAATGTTTTTGGTACTTTTTTTTATCTTATTGCTTATATGAACAAAAAACACATTAAAAATAAAAAAAAACAAGGAATTATTTTTTTCTTTTCTTTTTTTGTTGTTATTTTGAATTTGGAAATAAAAAATGGAAGAATAATTTTGAAAAAAAACTATCAAAAACCATTATTTATCCAACAAAAAGAAAAGAACAAAAATCAAAATGATACGAAGAACAACCACTGATTTTATTGATAAACTCAATATTGCCAAAAGTTTATACAGCAGATTTGACGACGAAGCAGAAAAAAAACTTTCAAAGTCTGTTATTGAAAAAGGTATGAACGAAGTATATGCCATTGGTAACAAAGTAATGATGGGTGTAATTGGCTTGCATTTTTTGTTAGCAATGTTATTTGCCTTTGTCAAAAATGATTGGATTTTACCTTCTTTAATAAGTATTGGATTGTTGTCTATTTTTTATGTAAGCGTTTGGAAAATGCCACATGATTTGATGACACGCATCTTGGCAGGTATTGTTTTACAAGGTTTTGGTTTGTTATATTTATATCAATTACAAGCCATTCCTGAGGTGCGTTTTTTATTTTTTGCTTCTTTTACTTTTTTGATTGTCTATCAAGATATAAAAGTTTTGTATCCTGCCGCTATTTTGTTTATCTCTCAACTTATCCTATTAGTTTTTTTAGGAAATAACATAGAAAATATTTTAAAAAATTATCCACAATATCAATCTATTTTAAATTTAGTACCAAGAAAAATAGATAATTCTTTAGATGTTTTTGCTTTGTGTTTGTATATAGGGGCTGTTGTCTTACAAGCAATGAGCATCGGATTGTGGGCAATTTATCTGCGTAGAAATAGTATTGCAGAAATTATGACTAAAATTCAAATCACCGAATCACAAAACGCACTCAAAGAAGCCAATGACCAATTAGAAAATAGAATTAATCAAAAAACAAAAGAATTACAAATTGCCTTAGAAACTACACAGGCAAATGAAGAAGAATTAAGACAAAATATTGAGGAAATTCAGGCAACACAAGAGGAATTAGAATCACAAAGAAAAAAATTACTCGATAATCAAGAAGCAATGTTAATGACAGAAAAAACATTGAAAGAACAACAAAAGGAACTCGAAAAACAACAATGGGTAGAACATAAATTGAATGATATTGATGAAGTAATGCGGCAAAATGATGAACAAGGAATGAGAGATTTTGCAGACAATGTTCTATTAGAAATCGTAAAAATTATAGAAGCAACAAGAGCCGCTTTTTATCTTTTTGATGACCAAAATAATGCACTCACCATGATAGGCGGTTATGCTTGTACACCTGAAACCGTACAAAAAAAGACTTTCAAAGCAGGAGAAGGAATTATAGGGCAAATTATCAAAACAAAAAAGACTATTCTGATTGATGATATTCATGAGGACGGATTGGTGATAGAATCAGCATTGAGTAAAATCAAAAGCAAAGCATTGATAATTATTCCTTTGATGTATAATGCAGAATTACAAGGGGTAATTGAAATTTCTACTTTGAATGAATTTAAAACATTACATCTTACTTTTTTGAATCAAGCGAGTAAAAATATTGCAGGAACGTTACAGAATATAATTGTATTCCAAAAAACACAGTACTTATTAAGCCAATCACAAGAAATTACAACAGAGTTAGAAACTAAAACCACAGAACTTGAAAAAGCAAAATTTGAAATCGAACAAAAAACATTAGAATACCAAAGACAATTCAATGCGATTGACAACTCTTTGATGGTAATGATTTGCACATTAGACGGAGAAATTATCAATGTCAATGAAAAGTTTGCAAAATCAGCCCAATATACAACCCAAGAATTAGAAGGAAAGCATCTGAGTATTTTGTTTGCAGAACATCTAATTCAATCTGAAGCTTACAGACAATTAGCAAGAAATGTAAGAAAACAAGATTTTTTTGAGGGAGAATATGAATGTATAACCAAAAATAAAACACATTTTTGGATGCGAGCCTATTACTATAATGTCAGTGATGGAAAAACAAAAAAAATAATGGTGCTTGCCTATGATATTACAAAAGAAAAAGAGCAAGAAAGTATGATAAAAGAACAACTCGATACAATGCACGATAATCAAGAGTTATTGCATCAAAATATCGAGATAATGAAACATCTACAATACGAAAAAGATGCACAATCAAAAGAATTAGAAGAGCAAATGCAAGCCATTGATTTTGCTTTTGGAATGGCTACTTTTGATACAAAAGGCAATTTAAAATATATTAATGAAAAAATGTGTGCATTTTTAGAATATCAACCCAATGAGATAACACAAAAAAATATTAAAGAATTGATTGATATGCGCACAGATGAGGCAGTTGCTTTTCCTGAATGGTGGGAAAGTTTGCAACATAACGAAGTTTTACAAGGAGATTACGCTTTCAGAAGTACAAAACAAAAAACAGTTTGGTTATTTGGTACATTTTATCCTGTAACTGATACTCAAAATCATGTAAAAAAGATAATATTTTTAGGAAGCGAAAAATAAATTTTGAACAGTATTTTTTTGGTTCTACTAAACTTTATACGGAAATTTATAGCAGGAGGCACGCGGATAACACGGATTTTACGGATTTGAACGGATTTTTTATTTTTGTAAAATTTTATCCGTATAAATGTTAGAAGAACCATAAAATATTAGAATGATTTTTGTAATATTTCTATCATATTTTTATTTAATTCATCAAAAAATGCGTTTTTTATTATTCTTTATTATTTTTTACATTTCAAATCATTTTTTATTTGGACAAAATAATGATTTTTATACCATAGAAAAAGAATGTCGTTATACGCTGAGTAAAATCGAGAAAGGAGATTTTTTTTTGAATGAATATAGAATCAATGCCAATCGTTTTGCCTTAGATGAACCTGAATATTTCCAAAATTTTGAAAAATATTATTATATATTGGATAAAAGAGAAGGAAAAAATAACAATCCAATTCTGAAAGCAGTTATTATAAGAAAAGAAAAAGAAAAAATCAACTATTATTATGAATATATCTTTGATAATGAAAATGATTTAGTGTTTTATTCTGAACAAAAACAATCAGAAACATCTTTGATTGCACAAGATAAAGTTAAAATTTATTTTCAAAAAGAAACAATTTTGAAATGGTTTAAAAATGAAGTCGAGATGAAAGATAAAACAGAGCAACCTGACATCAAAGTCAAAAAATTATTTGTTAATATCAAAAAAATGAAAAAAAAATTTGAAACTGATATAGAAAAATTATCTAAAATGTAAAAAATCAAAAAAATGTTCACAGGAATTATAGAAACACTCGCAAAAATAACTAATATCACAAAAGAAAAAGCAAATAAACATTTTGAAATCGAAAGTAATTTCACTTCTGAACTCAAAATTGACCAAAGTATCGCTCATAATGGCGTATGCCTGACCGTAGTGGCTATCAATGACAATAAACATACGGTTACAGCCATTGAAGAAACATTAGAAAAAACAAGTTTGAACGATTGGAAAATTGGTGATAATGTCAATTTAGAAAGATGTTTGGCTTTTGGTGGACGAATAGATGGGCATATCGTACAAGGACATGTAGATCAAATTGGAATTTGTAAAAAAATAGAGGACAAAGATGGAAGTTGGTTTTTTACTTTTGATTATGATGAAAAAGAAGGCAATATTACAGTAGAAAAAGGTTCTATTTGTATTAATGGCGTAAGTTTGACAGTAGTGAATGCAAAGAAAAATGAATTTTCTGTAGCAATTATTCCTTACACCTATACACATACGCAATTTCAATACATTAAAGTTGGGCAAAAAGTCAATTTAGAATTTGATATTTTAGGAAAATACATTAAAACGTATTTAAAAAATCAGCAAATATGAACATAAAAAAATGTTATGGACTTGTTGGTTATCCTCTCACTCATTCTTTTTCTCCAAAATATTTTGAAGAAAAATTTAAAAATGAAAATATTAGTGATGTAAGTTATGAGTTGTTTTTGTTAGAAAATATAAATTCACTTCCCTTTTTATTCAAAAACAACAAAAACTTACAAGGCGTAAATGTTACAATTCCTTATAAAGAGGCAGTGATTCCTTTTTTAGATGAATTAGATGAAAGTGCCAAAAAGGTGGGTGCAGTCAATGTAATTAAACGTTTAGAAGACAATAGATTAAAAGGTTATAACTCTGATATTTTTGGATTTGAACAGACTTTAAATGATGCTTTATTGCATTTTCCTGTACAAAAACCTGCTGCTTTAATCTTTGGAACAGGTGGTGCATCGAAGGCTGTGGCGGCGTGTTTGGAATCAAAAAACATTGATTTTATGTACGTTTCTCGTCAAAAAACAGAGAAAAATAACTATTCTTATGAAAATTTGGAGATAAATATACTCAAAAAATATTTGTTATGGATAAATACAACGCCAATTGGAATGTATCCTAATGAAAATGAATGTTTGCCTATTTTCTATGATGTTATTACAAATCAAAATTATCTTTTAGATTTGATTTATAATCCCGAACAAACAATGTTTTTAAGAGAAGGATTAAAAAGAAATGCAAAGATTAAGAACGGTTTACAGATGTTATATGCACAAGCAGAAAAAGCATGGAAGATTTGGCAATCAAAATGTTAATAATATATATATGTATTGTTAATAATCAAGTCGATATACTCAAAATAAAATCAATGTTAAAACATTGTTATATATTTTTATAAAATAAAAAAAAAAAAGTGTAATTTTTTTTGTTGATGTAATTTTTAGTGCTAATTTTGCACTATCCAAAGCGTTATGACAAAAGACTCTTAGGTGTAAAAACTACAAAACACAACACAAAATAATTCTTTAGCGTCCAAATCAAAATTTTTATTACTTATGAAAAGGTGCATCAAAACCGTATCCTTGTTCTTATGCCTTCAATCATTCCTGCTGAATGATGTGATAGCACAAAATTTGGAAATAAATCAGCTCGTAACTACAGCGATTTATCAAAAAAATTGGAAAGAAGCGGAAAAACTTCTTAACCAAATCATTCAAAAAAGCCCATCTGATATAGAAGCCCTCAAAAAAAGAGGAGAACTACGTATGATGTTAGGCAATTACAAAGAAGCTGTTCCTGATTTTGCAACCATTATCAATCAGGATCCTACACAAGCCAAAATATATAACAGACGCGGAGAATGTTATATGAAAATAGGTGAATATGCTTATGCCTTTGGTGATTATCAACAATCAAGCAAAATCTTTGGTGGCTCATCAGAACCTTATGTGGGAATGGTAAAAGCATTGATTGCCCGTAAACTAATGACTAAGGCAAAAGAAATACTTAAAGATGGTATCAAACTTGACAAAAGAAATCAAGACCTTGCTGCATTAGAAGGTTATATTTATTTGTTAGAAAATGAGCCTATCAAGGCATTTGAAATTCTTAATCCTATTGTGAAAAAAGATGATAAAAATGCTGATGCTAATTATTATATGGGATTGTATTACAAACAATCTAATCAAATAAAATTGGCTGTTCAATACTTTGAAAAAGCCACTCAAATCAATCAATTTTTTTTAGAGGCATACATCGAAAAATTGCAAATAAACATACAAGAAGGTTTATATTCTAAAGTAGAAAAAGAAGTAAGATTTCTTAAAACTCACAAAGATTATATTACCACTGAGTTTAGAGATGATATACATCTAACCATACTACAGTATGTGGCGGGGTATAATCAAAATAAAATAATTTCAGGCGCTTATACGGGTGCAGAAGCACTTTCTAATCGTACATTTAGAAAATTAGATAATAATTTGGAATCTTATTTAGATATTTTCAAAGCATCTTTAAAATTAGTGAAATTTAGAAAAGAAAAGCTTGAAATAGAAAATGAACCTAATTTGATAGGCTTTGCAGCTACTTTTTATAAAAAAATAATTGAAAAAAATCCTACTTATGACGCTCATTTGAGTTTAGGAACAATTTATTATAAAATTGGACACCTTAAAAAAGCAAAAGATAATCTTTTAACGTCTTTGAAATATAAAGACCAAAGTATTAGCAATGGACGAGAAGCAGAGGATATTTTAGCAAAAATGAATCAAAATACTTTAGATAATAGAGGTCCTGCAATTTTTGTTTCAAGTCCCGCAATGGCTTCAGCAAGAGGTGGTATTATTACTGAAAATGAAGCTGAAAAAGTAGCGGTTATAGGTACGGTTACAGATGAAAACAAGGTAATAAGTGTATCTATTAATGGAAATCCTGCAAAAGTAAACAATAATGGTGATTTTGAAGGTGAAGTATTTTTGAAACAAGAAATTACTGAAATTAAAATCATTGCCACAGATGAATTGGGTAATCAAAATAGTCATGCTTTTAAAATGAAAAAAAAAGCAGATAAAGCGATAAATTTGGAGTATGTTGATTTACAAAAAGTATTTGGAAAAAGAAAAGCGGTGATTATGGTAACAGATAATTACGATTTTTGGCAAAAACTTAATAATCCTATCTTAGATGGCAGAAAACTCAAAGAAGTATTAGAAAATAATTATGGTTATGAGGTCGAACTCATCGAAAATCCAACACAAAAGGAAGCACTGGCAAAATTAAGACAGCTAGCAAAAGTAAAATATAATCACAACGACCAACTACTACTATTTTATGGAGGACATGGCGACTTTGACTATGATACAAAATTAGGCTATGTTATTTTGAAAGACTCTAAAAAAGTAGAAGATGATCCAGAAAGAACTACTTGGGTTTCACATAGTGTAGTAGAAACTTTATTAGCAGGAATTGGTTGCCAACATGTAGGAGTGATTATTGACGCTTGTTTTAGTGGTACTTTTGATAAAGACTTGGCTTTAGAAAGAGGAGATGGTAAAATAAAAGACATAGTAAAATATGCGAAACAAAAACTTCAATTATCATCAAGAAATTTTTTGACATCAGGTGGAAAAGAATATGTTTCAGATGGTAGACCGGGCAAACATTCTCCTTTTATGGAAAAATTATTAGGTATCTTAACCAATGTAAAAGGAACAGCCCTATTGAGTTGGGGAGATATTAGCAATGAAATGAAAAAAGGAACAGACATTAGTCCTCGCTCAGGTACTTTTACCAATCATAAGCCGGGTGGAGAATACTTATTATTACATACGGAAAGATAAACGTTTACTTTTTTAATAGTTAATAGGAACAAAAAATAGATTTTTTAAGAAATAATTTTCTCAAAAAATCTATTTTTTTTTATTTTTTATGCTCTTTATTCCCAGATAACATCATTTCCCTTTTGATTTTCCCAACCTTCTAATCTTGTTCCATATACATCTTCTAACACATTACGTTTGATTTTGAGTGTAGGTGTGAGCATACCGTTTTCGATACTCCAAGCAGTTTTTACAATAACGATTTTACAAACTTTTTCCCAATTATTAGCATTTGTATTCACTTGTTTGAGTGTACTGACAAGGCTTGCTTTAATAGTTTCCTGACTTTCCTTCATACCCAATTCAGACAAAACCGCCAAAGCCAGAGGTTGTCCTAACCCTCTACCAACCAAGCAAATTTGTTCTATATTGCTATTGTCTGCAAATTTTGATTCGATAGGAGAAGGCACAACAAATTCACCTTTTGAAGTTTTGAATTGGTCTTTTACACGCCCTGTAATTTTTAAACAACCCTCGCCATCAATTAAGCCCATATCACCTGTATGTAACCAACCTTCTGCATCTACAGTTTTGGCTGTGATTTCAGGTTCTTTATAATAGCCTACCATTATCCATTCTGCTCTGGTCAAAATTTCGCCATCAACAGGTGATATTTTAAGTTCACAATTTGGATAAGTACTTCCAACCGTACCAATTCTAATATTATCAGTACGCATCAAAGTACAACAACCTGCATTTTCAGTCATTCCATAAGCCTCTTGTATTGTAATTCCTAATTTTTGGAACCAAGTAATCAAGCTTGGAGGCATAGGTGCTGCACCTGTCAAAACAACTTTTGCTTTTGATAAACCCAAACCTTTTTTTATTTTATTTTTAACAATTCCTGAGAGAATTGGAATTTTTAAAAATAAGTCTAATTTTTTCTGAGGCATTTTTCCTAAAATTCCTTGTTGAAATTTTGTCCAAATACGTGGAACAGCCAAAAAATGAGTAGGTTGTACGGCTGCCAAATTATCTTTAAAACTATCTAAAGTTTCTACAAATGATACTGAACCACCTGAATACAAACTTGCTGCTTCTACAATCGCTCTTTCTGCAATATGACAAAGGGGAAGATAAGAAAAGTATTTGTCTGTATTTGCACCCACTTTTAGCACACCAGCCGCCGCTTTGATAGGCGTTGCAACTGTATAGTAAGTATGCATTACGCCTTTGGGCATACCTGTAGTACCTGAAGTATAAATAATTGTGAACAAATCGTGTACATCAGGTATGTAATTTTCTTGCATTGGAAGATGTTTGGCACATAAATCATCCCATTTTGTGTTACAATCCTTTTCACTTGAAGAAGGGAGCATTGATATTTTATGCACATCAGCAGGAATACCATCTTTCATACCTTTCCAATCATCTAGTTTTCCAACAAACAAAACTTTGCAATCACTATGTGTTAAAACTTGATTGATTTTTTCGGCATCAAGTGTTGGATAAAAAGGCACAGAAACACCACCTACCATCATTATTGCTAAATCTGCCATAATCCAATGGCTACAATTTTTAGAGACAATGCCTATGTTATCACCTTTTTTTACGCCCATTGCTTTCAAGGCTGATGCCATTCTTCTGACTTGTTCTGCGACTTGTTTCCAAGTATATTCTGTCCAAAGATTTCCATTAGGCTGTCTTAAATAGACATTATTAGGTATTGTTTTTTCCCAATGATACAAATAACTAAGCAAAGGTTTTATATCTGCAAAGTTAGCATGTGTTGTTTTTTTGATAAAGATTTCTGTTTTTTGCTCTGACATACAATTAAAAATGTTTATAAATTAGATAAAAATTCTATAATAATTACTTTTTGAGTCCTATTTTTTTGATTGAAAAACTATTTATTTTTGATGTGTTTGATTAAAAAAAACATATTTTATTTCTTTTTTTTATTTAATATGCAAATAAACTAAAAAACTTTGAATTTATTGTAAAAAAACAAGAAAAAATGTAATTTTTTTTCTTTTTATAAATTTATTTGATAAAGACAATAACTATTTCTTGCCCCTGCTTGTGTCCCACAAGCAGTCGTCTTTGGTATAAGACTCGTTTGTTACAACATTTCCTTGTGGGACACAAGCGAGGGCGTGAATGTAATTTTTTTTCTTTTTATAAATTTATTTGATAAAGACAATAACTATTTCTCCATTTTCCAAGCACCTTGCCAATGCGTAAAATAAGTTTTTTGTGTTGTCTTGGTGCTGTCTAACTTTTTAATTCGTTTTAATCCATTTGAACCATCAAAAATAAAAGTTTTTTTATTCCAATTTTCAGGAATTTGCTCCCAATCAAAAAGTGAATTTTTACGAATAATAACAAAATCAGGCGTTATTTCATTGAGATTTTTCCATTCTTTTTGTTTTAATTTTTGATGTAAAATAAAAACCACTTTTTCATTCCAATACAACAAACTATATTTTCCTAAAAATTGATAATTATCTTTTTTGACTTTCCAATCGTTAATAATTGTTTTGTTAAAGCCAGTTTTTACTAAATGGGCTTTGGTGGCAAAATCAAAATTTTTTTTCTCTTTTTTGAAGGTGCTATCTCCAAAAATAAAATGTTTTTCTGCTGATGCAATATGTAAACTTGAATTTTTATTAAAATGATACAACACAATAAAGTTTTGGTTTTTGAGTTGATAAATATAAAAAATTCTAAAAGAAACAAAAATAAATACTAAAAATGCAATGTATTTCCAATAAATCAATTTTTTATACTTGATAAATAATGCCAACAAAAATATCATTCCATACAACAAAAATAATTCATATTCCTTAATAAAAATGCCATCACTGACCGAAAAAGGTAGTTTTTGTAATTGAAATGTAATTTCATTCATCAACCAAATACCATAATACAAAGTTGTTCCCAAAATAACATTGATAAAAGGCAACCAACAAAACGCCAAAGCTATCAAACCTACATACAAAATTATTGTACTTAATGGAATAATCAAAAGATTAGACAACAAAAAATAATTAGGAAATTGATGAAAATAAAATACACCCAAAGGAAAAGTGGCTAATTGTGCCGTAATAGAAACAGTAATAATTAACCAAATTTCTCTTAAAATCTTGTTTTTTGGTTGATAGTAATAAGATAATTTTGGTTGAAAATAAACGATTCCCCAAACTGCCATATAAGATAATTGTAAACCTGCCGAATATATCAGAAATGGATTAAAACAAAGTAAAATAAAGCAAGAAACACCTAAATTATTGTACATAGAAACTCTCGAACTAATCGCGGTGCCAACTATCATTATAGAAAACATCATCACTGCACGCAAAACTGAAGGTGTCATTCCCGTAACTAAAGCATAAAACCACAATAAAATAAGCATAATGCTTGCATAACGATAACGAATGTTATTTTTTTGATGTTTTTTCCATTTTTTAAAGAAAAGAAAATCCAAAAGAAAAACAATCAAACCTACGTGCATACCTGAAACGGCTAATACGTGCATCAGACCCGTTGCTGAATAGGCTTCTAAGATTTCGTTGTCCATTTGCTCTCGCACTCCCAGCAGTAATGCAACGGCAATTGATGATTCCCTCTCAGATTTTACGAAGTTTTTTAATGTATTACTACAAAAATTTCTAAATTGTAAAGAGTAATAAAAAATATAATTAGGAGTTGTTTTTTGTATGACTTGATATTGGTTGTTGTCTATAAATTGTTGATGATAAATATTTTGATAGGATAAATAACGACTAAAATCAAATTGATTAGGATTGAGCGGTGAAGTCAATAATTGTGGTGCATTTTTAATAATGATTTCATTACCATATTCAACAATGCTTTTTTGCATAGTATTTGTATCTTTTCTAAAATAAACTAATACTTCTCCTTTTGC
This sequence comes from Cytophagia bacterium, assembly GCA_004294005.1. Taxonomy (GTDB): domain Bacteria; phylum Bacteroidota; class Bacteroidia; order Cytophagales; family Microscillaceae; genus RDXZ01. The sequence goes on from RDZP01000022.1 coordinate 25,783, forward strand.
ATTTTTCCAACCTTTTTTTGTGAGGATTGATTTAATTTTTAGTGTAGTTCTTAATGTTTTTTTTCGTATTTCTACTTCCTGATTGATGAGTGCTTGATAAGCAATAATCGTTTCTTTTTCTTGATAAATATGGTTTTTTTCGTGTTTTTCTGTATAAAAATAAGTGTTGATAATTCCGAAAAAGATTAAAACTAAACTTCCAATTCCACCTAAAAAAATAGTTTTAATACCCCAAAAACGACTATTTTTCAAAAAATATCCAACTAAAAACACAACAATTAACAACAAAAACACAACCATTATAGTTGGAGAATAGATATTAAAATTACATTCCAGCCAAATGCCTGCTATTAAAAAAAATGAAAATCTTATAAATGGATAAGCACGCCACCAAGTCATAATTGCTGGTTGTTTTTAGTTGAAAATAAGTTATGTTGATAACTTTTACAAAAATTGACAGAAAAATCAAAGTAATTTTTGAAGAAAATCTATTCTATAAACATTATTTTTGCTTTTTTGTTTATGACAATAAGAAAAAAAAGAAATTTTTAGAAATCAAAGACTATTATATAAATCAATGTATTTTTGAGCTTGAATATTAAGTTGATAATGATTTTCAGCCATTTTACGTGCATTTTTAGACATTTGTTTTCTCAATGAATTATTTTTTAGTAAATAAGTAATTTTTTCGGCTAATTGATCACTATTTTTTATTTCTACTAAATAACCATTTTCTTCGTTTTTTATCATATCTTTGATGCCACCCACTTCAAAACCTATAATTGGCGTACCACAAGCCATCGATTCTAACACTGTATTAGGTAGATTATCTTCCAGAGAAGGAATTACAAAAATATCAGCACAATTATAAGCCATCGCAATTTGCGAATCATCACTAAAAAAACCCAATTCATAATGAATTAAATCGATATTTTTGACATCACCTTGTCCTGTAGTTACTAAAATCATATCTTCACTTTCAACTTTTTCTAAAGACTCCAGCAAATAATGTAATCCTTTTCGAACATCTCCAATGGCATCAGCCACAAAAAGTACGATTTTTTTGTGCAAAGGTAATTTGAAATATTTTCTCGCTTCTATCTTTGAGTGAGGCGAAAAAATAGAAGTATTTAAACTATAAGGAATATAATGATGTGTGTATTTTCCTAATAATTCAGATTTTTTAGCCAAATCGTGTAACCACAATGAAGGACAAACGATTTGTAGATTGTTACAAAATTGATAAGCTTCCTTTTTTTCTTTTTGAATATTTTGATTAAGCGTTCTGTATTCTTCCAAAAAATAAATATCATAATGAAAACCACCATTCAAAGGATTTTTATCGTGCAAAGTCCAAACAACAGGTTTGTTGATTTTTTTAAAAAAACTTGCATAGTCTAAAAAATGAGCAACCCAATGCAAATGAATAATATCTGCTTCCTTGACCAAATGATGCGACAAAATATTATAAGCACTTTCAGTAAATGTAAATTGAACTTCCTTTTTTTTTAATAATAATTTGGTATATTTCTGATGTAATTTTTTGTATTTAGATGTATATTTAAGCCTTAAAAACACGCTTAATTTATCAAAAAAAGAATATACTTTTTTTAATTTATTTTCTTTGTCAGTATGATACAAAACCAAAATTTTACTATCTATTTGATTGTCTAATAAACCTTGATGTAATCTATAAACGGCTTGAAAAGCCCCGCCTCTATCGTGTGTATTGATATGTACGATTTTCACTATTTTTTCAATATTTTTTTTATAAAATTGCTATATCGATAATAATAATATCTCCAAAAAAATATACTACTAACGCCTCCATATTTATAAAAATAGTTTAACTTTTTTCTAAATTTTAAATTCTGTTGCAAAGGTATGCTTTTTATTTCAATTTTTTGTGCTAATTTTGGTATAAAATATTGATTGACTGTTACTTTGCTCTCACCTGAATTATCAAAACCAATATTTTGTACTAATGAAACTTTGGGGTAAAGTACATAACCATTTGCCAAAAAAATACTTAAATACCAACGAACTGCCCAAGTCTTACGTTGATTATTCAAATTCATTTCAATTTGAGATAAATATACATTGCTTCCTTCTATATCAAAATGAAATTGTTGTTGTTTTGATAAATTTTTCCATCTTTTTTCTATATCTTCCTCAAAATAACTCCAAGCCCTTTCCCAAGTTGCCCAACCCCAACTTGAAGGTACATTATAAAAAAAAGTATCTTCTTTGATAGGTATATTTAATGGATAGGTATAACCTGAAATGTGCATTACTTTTGGATTATCAGCATAAAAAACAAGTGCATCATTCATATAAGTCAAAAAATAAGGCGAAGTCAATAAATCATCTTCCAAAACAATAATTTTTTTATATTTTTGGATAATTTTTGTTACACCATCAATAATATTATCTGCCAAACCTATATTTTTTTCTCTTTCAATCAATTCTAATGTTTTAAAACTCCATTTTTTATTATTGATAATATTTTTTATAGCAATATTTTTATCAGATTTATCCAAAAATATATAAACCATTGATTGATTAGCCAAATCATTTTTTTCTAAAGCCTCTAATGTTTTTTGAAAATGAAAAACACGATGATAAGCAAAAATAACAACAGGTGCTAATTCCATTTTTTTTGTATTGATAAAAAATTGGATATGAATGATAATGTTTAATTCTTGTGCAAGCGTGGACGCTTGCACAAGATAACAACTGGTGCAAGCGTCCACGCTTGTACCAAAAGCACCTCAATTAAGCATTATCAAAATCATATCCAAAAAAATATTTTCTAAAAATCTCAAACTTTAAAATACCTAAAATCATGATTTTTTGGTAATTGCACCAAAAATTCATACATCAAATTGATACAATTTTCAACATCTTCTTTGTGTGCTGTTTCAACTGTAGTGTGCATATATTTTAAAGGAATAGAAATCAA
>RDZP01000160.1 GCA_004294005.1 Cytophagia bacterium
AAACAAAATAAAATTTTAGTCAAACCACAATTCGAAGATGCTAAACAACCTTTTGAAAGCAAACAACTCAATGCCAAAGATCCTGAAAAATCTTTTATTGCTTGTGTCAAGAAAAAAGGAAAATGGGGTTTGATTGATATGAAAGGTAAAAAAATAATTGATTTTAAATTTGATGAGGTTGAATATTCATCACCAAAAGGTGAATATCCTATCAGAGCAAAATTAAATCAAAATTGGTTTTATGTGAATTGGAAAGGAGAAATGAAAGAAAAAGAATAAACTTTTATACCATTCAAAAATAAAAAAGAAAATCATTTTTATTTTTATTTCCATAATATTTTGCTTTTCTTAAAATTTGATTTAACTTTGAAAAAAAATAAAAATTCTAATTTAATATGAGTGTTTTAATAAACAAAAATTCTCGAATTATTGTGCAAGGCTTCACAGGTTCAGAAGGTACATTTCACGCTGGTCAAATGATAGAATATGGCTCAAATGTAGTAGGAGGCGTAACTCCAGGCAAAGGAGGACAACTTCATTTAGATAGACCTGTATTTAATTCAGTAAGTGATGCAGTAAAAAAAGCACAAGCAAATGTTTCTATTATATTTGTACCACCTGCTTTTGCAGCAGATGCAATTATGGAAGCTGCTGACGCAGGTATAGAACTTATCGTTTGTATCACAGAGGGAATCCCTACCAAAGACATGATAAAGGTCAAAGAATATTTGAAAGGAACAAAATCTCGTTTAGTAGGTCCAAATTGCCCTGGTGTGATGACCGCAGGCGAATGTAAAGTTGGTATTATGCCCGCTTTTATTTTTGCAAAAGGAACTATCGGAATAGTATCAAAATCAGGAACGCTTACTTATGAAGCTGTTGACCAACTTACAAAAGCTGGTTTAGGACAAACAACTGCCATCGGAATCGGAGGTGACCCTATCATTGGCACAACCACTAAAGAAGCAGTCGAATTATTAATGAATGACCCTGAAACTGAAGGTATTATTATGATAGGTGAAATTGGTGGTGGAATGGAAGCAGAAGCAGCCCGTTGGATAAAAGAACATGGTACAAAACCTGTCGTTGGATTTATCGCAGGCCAAACTGCACCCAAAGGAAGACGAATGGGACACGCAGGTGCAATCGTAGGTGGAAAAGATGACACTGCAGCCGCAAAAATGGCTATTATGAGAGAATGTGGTATTCATGTTGTAGAATCTCCCGCTGATTTAGGAATTACAATGTTGAAAGCATTAGGAAGATAGTTATTAATTTCTCTATAAAAACATAAAAAAAAAGTTGGATAAAAATAAACCTGTTTTTATCCAACTTTTTTGTTTATTTAGATAAACATTTATCTAAAATAGATACAAGTCTATTTATTTCTTCTTTCAATTCCAAAATACGACTTTCATATAAAAGATGCATTTCCTCTATTCTTAGTTCATAAACATTTTTTAATTCTTTTGAATTAATTTGTTGATGGATATGATGAACGTTCCCATCCCCAGTGCTACTATCTTGAAAACGATTATAAGTTTTTCCAAATAGACCAGATTCTGCATCAAAACTTTGTATTTTTTCAGGAGTAGTATTTAAAATAGAGGCTATTTTATCTAATCTTTCTTCAGTGATTTTACTTTCTCCTTTTTCCAAAAGACTATATTGTTGTTGTGAAATCTCTAATTTATTCGCTACATATTCTTGAGTAAATTCTGCTAATTCACGTATTTTTCGAATACGATTAGCTATCTTTTTTTGAGTATTCATATATATTTGTATTTTACAAGTTGTATATTAGTAATTTACAAGCAAAAATATGTAAATAAAATGTAAAAACAAAATATCTTTGCATAAATATTTTAAAAAAAATTATTTATGAAAAAAATTCAAGTTATTTTATCTATCGTTACTATTCTTTTTTTCTCTTCTTGTGGTAAAAAAGATGATGCTACACCAAGTAGTACACCACAAGAAACCGCGCTACAAATGACTCTAACAGACGACTTAGGTAATTTAGTATCTGGTGCTTCAGTGAAATTATATTCTTCACAAAATGACCTTACATCAGGTACAAATCAAGTTGGTACCACACAAACATCAGCAAGTGATGGTAAAGTTAAGTTTACAGGTTTATCTAATATTAGATACTATTGGCTTGCTCAAAAAACTTGTCAAGATAATGTAAATGGTGCAGTAACTACTACCAATGCTATTCCTCTCAATCAAACAACCGCTATAAATGTTGTTTTAACAAGAACAGGAACTCTTACATTTGTTAGTAATTCTTCAAATCCTTATGCAGTATATGTCAATAACCAGTTAGTGATTAGCAGTATGGCTGGGAATACTACAAGAACGATTACTTTTGCACCTATTGGTAGTTATACTATACGAGTTGAACAATTAAGTGGATTTGCTATAAGTCCTACTATTAGAACTTATAATGGAACTTTGACTTGCGGCGGAACACTAACTACAACTTTTCCAAATTAATTAAATTAAAAAAAAACATGAAAAATTTATTTGTTATTTGTTTTATTCTTTTTTTATCTTCTTGTTCACAAAGGTTAATAGATTTCACTACTATTAGTTCTAAAAATGTAACTATGCGATTAAATAGTGAACATAGAGGAGAAAGAACAAAAGGTACACATTATGTAACTGTCATTTTTGGTATTCCTTTAGGTAGTCCTAATTTGAAAGAAGCAACAGACAGAGCATTGGAAAAAGCGGGTAAAGATTACGATTGTCTAATTGATGGAGTCGTTTATAGAAAAAGAAAATAGTTTTTATTATTTGGACAAGTAGGTTATGAAGTAGAAGGAACACCTATAAAATCTCAATTTATTGATAATGGTAAATAAATTTGAATAGATTTATCTTATCAAACTCATAAAATTAAACTAAAAAAACAAGAAATTTAAAAATTTCTTGTTTTTTTGTTTGATAAATTTTATTTTATTTCTTAGGTTGTTGTTTTTCCAACAACTGAAAAAACTCATCTAATTTTGGTAAAATAATAATTTCAGTACGACGATTAGCACTTCTGCCTTCTGCGGTTGCGTTAGATGTTTTTGGTATATGTTCACCACGTCCACCTGCAGTCATTCTCTTAGGGTCGACTTTGTATTTTCTCTGCAAATACCTTACAATAGAAGTAGCCCTTTTTGCACTCAAATCCCAATTATCCTCAATACAAGCCGTTTTCATTGGTACGTTATCTGTATGCCCTTCTACCAAAATATCAAAATCTTTATGGTCATTCACTACTTTTGCAATTTTGCTTAATACATTTTCAGCACTTGCCAATACATCATCAGAGCCAGATTTGAACATCAATTTATCAGAAATAGAAATATAAACGACACCTTTTTTTACTTCTACATTAATATCTTTATCATTTACATTATCCAAAGAACGTTTGATATTCATCACTAAAGCCATATTCAAAGAGTCTTTTTTTTGTACTGACGCATTCAAATCTTTGATATATCTGCCTTGTTCGCTCATTGTTTCTAAACTTTTTTTGATATTTTCAGCACCTGTTTTACTTAAAACTGACAAATCAGACATTCTATCTAATAAATTTTGATTTGTATTTTTAAGATTATCCACTTGTCTTTCGTAGCTCTGTGTCCTTGTTTTTTCCGCTTCAACTTCAACCTCTTTAAGTTTTACTTGATTCAAAGCATCATTTAATTGTGTGCGTAATTGACTACAATCAGCCTGATTTTTATCGAGCTTTAGTTGCATTTCTTTGGCACGTGCCTCAGAATCAATCAATTTTTTTTTGCTCACACACGAAGTATAAACAAAAGATAAGACAACCAACGATAAAAAAATTATTTTTTTCATTTTTTTAAAAAATTATTTATTTTAATTGTAAAATATTTGCAAAATTAAAAAAAAAATATCAATTATGCAATAGTAATCATCACAAAATTCATTTTCTAATACATACAATTTGGGCGATTACGGGCTATCGTGCAAAGCACAGAGCCAAAAAAGGCAAAAAACTTCGGAAGCCTTCGTTTTTGTCTTTTTGTCTCTGCAAGACTGCATCTATCCCTATCGCAAATAGCCAAAAATCAAAATTATTCTAAAAAAAGTCATCTATTTCAAAATATGGTATGATTTTTTACTTAATTACAATAAATATATAATCTTACACATAATTGAGCGTTTTAAATAAATGAACTTAATCACAGAATAATATTTCTTTTTTCTTATCTATGAAAAAAATATACTTTTCTAGAAAAAAAACTTTACACAACCTTGATAATTTAATCTATCATTTTAAATCAATTTAATTATTTAAAAAAAGATAGATTTGTAAACAAATATTTATGTATTTTTTAAAAATTTTTGCAACAATTTTCCTATTTATTTATTTTTCTTCTCCAATTCTTTTTGCCCAAAAACGTGGAAAAATAAAACAATCTACTGACACAATCAAGAGAGATGATGGCAGAATTTTGCATTTTGGAAAAATTAGTTTGTATCCTTATTATAAAGACGAAGAAAAAATGAAAGCCATTGAAAAAATGGCAAAAAAAGGAGATAAAGTTAAAACTTATCATTTGCTATACAATTATGTAATGAATTTTGGTGCTAAAAATTTTCAAAAAGACCTTTATTTGGTTTTTAGATTGGCTAAATTGGCTGAAGAATTAAGATATGAAGAAAAAGCAAAACTGTTTTATGGCATCGTTCTCAAACATCACCCAAAAGGAAATCTAAAAAATGCACGTATTTTTTATGACTCTTTGACACGAAACGATAAAGATTATTACTTGCCCATCGAATATTATTTTAATTACGCTAATCCATCTGCTAATATTGATACCTTAGATGTACCTTCTGCTGTTTATACACAAATGGGTGATTCAGTCAATTCCAAATATGATGATTATGGCCCTGCTTTGGGTGGTAATGATATTATTTTACTTTTCACTTCTACAAGAAATCAAAAAAAATCAGGGGCAAAATACATTGTCAATGAAGATATTTTTTGGACAAGAAAAGCAGATAGCTTATTTTTGAAAGAAACAGAATTAGGACAAAAATTTGACACAATTCCTTGGACAAGAGCAAAAGCATTGTTAGGTGATATTAATACCGAATACAATGAAGGCTCACCTTGTCTATCCAAAAATGGAAAAGTAATGTATTTTTCAAGATGTCACGCACCTAATAGTATTGGAAATTGTGATATTTATGAAGCACGAAAATTAAAAAATGGAAAATGGGGGAAAGTTCGTAATTTAGGTTTTGCAGTCAATTCTATTAATTGGGATTCACAACCTACATTATCACATACAGAAGATACTTTATTTTTTGCCTCTGATAGATTGGGCGGTTTTGGAATGTCTGATATTTATTATACTTATAGACGTGGATTTAGAGTTGATGCAGATGGTGACACGCTTTGGAACTACGCAAAAGCCCGCAATGTTGGTCCAATTATCAATACAAGAGCCAACGAAGTAAGCCCATTTTATCACCCAACCAATAATGTTTTGTATTTTAGTTCGAATGGACAATTGGTCAATTTTGGAGGAATGGATATTTATAAAATCCGTAGAGAAGTAGGTGGAAAATGGAAAGGAGAACCTAAAAATATCGGACCACTTGTCAATTATAAAAAAGATGAATATTATTTTACGATTGACTCTAAGGCAAGAAATTTATATTATGCCAAAACTACCAAAATAAAATTTTGGGACGGTATGACAGGTGATACTTTGGACAAAGAAATCTTGAATTTGCATACTGCAACATTGCCAATGGAAGCGCAACCTGAAGCATTTGTTAAATTTGAAGGAGCCGTTACTGACTCGTTGACAGGGAAATCTTTTGAGGGTATTGTTTCTATTATTGATATGGACGAAGGTGTAGAAGTCGCTCCCAAATATTTAAGACCTGATGGCTCATACCGTTTTGATTTGATACGAAATAGAAATTATTTGGTTATTATTACGGGAGAAGATTTTTTTAGAATAGAAAAACAGTTGTTGCTCAAAGGTGATACAACTGTCAATTTTTCAACTCCATCTATCAAATTTAAAAAATGGAAATTTGAAGCAATCGAATTTGGACAAAACAGTGCTGATGTTACAGATGATATGCAGCATGACCTCCAAAAACTCATATTTTTCTTGGCTGATCATCCTAATTTAGGTTTGATAATTTCAGGACATACCGAAGGCTCGAATAATGACGAAAATGCTAATCAAGTCTTATCCGAAAAAAGAGCGGAATCAATACGGCAATATTTGATTGACAAAGGAAAATTTAAACTCGAGAGAATTAAAGCAGAAGGACATGGAAGTAAAAAAAGGGTTATTCAAAAAGAAGAAAATGAAGAGCATAAGAAAATGAATCGTAGAGTAGAATTTGAAATTTTTAAAGTCAAATAATCTCAATCATTCATCTAATTGTTATTGATAAAATCGTTATCAAAATTCAATTATTTGACAAAGATACTTTTAGATACTTTTTGTTTTCAGGATTCAAAGTATAACCTGCCATCAAAATTCAATTATTTGACAAAGATACTTTTAGATTGAACGCTTGGAGGGTTTCAAACCCTCCAAGCGTTGTCAAAATTCAATATTTTATGTATTTGTTCCCTAAAAAACAGAAAAGTTAGGGATTAAAAACAAATAAAATTCTGTTTAACATAAAAAAAAATAAAATATTATGGTTCTACTAAGATTTATACGGAAAATAAAAACTGTAGTACACACTTTTAGTGTGTCGACACACTAAAAGTGTGTACTACAATTGCTCAATAGAA
>RDZP01000023.1 GCA_004294005.1 Cytophagia bacterium
CAAATTAAAAAAAAATAAAATTTTATTGAATGCAAAAAAAACAAAATATTATTTTAATTTTAATAAATTTTAAAAAATTATTAGGTGCGTTTAACCTGTAGAGAAAATAAATTATTTATTTTCTCTATTTTATTTTTTATTACTAATTATTTCCTAAAAACAGAATATTTTATTGCTATTTTTATAAAGAAAAAACTAAAATGACTTATTTTTTGTCAATGAAATACTCAAAAAACAATCTATTTTTTTGTAAAACTAAAAAAAATAGTTTTTATTGATAAAAAAATGAAAAAAAAGTTTGTGTAATTAAAAATAAGTCTTATTTTTGTGGAAATTTTCCTTTTAATTACACCTACACTATGATAGACATTGACGAAAGTTTAAAAGCCTTAACAGAACAAAACACTGAAGAAGGGGAACATTCTAACGAAATTCCTGAAGATATTGACTCGGATACACAAATTTATGCGGTAGAAGAAAAACCAAAAGACCCTTTTGAAGAACTAACAAAATGGTTAGAGGAGGCTTTTGATTTTAATAAATCAGGAACACCCATCACTGCCTCTACACAAACAACCACACAACCTCAAAAAACTGATTATAACGAAATCAACAAAAGGCGTGAGTTTAATAATAACTTAATTGGTGATGCACAAAAACAATTTCAAGATCTTACTACAATAGGACAAGGGCCTTCTACAATTTCAAAATTTATAGAAGAAGAAGGGCGTAGTTCTTCACATCTTGAGGCACTCAATAAAAAACTATTTGCAAAACCAAGACGTATTAAAACTAATTTAGAGGATAGACCTGAGATAGATAAAAAATTGACCTACCTGAAAGAAAAAATAGATGGTTATAAAAAAACTTATAAAGGATATGAAAATAGGTCAAAAAATTGGGCTTTTGTCTTCAAATTATTATCATCTCTTTTGGCGGCAATTGTAACGGTTTTGTTGGGTATTAACGTAACAGATACATTAAAAAGTTATGGGGTAGATTGGTACATCAATTCGTTGGCTTTGATTATTACGGCAAGTATTTCTATTATAGGCGTAATTCAAAACTTTTATGATGCAGGCGAATTATACATTAAATATGCAGATACACTCAATAGATTGTCTCAGATAACTGATGTAATAGATTATTTGACTTTGAGTGAAGATTATATTACTCTGGAAGATGTCAATCATTTGAAATATGAAATCGATAGAATTGTTGCTTCAACACAAGATTATGAAATTCAGGTACAAGCGGATAATGATGATGTAGCAAAGAGGGTAAGAAAGGAATAAATTTTGATTTTCATAAAAATATAACATTGAACGCTTCAAAAATTGAAACTTTTTGGAGCGTTCAAAGGTTTTATTGTCGTCAGTCTAACTCAAAAATTAACACTCAAATAATAATATGGACGTAAAAATAGAGGCTTCTTGGAAAGAAAAATTAATCAACGAATTTGAAAAAGATTATTTTATTAAATTGACTGATTTTTTGAAAGAAGAATACAAAACAAAGACGATTTATCCCACAGGGAGCTTGATTTTTAACGCATTCGAAAAATGTACTTTTGAACAAGTAAAAGTTGTTATCTTAGGACAAGATCCTTATCATGGTACAGGTGAAGCGAACGGACTTTGTTTTTCAGTGAATGATGGTATCAGAATCCCACCTTCTTTACGCAATATCTTCAAAGAAATTAATGATGATATAGGCAAAGAAATACCAAAATCAGGTAATTTAGAAAGATGGGCAAATCAAGGTGTATTTTTATTGAATGCAACTTTGACGGTGGTAAAAGACACACCAGGTTCGCACCAAAAAAAAGGTTGGGAAGAATTTACTGATGCGGTTATCAAAAAAATATCAGACGAAAAAGAAGGCGTTGTATTTATGCTCTGGGGGAAATATGCTCATGAAAAAGGAAAAGTCATTGATGATAAAAAACACTTGGTTTTGAAAGCACCACACCCGTCACCATTGGCAAAAGGTTTTAATGGAACAAAGCATTTTAGCCAAGCTAATCAATATCTATCAGACAAGTTACAAAAAGAAATAGAATGGTAAATTGGGTTTAAATACAAAAAAAATGTTTGATTTACAAAAAATTACTCGAAAAAATATCATTAATTTAAAGCCATATTCTTCTGCAAGAGATGAATATGAAGGAAATCAAGGTATTTTTTTAGATGCAAATGAAAATTCCTTTGGTGCTTTGATTCATAATGAATATAATTTGAATCGATATCCTGATCCACATCAAAAGAAATTAAAAGAAAAAATTGCTGAAATAGAATCTATCAATAGTGAAAATATTTTTTTGGGAAATGGAAGTGATGAAGCAATAGATTTATTGTTTAGAGCGTTTGCAGAACCATCTATTGATACGGTTTTATATTGCCCTCCCACTTATGGAATGTACGAAGTGAGTGCTAATATCAATGCTATTACTCCAATTGAAGTGCCTTTGACACAAGATTTTGAGTTGGATATAGAAAAAATAAGACCTCATTTGAATAATCCTACTCTAAAATTGATATTTCTATGTTCGCCTAATAATCCAACGGGGAATATTTTGAATAGAGAAAACATTATGACTATTTTAAAGAATTTTCAAGGAATTGTAGTCATTGATGAAGCGTATCAAGATTTTTCTAAAGAAGTATCTTGGATAAAAGAAATAGAAAATTATAAAAATTTGGTTGTTCTCAAAACATTTTCTAAATCTTGGGGAATGGCAAATTTGAGGTTAGGAATGGCTTTTGCTTCTCCCGAAATTATACATATTTATAATAAAATAAAACCACCTTACAATATCAATGGTGAAACGCAGAGGCTTGTTTTAGAAGGATTGACAGACCATAAATCTCGAAAATATAGGGCAATAGATGATATTATTGAAGAAAGAGAAAAACTATCTATTAAATTAAAAAATCTTTCGTTTGTCCAAAAAGTATATAAAAGTGATACTAATTTTTTATTGATAAAAGTCAATAATGCCAATCAATTATACAACTATTTGATTAGTAAACAAATAATTATTCGTAATAGACATACAACTTTATTATGTGAAAATTGTGTTAGGATTACAATTGGTACAAATACGGAAAATATGATGTTAATGAAACATTTATTGGCTTTTGAAAATAGTTACTCTTGAAAAACTAAAAATAACTAACACAATTCAAAACTTGAATACGGTTAGAAAAAAGAGGTTCTTCTAAAATTTATATGGAAAGTAAAAATTGTAGCACAAACTTTTAGTGTGTGTTACAATTCTCTCAAAAATTAATTAGAACCAAAAAATATTATTGTTGTGCGTACCTAAAAATAATAGAGAATAAGAATGTTTTAGATACAATTTAGATAACAATTTGATTTTCAATGAAAAAAAAGAAAAGTTTTTTTTGTTTTTCTAAAAAACTCTTGTATCTTTGCACTCTATTTTTAATAAAAACTAAAATAATATCGTGACTAAGGCTGAATTATTATCTGAAATTGGAAATATCTTAGACCAAGAATATTCCACATTTAAAGAACTAGAAACAAACAAGGAAAAAGCAGAAATTGTGCTGAAAGTATTGTTAGAGACTATTCAAAACGTGATGGAAAGAGGGGAGAATATTTATATGAGAGGTTTTGGAAGTTTTGTTAATAAAAAAAGAGCAAGAAAAATGGGACGAAATGTGAAAGCTAAAACCCCTGTTGTGATTGATGCCCATTTTATACCTTCATTTAAACCTGCTCAAATATTTAGTGATAAAATAAGAGAAAGTAAAGTACTAAAACAACAATTAAACGAAGACAAAAATCAAAAATAAAATGAAATTTTCTCCTCTTATTTTGGTTATTATTGCCTTTTTTTCAGTTGTCCTTCTTTATCAACTACCAAAATCTATTGTGGATAATAAAGATAAATCGGTGGAAAATAAGAAACAAGCTACTCAAGAAACTTCCAAAGATTCACATAGTCAAATGAGTAATTGGAGTGAAAAAACACAAAAAGAGTACGAAAAAATAGTTCAAAAATACAATAAAGCAAATGAAAAAGAACAAATATCTTGGACTGATTCATTGATTGTCTTTTTTAAGACGAATATGAAATTTGATAGTGCTGCTTATTATCAAGAAAAAATTGCCTTGAAGAATGATAATATACAAAATTGGCAAAAAGCAGGTGATAGTTTTTATGAGGCTTTTAAGTATGCTGTTTCAATTGATGAAAAAAAAGCAGTTACTTTGGCTGAAAAAACACAGAAATATTATGAAAAAATAGTTGCTCAAAATCCAAATGATTTGGATACAAAAGCAAATTTAGCAATGACTTATATTTTTGATAAAAATCCAATGAAGCCTGTTTTGACTTTAAAAGATAATTTGGATAAAAATGAAAATCACGAGCTTACTTTACTTCATTTAGGAATGTTGGCGATTCGTTCAGGGCAATTAGACAAAGCAGTGATAAGATTTGAAAAAATTATTCAACTTAATCCAAAAAATTTTGAAGCAAAAATTTATTTGGCTGATGTTTGGATAAAACAAAATAAAAAACAAGACGCAAAAAAAATATTAGAAGAAATTGCAGGCTTGAAAGATGAAAAATTCCAAAATTGGAAACAAGCAGCAGAAGAATATTTGAAACAATTATAAAAGTTTCTTAAAAAAATATCGATAATAGAAAATCAAAAAAAGTAATAAGTAAATAATTTGTTTAATCTCTAAAAAACTATATAGTTATGCCTTGCGGAAAAAAAAGAAAACGCCACAAGATTTCAACGCATAAACGTAAAAAACGTTTGCGTAAAAATCGTCATAAGAAAAAATAATTTTTTCTTATTATAAGAATTACAAATTAGAAAAAAATCTAATTTGTAGTTTTTATCATTTATTTCAGAGGGAAATAAATTAAATTTCTTGTAAAAATTGTACAAAAAAAATAATTAAATTTGAGCCACGAATTAGCCATTAGTGCTGATGACCACTTGATAAGAATTGCTTTGTTACAAGATAAAAAAATCGTGGAATATCATGAGGAACAGCCTGAAAATGCTTATACTGTAGGTGATATTTACTTAGGAACAGTTCGTAAAACGCAGCCTGGTTTAAACGCTGCTTTTATTGATATTGGGTATGAAAAAGATGCTTTTTTGCATTATTTAGACTTGGGAATGCACTTTAATACAATGCAGAAATATATAAAATCAGCATTAGGTAAAAAAAATGTATCACCAAGACTTACAGACCTTAAATATGAAGATGAACTGAATAAATTAGGAAAAATAGGACAAATATTACATAGAAATCAATCTATGTTAGTACAAATTTCTAAGGAACCTATTTCAACCAAAGGTCCACGATTAACTTGTGAATTATCAATTGCAGGTCGTTATTTAGTTTTAGTCCCCTTCTCTACATCAGTGAATGTATCCAAAAAAATTACATCAAAAGAGGAGAGGCAAAGATTGTTACGATTGATATCCTCTATTAAGCCCGCTAACTTTGGGGTAATAGTGAGAACAGTAGCAGAAGGACAAGATGTAAAAGACCTTGATGGAGACCTTCAAATATTGTTAGCAAAATGGGAACAAGGCGTACAAAATTTGCGTGATGCCAAACCAAGAGACAAAATTATTGGTGAAATGAGTAGAACTTCTGCCATTTTGCGTGATATGTTAAATGAAAATTTTGATAATGTTGTAACTGATAATAAAGAAATCTTTGATGAAGTAAAAACTTATATTAGGTTGATTGCTCCTGAAAAAGAAAAAATTACAAAATTACATCAATCAAAATCCAAACTTTTTGAACATCTTGGAATCGAAAAACAATTAAAATCCTTGTTTGGAAAGTCAGTCAGTCTTGCCAATGGTGGATATTTGATTATCGAACATACAGAAGCGTTGCACGTTATTGATGTCAATAGTGGCAATAAATCAGTAGGTGAGGATAGTCAGGAAAGTACAGCACTCAGTGTCAATTTAGAAGCAGCAGAAGAAATAGCAAGACAGTTACGCATCAGAGATATGGGCGGAATTATCGTCATAGATTTTATTGATATGCGTTCTGCAGACCATAAACGACAAGTTTATGATAAAATGCGAAAAGAAATGCAAAGAGAACGTTCAAAATTTACAATTTTACCTTTAAGTAAATTTGGACTTATGCAAATCACGCGCCAGCGTGTAAGACCAGAAGTAAATATTATCACTAAAGAAATTTGCCCTACTTGTGGCGGTTCTGGTAGTATTACAGCGAGTATTTTAGTAGCAGATGTTATCCAACAACATATAGAACATTTGTTTACTAAACAAAATGAAAAAGGATTAAAAGTGCATTTACACCCTTACTTGTATGCTTTTTTTACAAAAGGTTGGATTTCACAACAATTAAAATGGTTTTTTAAATATTGGAAATGGGTAAAATTAGTCAGTGATACCTCATTAGGATTACCTGATTTTATTATCACTAATCAACAAGGAGAAGAAATAAATCTGAATATCTCCCAAAGTCCTCTACAACCTGAATAGAATTTGTATTTTCTTTCAAAAAAACTGACAATTTTTTAAATAAAAAAACCTTTGCAATCTCTATGATTGTAAAGGTTTTTTTGTTTATTGATGATTTGTTTTTTTACCTATGAATACAAATTAATTAGTGATAATTGAGTTTGTGTAACATAAAGCACAACTGAAATTCAACACCATAATTATTCAAACGGTACTCTAATTGCTTTGTGTTTTCAGGTTGAATAGGATTAATATTCAATATATTATATAATTTTTGAGCATTGTTAGTATTGATTTGGTATTGATAATAAGGTCTGATACCTAATGAAAAAATATTCTCTTTACCAAAAGTAATATAAATTGGCATAAAAACTGACACACCATAATTGACGTTTGTTTCGATATTTTTTCGTCCAAGACTATTGATATTGCTATACAAACTTGATATACCAGCATCTAATCCTGCACCCAAACCTATATCAATGTTACCTAATGAGGGCATAAAACCATATTTTATACTTACATTGTGCATATCTAAATCAATTTTTGTAGTGTTATCAGGAGAAATTAGGTTTGTATTACTTGATTTTCCATCGATACTTTGTCTTCCGTTATTATAGCCAATTTCAAATAAGTAACTTGTCAGTTTTCTGTGTTTACAATCTTCGTATTTGCCATACCAAGTCAAAGCACCTGAAAAACCTTGTGTCATACTCAATTTTGAAAAATGATTTGAATTGTTCATCAAATTTTCATTACTTTGTTGAATGGCATAATTTAAGCCTTTTGGATCGATAAAAGACAGATTATAACCAATTCCAATTTGCATTAGTTGTTTTCCATCTGTGATAGATGAACCTCCTCTTTTTCTATTGCGTTTTTGAGCGTCAGCTGACGAAAAACAGAAAACCAATAGGATAGATAATAAGATAAATTTTTTCATGTGTTTTTAGAATATAAAATTTGTATGTAAAATGATATTTATTAAAAAGTATGTATGTTATTGCTCATAATATTAAAAAAATCAATAAAAGTAATAAAAATATTACATCTGTAATAAATAATTATAATGTAGTAAAAATCATACCACTTTATTTGCAAATAAAAGAAAATATATATATTTTTGCAAAAAAATAAAACTATGATTCAAAAAAATTACGTCCAAGAATTAAGAAAAAGAGGACTTTTATCCGAAGTAATTCCCAATACAGAAGAATATCTCAATACAAATAAATCCACAGGTTATGTTGGTTTTGACCCAACTGCCGTCTCTTTGCATATTGGAAGTTTGTTGCCAATAATGTTATTGGTGCATTTTCAAAAAGCAGGACATCAACCTATCGCTTTGGTGGGTGGTGCAACAGGTATGATTGGCGACCCAAGTGGAAAATCGAATGAAAGAAATTTATTATCTGAAGAAATATTACAAAAAAACATTGCAGGAATAAAAAAACAATTAGAAAAGTTTTTAGATTTTGAACACAAAGAAAATCCTGCTCAAATTGTTAATAATTATGATTGGACAAAAAACTTTTCTTTTTTAGATTTTTTACGTGATGTAGGTAAATATCTTACGGTCAATTATATGATGGCAAAAGATAGCGTCAAAAAAAGATTGGAAGGGGATAGTGGTATTTCTTTTACTGAATTTTCTTATCAATTATTGCAAGGATATGATTTTTTACATTTGTACGAAACAAAAAATTGTAAAATACAAATGGGAGGCTCAGACCAATGGGGAAATATTACCACAGGTACAGAACTTATCAGCAAAAAAGCCAACGGAAAAGCCTATGCATTGGTTTGCCCTTTGATGACAAAAGCAGACGGTACAAAATTTGGTAAGTCTGAAGGAGGAAATATTTGGTTAGACCCTGAATTGACTTCACCTTATCAATTCTATCAATTTTGGTTGAAAGTAAATGACGCTGATTTACCTAAATTGTTTCGTTTTTATACCTTGTTAGAAGTTGAAGAAATAGAAAAATTAGAAGAGGAACATAAAAATAATCCTAATGCACTCAAAAAAATATTGGCTGATGATATTACAGCCCGCGTTCATTCACAACAAGATGTAGAAAATGCACAAAAAGCATCTGCATTGTTATTCAAAGGTTCGCAAGAAGATTTTGAGAATACTGATGAAAAAACGTTGAAAGAGATTTTGGCTGATGTACCTCAAAAAAGTTTTACTCATTCAGCATTTCAAGATTTTGAAACGATTGTAGATTGGTTGAGTAATTTGTTAGATACTTCGAAAGGTGAAATCAAAAAACTTATCAAAGGTGGTGGAATTAGTGTCAATCGTGAGAAAATAACCGAACAACAAGCACAATCAAAACCAAATTTTAAGGCAATTAAAAATAAATATTATTTGGTAAAAAAAGGAAAAGAATATTTTGTAACAGAAATAGTTTAAGAAATAAAAAACGTTCTATTTTTTTTGAAAAATAGAACGTTTTTTATTTTAAAAACACTAAAAATTACCAAGTAATACCTTGTGATTTGGCTTCATCATGTATTTTAAAAAATATTGTTCCTCCATAAGTTACACAAGATAAGAAAGTGAATTTTCTTTTTGCTGACACTTTGGGTTCAGTAGCAGGACAAGTTTGAATTATTTTTGGATTTCTTACTACTGATACATTTTGATAAATAGCACCATGATTTTCATTACTTAATTCGAAACCTTGTTTGCATCTATAATGAGCAGGAAATAAACGAAATAAATCGTTGCCGTCCCAATATGCAGCACCATTCAGATTTTGGATAACTCCTGCCATATCACCAACCATACGCATAAATAATCTAATAACTGCCATTGTAGATAATTTTCTACGCTCTTCATCACCTACTCCTTGTTGAAAATATTGTTGATGGGCAGGACTCGAAAGTCCTTTTGTATAATTATTATCGACCAACAAATCAGCCAATCCATAAGAACGGCCTGCTCTTTTGAAGGCAGCGTTTTTTATCATAGCGTAGGTGTACATTGTGTAGGCAATCGCAAAGGTTTCTTTTTGCATTTCTCCTAAGGGGTCACTTGGGTTGATTTGGCGTACCAAACCCATAAAAGAAGATTCAGAATATACGGTACCCGCATAGTTTTGTAATTGTGTACCTGTAATAAAAGGTACTTCTTGATTATTATAAAATGCTTTGTCATCTCCTTCGTCATCTATTCTTGTTAATGCACCTTGAGAATCAAAATAAATCGAAGCCATATTTTAATTAGTTTATTGTTGAGTAAGTCTTTCGAGGCGTTAAGTTAGTTTGTTTTTTTGAAAATACCAATTTTTTAATCTAATTTTTAAAAAAATATTTGATAAATTATATTAATTATTTAAAAATAAAATTGCTATCAATCAAAAAAAGTGGTTATCTGACAATTTTAGTGAACATTTTTTTGAATGCCTTTATACGTGTTATCTTTGTAGAAATATTGTAAAAATTCGATAAAAATCTCGTAGAGATGATATAAGATTTCATGCTTACAGCGTTTTTTTATTTTTATCTTTATTTAGACTTTGGACTAAATGAAAATTATTCAACAAAATATACTACTTTTGTCATGTTGAACGAAGTGAAGTGTCTTTACCATTGAATAGTGTTTTGTGAACGAAAAGTTAGATTTTTCGCTTCGCTCAAAAGGACAAAAATATTTTATTTTTCTATTATTTGAACCTTTTTAAATTAATCAATGTTACTATTTTTGATACAACTGAAAGATAATTATTTTATATTATTCCTCCCCTTAAAAAAACGTGCTTGAAAAGATATTTTCTCTCCGTGAATTACAAACACAACCACCTATTTTGATAGATATTGGCGCATCAGGTGAAATTCATTCACTTTGGAAAAAGATTGCTAAATATTCGATTTGTATTGCTTTTGATGCAGATAAACGTGATTTTAACCCAAAAGGTGAGCAAACAAGTGCTTATAAAAAATTATATATTTATAATGCTTTAGTAGCAGAATCAGAACAAAAATCAGCGAAATTTTATCTTACAAAATCGCCACATTGTTCAAGTTTATTAAAACCTGACACCGAAAGTTTGAAAGATACTGCTTGGGCAAGTCGTTTCGAAATAGATAAAATCATAGAACTACCTACTACAACTTTATCATCTGTATTGAAAAAATTAAATTTGAGTTATGTAGATTGGTTCAAAACCGATTCACAAGGCATAGATTTAAGATTATTCAAAAGTTTAGATGAAAATATTATCAAGAAAACATTAATTGCTGAATTTGAACCAGGTATTATCGATTGTTATGAAGGTGAAGACAAAATGTGGTCTGTTTTGGCTTATATGCAAGAAAGGAAAGATTTTTGGTTGTCTAATTTGGTCATAAAAGGCTCGCAAAAAATTGATGAAAAAAACCTAAATACATTTTCTAAAAGAAGTTTTTGGCGAAAATTAGTGATGTTTTCTTTACCAAAAATGGCAGGTTGGGGCGAAATGACTTATTTGAATGAGTTAAAAGATGATTCCGACTTTTCTAAGAGAGATTATTTGTTGGCGTATAGTTTTGCAATTATTATTGGACAATTTGGATTTGCTTTGACAACTGCGCAAAAAGCACAAAAAAAGTTTAAAGATGATATTTTTATCGAAATGGAAAAATATGCACGCAAAAAAATGAATAGAAATGTGTGGCAACTCAAATTTTGGTGGGCAGTACAAGTCAAATTCAAAAAATGGTTGGATTAATTTGCTTTTTTAGACAAAAAAGTAAAGTTACATAAGAAAATAAAATGTATTTTAAAAATAAACAAAACAAAACAAAAAATTGGTATAATTTTTTATCATTGATAGATAAATAAAACAAATTAAAATGGAAAATCAAGAAAACAATCAACAACCCGCCGAAAATTCCGCTCAAAATTCAGCCTCACAAAAAAAGAAAAACTCAAGACAACACCGCAAAGGAAAACCTAAAAAAGCACGTAATTTTGTATTTGAATTAAGCCGACTTTTTAGAAAAAATCAAGGAAAAATTTTCTCTATCAAACGAATTTTTAGAGAACTGAATATCACAGATTCATCTATCAAAAATACGATTATTGAAGCCTTAGAAACCTTATTAGAAAAAGGAGAAGTATATATGACTGAGGACGGCGATATTGCTGCCCACGTAAAAACTGAAATTTTAGAAGGAATTGTCGATTTTGTCAATGCAAGATTTTGCTTTGTGATGATTGAAGGCAGAGAATTAGACGTAAAAGTCAGTGTTGAATATACAAAATTTGCTTTTGATGGTGATAAAGTAAAAGTAGAAGTATTCCCATCAAAAGAAGGCGTAAAAGCAGAGGGACGAATTGTTGAAATTATTGAAAGAAAAGAACAAAAAATCGTTGGAAAATTAGAATTATCAAAATTCGCATTTGTTTTGCCTGATAATAAAAAGATTCATCAAGATATTTTTATTGATAAAAACAAACTAAAAAATGCTAAAAACAACGATAAAGTAATTGTCAAAATTACAAAATATCCACAAGAAGTAAACTCAAGCCCTGTTGGCGAAGTCATAGAAGTATTAGGAAAAGCAGGTGAAAATGATACTGAAATGCACGCTATTTTAGCTGAATATGGTTTACCGCTTAATTTCCCTGAAGAAGTAGTGAATGATGCAAAAAAAATAAGTGCTAAAATAACTGAAGCAGAAATCAAAAAAAGACGTGATTTTAGAAATGTACTTACTTTTACGATTGACCCCGCAGATGCTAAAGATTTTGATGATGCTATCTCAATTCAAAAATTAGAAAATGGACGTTGGGAAATCGGTGTGCATATTGCAGACGTTACACATTATGTAAAAGAAAAAACAATTTTAGAAGAAGAAGCAAAATATCGTGCTACCTCTGTTTATTTGGTGGATAGAGTAGTGCCAATGTTGCCTGAAAGATTATCTAATGAATTGTGTTCGTTAAGACCTAATGAAGATAAACTTACTTTTTCTGCTGTTTTTGAAATTGATGATACTGCTTTCGTGCATAAAGAATGGTTTGGTAGAACGATTATTCACTCTGATAGGCGTTTTTCGTATGAAGATGCACAAGAGCGATTAGAAAAAAATGAAGGTGATTTAGCCACTGAATTAATTATTTTAAATAATATTGCTAAAAAATTCACAGAAAAAAGATTTCAAAAAGGTGCTATTAGTTTTGAAACACAAGAAGTAAAATTCAAATTAGATGAAAAAGGAAAACCAATTGGCATTTTTTTAAAACAAAGAAAAGATGCCCATCGTTTGATTGAAGAATATATGTTGTTGGCAAATAAACAAGTAGCAGAATTTATTTATCATCAAAAACAAAAAGATGGTGAGCCAAAACCAATGGTTTATCGTGTTCACGAGCCACCTGTAGAAGATAAATTATTGAATTTTGCGACTTTTGCACGTCAATTTGGTTACGAAGTAAAAACAAAAGGCAAAGAAATTGCTACCTCGATGAATAAAATGTTGGCAAGTGTACAAAACACGCCACAGCAAAATACATTAGAAAGTTTAGCAATCAGAACAATGGCGAAAGCACGTTATAGCATTGAAACAATCGGACATTATGGTTTGGCTTTTCAACATTATACACATTTTACTTCTCCAATTCGCCGTTATCCTGATATGATGGCACATAGATTATTGGCTTTGTATCTCAATAAAAAACAAGTTGAAGATGTAAAAGAACTCGAAAAACAATGTAAGCATTCGACTGATATGGAGAAAAAAGCCGCTGATGCAGAACGTGCTTCTACAAAATACAAACAAGTAGAATATATGCAGATTTTGACCAAAAATGAAAGCAAAGTATTTGATGGTGTGATAACAGGCGTTACAGAATGGGGTGTTTATGTGGAAATTACAGAAACAAAATGTGAAGGAATGGTGCGTTTGGGTGATATATATGATGATATGTACTATTTGGAGGCTGATAAATACCGTTTAGTAGGTTCTCGTAGTAAAAGAATTATTACTTTTGGTGATTTGGTACGTGTGAAAGTAAAAGATACTAATTTAGAAAAAAGAACAATGGACTTGATGATGGTAAAATAATTGTTTTTTTATTATCTGGTCTTATTTTCAATCATATTAATTGAAGTAGATTTTATACCGCCGTTGTTTGTATAAAGATGCAAACAGCGGCCTACTTTTATTACCAATTTTTTGGTAATTGTATCAAAATAAAAAATGTTTCTTTATTATCTGAAACAAAAAAAATAAAAAAAACGTTGTGGGATAAACAAACATTATGGAAGCAGTTAGTATTTTCTTTGTATTTTTTATTTATATTTGGGTGCGTTTGGCATTGGGGCATCATAAAACAGCCGATATGAAAGACAAAAAAAAATATGAAAGAGGCATAAATTTAATAACAGATAAAAAATACGAAAAAGCAAAAGAATTTTTTGAAACAAAAATAAAAGAAAATCCAAATTCTTCTGTGGCTTGGACATACAGAGCAATCTGTCATTATCATTTAGGCAATACTTATCAAAGTATTTTTGATGCACAAAAATCTACTTCTTTAGAATCAACAATTCCTGAGAGTTATTTGTTGTTAGGTAAATTATATTTTGAATTAGAAGATTATCAAAACGCTTGTGAAGAATATGAAAAAGCAGTTTGGTATTATCGTGAACAAAATATTGAAGCACTAAAATACAGAGGTTTGTGCTATTATAAATTGGGAAATATTGAAAAGGCAAAATTTAGTTTTGAAAAAGCCTTACAACAAGGTGATGAAGAAAGTAATTTTTATTTGCTTCAAATTGATAGAAACCAAAAATATAGCTATTAACCTAAAAAATAAAATCAATCATTTTTTACTTTTCTTAAAGCAGATTTTACCATAAAATCTACACCTATATCATTTTCAGTATAAACTTTAAAAAACCAATTTTCTTTTTTATTCATTTTTCTCATAATTTCTTTCACAGAATAGCCTTGCTGATAAAAATGAATTGCTTTTTGTTGAAATTCTTGTAAATATTCTAATTTATAACGTAGATATTTTTTTCCGTTAGTTATTTTTGGGTGATGACAACAGAATAATACATCAAAATCATATTCTAACATTTTGATAATACTTTCAATCATTGTTGTCATATCTTCATCATTATTACGCATCACTTGTAGATTTCCGATATATAAATCTCCACTAAATAACCAACCTTTGTTACGTTCTAAGAAACAATAATGGTCTTGGCAATGTCCGGGTGTGTAGATAGGTTCTAAACAAATGTTTTTTGTTTCAAATTTTTCGAGATAAGGCAGAGGATTTTTAATGAGTTCTATTTTTCCTAAATGAAACCATTGATAAAAACGGATTCTATACGGAAAACCTTTGGTAATAAAAGGCATAGACAACTCATTAGCATAAATTGGTGCTTGATGAATTGATGACAAAATCTGTGCGTTGCCTGTGTGGTCTTCGTGATGATGTGTAAGAAGTATTTGATTTATTTTTTTATTTTCTAATGTTTTGATGATAGATTTTTGCATTCGATGTTGTCCCGTATCTATCAAAATACCATCAACATAAAAACAAAAAACATTTAATAAAGGTTTTCCAAACCAAGAAAAACCTGATTCTATCATATCAACTCCTTGAAAATTAGTAACTTTAATAACTGACATTTTTTTAAAATAAATTAACTGAGCCTTTGGTTTGATAACGTAACATATATAACATAGCCAAATAAAAAGGTAGCATTGGGATTCGATAGCGCACTAATGAGCCATAATTAGATGAACCAATAGCAGCACCAAAAGCAATTAGTAGCGCAAAAATTAGAGAGAAAAGTGTAACAGGATGTGCTAAAAGTAATTTATAAATAGCAAAAAAACCACTTCCCCATAATATTCGCAGTGTTATTATTAACAAAAAACTCGTTTCAAAAGAAGAGATAATCATTACAATATTACGTGCCTGCCAAGGGTGAGGTTGAAACAAACCCAGCCATATTGCTTGTGGTGCTACTCTGAGTGGACCTGTTAAAGTTCCATCTAAAGCACCCAATGTATAAGCAGAGCCTTTCTCACGTGTACCTACGGTGTGTAGCCACTCTGATGATACTTTAGCGGTATTACCCAATGTTTCTAAACTATATTTTGAATCACCTTCAGTAACTTTACTTAGTATCCAAAGCGACAAAGGAAGACCAATCGCTAACAATAATGGGAGAGAGGCTGCTCTCAAAGCTGTGTTTTTTATCTTCGCTCTGTATTGTAGAAATCCCCATAAAATCATAGGTACTAAACCTGCAAACAAAATGTATCTTTTATAGATAAATAAAACAAAACAAGCAAGTAGAAAATAAAATAAATTCAAGTAAAATTTTTCTCTTTTGATGAATGTAAAATAAAATCCATACAACATCCAACCCAAAGCACCCATACAAATACTATCTTTCATCAAACCTGAACCCCAAAAATAAACAGAAGGAATAAAAAATATAGCCCAAGCCAAAGGACGATGAATTTGTGGGTATAAATCATAAAAAACACGATACATTTTCCACATTCCCGTAAAACTCAATAAAGCAAAGCCTAATGAAATACAAGCGTAAGTGTTAAAAGTAAAAAAACTTAAAAAACCTGAAATTCTAATTACATTAAAAGTATCAGAATCACCTGCGGAATAAAAATAAATTCTACTTACATAAGGATATAATTCGGGTGGATATTCGCCTACTTTTGCTGTTATAATCTGTAATGCAATATAAGGATTATCCAAAAAAGCCTCAAAAATAGGACGTGTGTCATTATAAAAATTGACAGTATCACCACCACCATAATAAAAATAATAAATCAAACCAAAAGCAATCGAGCCAAAGGCTTTGATAGTGAAGGCAGGTAGAAAATATTGGCTTAATATTTTATCTTTCATATTATTTTTGATATTATTCAAAATAGCATATATCAATAAAAAATAAATAGGGGTGAGGGCAATATCTTTTAAATCCATTTTTTTGGTGTAATTTTGTTTATTTTGTTCTTTTTTCTTCTTCAAAAGAAGCAGCGTTTTCTTTGTCAATTTCTGCGGCTTGTTCTTCTTCTGTTATCAAATAAAAATCTGTATTGATTGTGTTCAAACCTTTTGTAAGTGAAGTAATTTCAACTTCTTTAATTTCTTTTTTATATTTTAATTTTTCAATTTCGAATCTAATATTTTTAGTTGTAATTGGAATAACTACAATATATTCACCTGTCAAAATATTGTTTTTTATTTCATTAATTACTTTTTCAGTATTATCGTCAATAATTTTAATTTGTGCTTGTGTTGGTTTTTGATTTTTTTTGCTCATAATTTTCCCTGTCAGCATCAAAGTTGAAAATTCAGGTTTTAGGCTTGGATTGGCTTTGGTTGTGTTGGCAAAATAAATATCACCTTCTCTCACAAAGTATGCTTCATTGCCTGTAGCTGTCAATATAAATCCATAATCATCTTGCCAAGTATTGAATGGGCTTCCAATATTGACAACTTCTTGACAAGTATCATCATCATTAATAACCGTTTTATGAATATCCAGACCACCCCAGCCACCATATCCATCAGAGGCAAAATACAAAGTTTTGCCATCAGCAGCCAAAAAAGGTGAGCGTTCATTGCCCAATGTACTCACTGGTAATCTCTTTGGATATGACCAAATATTGTCTTTTTTTCTACTGATGTATAAATCCATTTTGCCTGTGTAGGCACCTACTGCCACGATAAATGTCTTTCCATCTGCTGATAAAGTTGCTCCATCAGTTCCCATTGTGCTTTTTCTACCTGACAGAACAAGCAAATCACTTTCATCTTTATTGGATAAATCAATAAAAAAACGATTGATTCCACTACCTAAACCTATTCCGTTCCCCCAAATAGTTCCGTTGAGAGAAGACTGATAGTAAGGACCACCTTTATTTTTCCAATCTCCACTCCAACTTTGAAAAATAATCGTTTGTCCATCAGGAGAAATATTAGGTTCATCTTCACCATTATTGGTATTGATAGTTCCTTGTACTATTTTTGCGTTAGTCCATTGATTATTTATTTTTTGAGAAAACCAAATATCACCATCATACTTAATTACTTGTCCCCTTTTCATTTCCGTTGGAATCGACCAACTCTGCCCACCTCTCAAAGACATAAAAAATAGATATTGTCCATTAGGAGAAACACAGATATTTGTTTCTTTAAAAGTAGAATTAAGTGCATAAATATTTTGTACTTGTATCAAATGTGTATGTTTTAAAACATTGGGTAATTTGAATTGTGCAGATAAATGAATAGAGCAAAAACCACACAAAATAAACATCAACACAACTTTTTTTAAAGTGATTTTATTTGTTTTGAAGAGATTTTGAAAACAAAGATTGTATTTTTTTTGTATATTCATTTTGATTAAAAAATATTTATTTTGTCAAGTATTTTTTATTTTCAATGCGAAATTAGTTTATTTTTTCTAATAATTCAAATATTTATAAAAAAAATTACACAAAATTAGTTTATTTAAAAAAATATCAATACCTTTGCACTCTAAAAATTGAAAGACCTCTTTAAAAAACAATGAGTAAAATAAAAAATGTAGATTTGATAAAAGTTCCAAAAACGCAATCAAATGAAACAGAAGAAAATTCATTAGAAAGTTTTATCAAAACTGAACAATATATTCGTCGCAATCGTGTGATTGTAGGGATAATAGCGGGTTTAATCGTTGCTGTTATAGCAGGATATTTTATATATAATTATATGCGAAGCTCACAAGAACGTGAAGCACAAGAGCAGATGTTTGCAGCAGTCTATTGGTGGCAAGCAGAAGATTATAAAAAATCTATCAACGGTGATGGGAATTACTTAGGTTTTGAAGCGATTATTAAAAATTATCCTTTGAGTAAAGCAGCTAATATGGCTTACTTTTATTCGGGTGTTGCTCATTTGAAAGAGAAAAAATTTAAAGAAGCAATTGATAGACTTAGAAAATTTTCTGGAAGTGATTGGTTGGTACAAGCACGCTCTTATTCTTTGATTGGTGATGCACATTTAGAACTTAATCAGTTCGAAGAAGCTGTTACTAATTATGAAAGAGCCGTTAGTTATAAACCTAACAAACAATTTACGCCAGCTTATATGATGAAATTGGCTTTAGCTTACGAGAAAGCAAAGAAAAATGAACAAGCATTAAAAGTATATGAAAAAGTAATTGCGGAATATCCAAATACAAATGAGTATTTTAATGCAAAAAAATATCAAGCACGTCTTGAAACTTTGTTAGGAAAATAAAAGAATTTTTCATAAAATTAAATTTAAATTTTCATATTGAATTAAAAAAGTAGTAAGACACGAATTTTACTACTTTTTTTGTATAAAATTATGTTAGAGTTCATAGATACACATGCTCATTTGTATGATGAGCAGTTTAAAAAAGATAGAAAAAATAGTATTCAAAATGCTATTAATGAGGGTGTAAACAAATTTTTTTTACCTAATGTAGATAGCGAAACCATAGAAGAAATGTTGGTGTTGGAAAACCAGTATCCTGAAAATTGTTTTGCACTAATGGGTTTGCATCCTTGTTCAGTCAAACAAGACTTTGAAAAAGAATTAGATGTTGTTGAAAAATATTTAAGCCAAAGAAAATTTGTAGCAATAGGCGAGATAGGAACTGATTTGCATTGGGATAAGACTTTTTGGGAGCAACAAAAAGAAGCTTTTACCATTCAAATTCAATGGGCAAAAAAATATAAAATCCCTATCATTATTCACTGTCGCGCTTCTTTTCAAGAAACAGTCGAATTGTTAGCACCACACGCAGGAGAAGATTTAAAAGGTATTTTCCATTGTTTTGGAGGAAGTGAAAATTCAGCCAAAACGATTATGGAATTAGGTTTTTTGATGGGAATAGGAGGAGTAGTTACTTATAAAAAAAGTGGTTTAGATACAGTTTTACCCAATGTTCCTTTAGAATATTTGGTTTTAGAAACAGATAGTCCTTATTTGGCACCTGTACCATATCGTGGCAAACGAAATGAATCGAGTTATATTCCAATCATTGCCCAAAAATTATCAGACATTAAAGGAATTACATTAGAAGAAGTAAGCAAAAAAACCACTGAAAACGCACTTCGCTTGTTTCAGATGTTATAAATAAAAAAACCGAAGTTTTTTAACGGGGAGTTAAAAATTAACTTCGGTATCCTTCAACCAGCTATGTGTAATGCAAAGGTAAAACACTTTTTTTGAAATACCAAATTTTTTTATAATTTTTAATAGAAATGTTTAAAAATGTTTATTTTTTTGTTTTATTTTTATTTTTTCTCGTATTTTGTTTTTCTTATTGTCAAAATAAAAAAATAAAAAATGAAGAAAAAAAGTCTATTAATCAAAAAATTGATTCAGTAAAAGACAAATGGAGTGCAGTCAAAAAGCATACAATAGATATGATTTTGTCTGAAATAGCCAGAAGATATAGATTTAATGGTTGTCTATTTCTTGAAGAAAATGGAAAAGTATTATTGAATAGGTGTTATGGAACAACTGACCGTTATAAACGTGATTTGGATAATATTCTCACCATTCAAAAAGCTTTTCATATTGGAAGTGTAGCACAAATTTTTACAGCAGCGTCTATTGATAAATTGATAGAAAAAAAGAAACTTAGTTTAGAGGATTCTTTGAGTAAATATTTTAAAAAAACAAAATATAAAAATTTGAAAATCAAGCATTTATTGTATCATACTTCAGGATTGCCTGATTATCAAACTTACTTTTTAAATAATTCTTTAGAACTCAATACTTATGCAACCAATCGAAATGTAATTGATTGGGTGATAGGAAGTTCACCACGTTTACGTTTTGAACCTGATACTGATTTTGAATACAGCCCTACTAATTATGTGCTTTTGGCCAGAATTGTAGAATTGGTAAGCCAACAATTATGGATAGATTTTTTAAAAAATAATTTATGTAAAGATTTGAGTATTAAACAATTATATCTTCCTTTTTTATCAGAAAAAAAACCTGATTTTTGTGTTGATGCTTTTTATATTGATAGAAAAAAAAATTTTGATGACCATTTTTTACAGTATATCTATGGAGCAGAAGGGCTTTGGGCAAGTTTGGAAGATATACATCATTTTGAGAAAATTTATCAAAATAATCAATTTTTTGGAGAAGAAGAAAATGATAATTTTAATCCTTTGGTAATGAATAATGGTAAAATTATTCCATTTACAAAAGGATTTCATCTCAAATTAGATGAAAAACTCTTGTTTCAAACAGGGAAGTGGCTTGGTTTTCAAGCAGGAATTTGGTGGTGGAAACAAGAAAAAACAAAAATTATTTTATTAACCAATGATAATTCTACTATTTTTATGGACGTAAAATTGATGATTGAAAATATTTTGAAAGGAAAAAGATATAAAATTCCTTATTAAAAATGTATGGTTCTACTAAATTTTATACGGAAATTTATCACAATAAGCACACAGATAACACGGATTTTACGGATTTGAACGGATTTTTATTTTTCTAAATTTTATCTCTATAAATGTTAGGAGAACCAAATGTATTTAGTCTATTTCGTTGATATGATTGGCATTAAGCAGTTGTATTTCCTCTTTTTCGTCTTTATTGGTTAAGAATACCTTCATTTTCTTTTTTAATTCTCTCTTTGTTAATCCACGCATTACTTCTGTATAAATTACCAATGAAATATTGCTTGTTTCTTCTGAAACGACCAAAATCATTGCATCTGTAACTTCTGTAAGTCCTATTGCACATTTATGACGCAAACCAAATTCGGCAGGTAAATTAATATTATCACTCAATGGTAAGACACATCTTGCGGACTCGATACGTCCATTTCTACCAATAATTATTGCTCCATCATGCAAAGGACTGTATTTATTAAAAATAGAAGTAATTAATCTTTTAGAAGCAATTGCATCTAAAATATCACCTGTTTCTTTGAATTGAGATAAATCAGAATTACGTGTAAAAACAATCAAAGCACCTACTTGAAAACTTGACATCTCTGTACAAGCATCTAAAAATATATCTAAATCAACTTCTAATTCTTTTTCTTTTCTAAAAAAAAAATTCATAAACCAATTGTCCTTAAAATATTGTGCTTTTCCTATCAATAATAAAAATTTGCGGACTTCTGTCTGAAATAAAACCAATGCACCTATTACGCCTACGCCTATGAATTGTCCCAAGATTTTAGCTAAGAGCTCCATTTCTAAAGCCGTTACAATCAACCAGATACCAAAAATTGCTCCACCACCTGCGATGATTTTTATGGCTACGTTTCCTTTCAATATAAGATACAATTGATACAATAAAATTGCTACCAGCAAAATATCTAAGATATTAAGCCAGCCAAATTCTATTAAGCCAATTTGTATTCCTACAATCATTTTTAGGTTGTTTCCAAAAGTTGAATATTTTATTTTAGATGGTGAACTGTCAATTTTGAATTAAAAAAACAACTACAATGCTTCGATTAAATCTTGAATTGTTTTTGAAGGATTGGTAGATTTGAAGACAAAATTACCTGCTACTAACACATCAGCACCTGCCTTAGAAAGTAACTGACTGTTGTCAGCATTTACACCACCATCTATTTCTATCAAAGTATTGGTTTGATGTGATAAAATCATTGCTTTTAGTTCCTTTACTTTTTTATAGGTATTTTCTATAAATTTTTGTCCACCAAAACCTGGATTGACAGACATCAAACAGACTAAGTCAGTACAATATAATACATCATTTAAAACACTTACGGGTGTATGTGGATTGAGTGCAACACCTGCTTGACACCCTAAATCTTTAATTTGTTGAAGTGTGCGATGTAAATGTGTGCAAGCTTCATAGTGTACAGTAATAATGTTGGCACCCAATTTTTGAAAATCGAGCAAATAACGTTCAGGTTGCACTATCATCAAATGCAAGTCTAATGTTTTGGTAGAATATTTTTTTACTGTTTCTAATATTGGCGTTCCAAAAGAAATATTAGGTACAAAAACGCCGTCCATTACATCGAGATGTAACCATTGTGCTTGGCTTTGATTCACCATTTCTATTTCTTCTTTTAGTTTCCCAAAGTCTGCTGCTAAAAGAGAAGGAGCGATAATTTTCATATACTTAAATACTTGAATAAGTGGTCTAATCTTTCTTGTTCTAAATTTTCATGAGAGGCATCTTGAAATTTTCCGATAATTTGGTAGTTAAATCTTTCAAAAGTAGCAATAATTCTATTCAAATCAGTTGTATTTAATTTGATAGTAACTTTTATTCTTTGAGGATTATCTTTATCATCTGTCAAATAAGTACTTAAAATTTTTGCGTCATTGCTTTCAACCAAACGACCAATTTCAGACAAAGAATAATCTCTTTTATCCATCCAAAAAACCAAAATCCCTCCCGCTTCTTGCATTGAGGCTGAATCAGACAATGCCATCAAAGTATCGTTCAAAGTTACGGCACCAATAAAATGATTTTCATTGTCTAAAACAGAAATGAGTTGTAGTTGGTTTTGATTTGCCAAACGTAAAATATCATAAAAATGCTGATGCGCATACACAAAGGTTGATGAATAAAGTAATTCTAACTCACTCACTAAGGCGTTTTGTGCGTTATACTGATAAATGATTTCCTCACTAATCAATCCTTTGTATATTTTTTGATCGACTACAGGAAGTTGATGAATATGCAATTCTTCCATCCATTGCAAGGCTTTTTGCACTGAATCACCCATTTTAAGTGGTGGAATCATTTGATTGACAAGTTCTTCGGCTATCATTTTTTTATTTATTTTTATTGTTAATATGGATTTTTCCTTTTTATCTTTTTCAAACCAATATTTTTAATCTACAAAACCTTTAATCTTCGCATCTAATTCCGCTTGACTTTTTGAATTAGAAACAACCAAAGCAATGTTTTCGACTATACCATACATATAGGAGTTTTTTGTAAGATTGGGTTGAAAATTACCCACTCCCGTTAAAAACCAAAAACAAAAACTTAATATTAATGAATGTTTAATTGCACCAAATATTCCACCTACAACATTGTCCCAAATACCAGGTAAATCATATTCAATTTCTGTTTTTACATACTGTTCTAAAAACCCTAATAAATAATTAGAGGCAATAATAGAAGTAGCAAATATAAATTCAGGATAAATATCATTTTGAAAGATAAATATATGTTTATTCATCAAACTAATTACCAAACCTACCAATGTAAAACATATTAAAAAAGCAATCACAAAATGTAACATACCTACTACCGCTTCTATAAGTCCTTTGTTATAGCCGCTATATCCTCCCCAGCCTAAAAAAGCCAGAATAATAAAATCCAATAACAAACTAAAATTCATATTACTTTACTTTTTAATGATGGATAATTATTTTTAGGTTGAAACGTTTAAATACCTATTCTTTTGGCATCAGACCAAAAAGTAGATATTATGATTACTTAATTATTCAATAATTGTTTTACAAGTTGTGCTACTAATTTTCCGTCTGCTTTTCCTGCAAATTCTTTGGTAGCAACGCCCATCACTTTTCCCATATCAGCAGGTTTTGATGCACCTACACGAGCAATAATTTCGTTGAGTGCTTCAATAATTTCGGCTTCGTTTAATTGTTTTGGTAAAAATTCTTCAATTACCTTTAATTCAACAATTTCTTTTTCAGCCAAGTCATTTCTATTTTGTTGTGTAAAAATATCAATTGAATCTTTACGTTGTTTGGCTGCTTTCATCAAAAGTGATAGTTCATCTGCTTCTGTAATTGCTGCTGCCTTTCCTTCTTTGGTTTCCTCTAATAAAATCAATGATTTTATCGCTCTCAACGCTCTTAATCTGTCTGCATCTTTGGCGAGCATTGCTTTTTTGATACCATCTTCGATGGTTGCTTTTAGTGCCATAGTTATTCAATAAAACTAAATGTGTAATATAAAAACCCAAAAATAAACTTTTAATTCCATAAATTCAAAAAAAATAAGATTTTTTTTCTTAAATTTGCAATTATTCGAATAAAAACGTAACTTTGCCCTAAAATATTATCTTAATCATCTAATAAAATGAAGAAAACATCTTATTTATTATTCTCATTTTTTCTATTAACAACTCCTTTTTTGTTTCACTCATGTAAACAAATTCTCGAATTACAACCAATTGAGTTTGTGGATTTGAAAGCAAGTTTTTTTATGTCTGATGTAATTGCAAGAGAAGGACAAACAATACAAATGACACAAACATCTACGATTGTTGCTAAAAAATTTGCTTGGACTTTTGGAAATGCCCTTACCTCTAACGAACAAAATCCAACTACTGTTTATAATCGTTTTGGAAAATATAATGTAAAATTGACCATTCAAAAACAACAAGGAGATATAGTAGATTCTACACAAAGACAAATTATTATCCTACCAAAAACTGAACAACCTGCACGACAATTTTTTTATGGTGATGCCACTAACGACGAACAAGGTATGTGTGTTTCAGAAGCAGAAAATAACGGTTTTTTATTGGTTGGAAGAAAAAACATTAATGTACTTTATGTTGTAAGAATTAACAATGCAGGTACAAAATTGTGGGAAAAGGAAATCAATAACATTACAGCAGGAACAGTTACACCTCGCTCTGTTTTCAAAACTAATGATAATGACTATGTCATTGTAGGTAGTTATAAGTATAATTCCGAAGATAATGATGCTTTTATCATCAAATTAGCCAGTGATGGCAATAGCGAAAAATGGAGAATTACCAGAAATACATCTCAAAGCGAAGAATACACGTCAGTTGTTGAATATGGAAATAGAATTTTGATAGGTGGAAGCGTTACATCTACTTCCACAACAGGAACTATCAATAAAATATTATTAGAAGAATATACTTTAGATGGTATTTTACAATCAAGTAAAAATGACGGCACAAATTGGAAACTTAATAGTACTGAATTTGCATTAGACGGTTTTACTTGTGCCATAACGGAAGCCTCAAGTCCATCTTTAATTTTTTATAATACAGCTTTTGAACAAAGACGAAAAAGAACTTTTGATTTCTTAGAAGGTGCAGCCAATGATGTTACGGCAATAGACGATGGATTTATAGTGGTAGGTCATTATTTTTCTAATAATCTTGACCTCAATGGCAATCGAATTAAAAACGCTTTTATTTCACGTATCAGTAATTTTGCTCAATACGAATGGACAAATAAAGCATCACGTCTCGAAGTCTATACAGAAGAATTTAAAAGAGTAATTCAAATAGAAAGCGATAAAAGTTTCATTGCTATCGGCACACATACTAATCCATTATCAGGAAAAGATATTATTGTTTGTAAATATAGCCCTCAAGGTGAATTGCTAAAATACAGATTGATAGGCAATATCAAAGATGATGAAGGTTTTGATATTATTAAAATCTCTCCAACTGAATTTTATATCTTTGGAACTTTTCAACAAACCACTAATTTAGAAAGACGCGATTTTTATTTAGTCAAATTAGACCAAAATTTACAATAATGATACATTTATCATAATCAATATTTCTTATTTTTTCCATACTCAATGATTTTAAAACCATTGAATATGGAAAAAATATTTTTAGTACTAAGTCATCAATATTTATTTTACGAATAATAGTTATCTTTTTAAATTTTGTCAATCAATAATAAATATTTAACAATCATAAAACCCTTTTTTTATCTCTTTTTTTATAATAATATGCGATTCTTATTCTATTTTTTTATCATAATTTTTATTTTTATTTTATCTTTTCAAACGATATACGCACAAAGTCAAATTTTAGATGATACTACTAAGCAAGTCTATGGCACAAACACAACGCTTATATTCAAAGAAACGGATATTATAGATGATACAAAAAGATTATACAAATTAGATACATTATTAAATAATTTTCATCATTTTACAGTTGTTCAAAAGTCAAATTATTTGTACCAAGATTTAGGTGGTTGGGGAACGGCTTTAAGACCAATGTATTTTCAAACACCTCATCAAATTGGAGCAAGAGTAGGAATTGATGCTTTTAGACCTTATCTTTTTACAGCGGATAACGTAGAATATTATGATACAAAATCCCCATTTATTCGTTTAAATTATGTGCAAGGAACAACAGGCGACCAAGCCGCTAATTTTATTTATGCACGCAATGTGAATAAAAGATTATCTTTTACTTTGAATTATAAACGTACCAATTCTAATAAAATATATGGTGCAGACAATACAAGAGATATTTTAGCAGACCAAACTACGCTTTATTTAGCCTCACAATATGAAAGTAAAAACAAAAAATATCGTCTTTTATTTCATTATTCTCATCTCAATCAAGTTGTAAATGAACAAGGAGGAATTGTAAAAGATGCAAGTCTTCCTGATAGTGGACGTTTTGCATACAGAGAAGTCGTGGCAAAGTTATCTAATAGAGCAAGAAGTTGGCAGACGCACAATAATTTTCATTTGTATCAACAATATAAAATAGGAGAAGGGCTGATAGGTTTTGCGGTCAGTGATATAAATAGACAACGAGATGCGTACAGTGATTTGTTTGCACAAGATAGTCTTTCAATTATTACACGACAAAATTATTATCCTTTTACTCAAACCTATACTATGCAAAATGGTGTAGTGTTTCCTTTGTATAATTTTTCTAATACCTCAACAAACGATGGAACTATCTATTGGCAAATAGATAATAAAATTGGTTGGAAAGGACGTTGGCGTAAATTCAATTATCAAGTTTATTATAAAAATAGAATTTATGATTTTTATTTGACTGATAGAAAGTTAAAGTTTGCCTATCAATACGATAGTCAAGGCAATATCATTAGCAGTAGAAACATTAGCCCAAATTTAGGAAAAGGTATTCAGAATTTTATTGGAGGCAAAATGTTTCTACAATTAAAAGATAGTACTCGTTTGACATTAGAGGCAGAACATTTATTAGGCAGAGATTATCATTTATCAGCAATATTTCAAAGTAAATGGTTTGTTGCGAAAGGTAAAAGTATGCTTTATTCGCCTTCTTTATTAGAACAAAATTATGTAAGTAATCATTTTATCTGGAACAATGCTAATTTTAGTAATGTTTTTGTCAATGAAGTAGAAGCAGAGGCTTTTTGGAACAATAAATTTTTATCTGTAAGACCTTTTTTTAATTATCAAGTAATAGCCAATTATATTTATTTTAATGAAAAAGCATTACCACAACAAACCAATGATGTGCTTCAAATGACAAGACTTGGAACAGATGTAGAATTAAAATTTGGTAAATTAAAAACAATTCAAAGTGCTACTTATTTTCAAAACATTGGTAGTAATTTGTTTCGCGCTCCTGCTTTGTCTTATACAGGACGAGTATTTTGTGAAGATTGTTTGTATAAAAGTCGTATCAAATCACAAATAGGCATTGAAGCGAGCTATAAAACGAATTATTTGGCAAATGCTTATTTACCTGTCGTAAAACAATATCACTTACAAAATACAAGACTTGTGCAAGAGTTTTGGTATTTAGAAGCATTTATGAATGTAAAGATTGATAATTTTAGAATTTTTGGTAAATTTATCAACCTTTTAAATTTTCGTAGGGCTGATTACAGAAGTTACGAAACTACCCCAGACTATCCTGCTATGCCTTTTACATTTACGTTTGGTATAGATTGGATGTTTTTTAATTAATTTTAAAAAATAGGTATAAATGAGATTTTATTAAATATATGCTTGATAACTGAAAATAAGAGAGTTTTAATGATGTTTTAAGCATAGAGTTTCTGAACAAAGTAGTTATAAAAAAAAACTCCACACAAAATTATATTTTGGTGGAGATTTTTTGTTGTTGGTTATTATTTTAGGTGCTAAGTGATTTTACTTGATAGCAATTTTTGAAAAATGCCATTTTCTTCATAGCGAAGGTTTTGCAAACCATTTGGCACGAAAAAATACCAAGATTATCTGTATT